>MGTO01000143.1 GCA_001799485.1 Desulfuromonadales bacterium GWC2_61_20 | reverse complement strand
CGGACAACATTTCCTGGTCGCCCTTTCCGAATATCACGCATCTGAACAGGATGCCCGTGACACGGCCATGAAGAATGCCCGAAAGGAGTATGCCCAATATACCGGCGTCGAAGTTTCCGAAGTCGATGAGGTCATTCGAGCCATGTACGGCCAGTCCAGTGACGTTTTTGACCCTACGGTTGCCGGGCGATCAAAGTCGATGCAGACCACGGATGCTCAGGTCAGCCGAATCAAGGCGAAACAATGGTACTGGGAAAAATATCAGGCGGCCAAAGCCGGAAAACCCCAGGGCCAGGTCTTCAAATCCTGGGTTCTGGTTACCGTCCCGGTCGACGAATACGAGCACGTCCAGGCCTGGAAGCGCGAACGCCAACTCAAAGCCGAACAGTCGAAGAAGAATCGCGAACTCGAGGCCGCCGCAGAACTTGAGCGGCAACTTCGACTCCATCAGGAACGTATAGCCGAGAGCAACAGTTTGGCCGCTGGCGGCGAAGCCATCAACGCCCTGGTGATGGTCAAGGCGGAATGGGACCGCCTTGATGCCTCGATTCATCAATTCAAGACGGCTGGCGACCACTTGAAGGCGAAGATTCCCATTCTTGAGGATGCACAGCGCGAGACCCTCAGCCAGAGCATTCGGGTGCGTAATGCCATCATCATCGACAGTGGTCGTTTTTGTACGATCAATGCCCTCACGACCGCCCGCGAATATGTGGTGCCCGCCTGGGCCTGGACGAAATCGGGGACGAAAACACTCCCCCTGGGCAATGTTCCCCTTCTGTTGAGTTCTCCTGCGGGAGAGATCATTGCGCGGGCACTGACCGACCGCAGCGGGCGGGCGGAATTTCGCGTCAGCAAACTGGAGCCGGGGCGCTACCGAATCGGCCTCGATGCGACCGCAGGTTCCCTGTCGGCACTCGACGCCGGTATGGCCTCGGCTCTCAAATCCATTGAAAACCACATTGTCGTTTCTTATGCCGTTGATGAATTTGAGGGGGCGATTCACAATGCTCTTAGCCAGCTCTTTGCCGGCCCTTCGCAGTCGCCACTCTTTGCCTACCGTGTCACGCTCGGGCCGGTGACTTACGGCACGACCCGTCAGGGGAGCGAACTTTCCCTCGTCGTCCAGCGTCAATTGCGCCAAGAACTGACGAAACTTGACGGACTGACGGTCATGGAACCTCGTCCCCGCGATGTTAATGTCATGGCTCAGGCCGTCACCCGCGGGATTGCCATTCAAAAAACGGCGAGTGCGAGCAAGGAGCCGGCGCCAGCCATCGGTTCATCGGCAATTCAAGCGATCATCGACGGCGCCGAGGCGGCGCTGGAAACATCCTATTCGGTTATGGGGAATGTCCTCGTCTTCGACATGACCTTGCGTGAAGCCGGAACCGACAAGGTACTGGCGGCAGCTGTCGTCAACGTCCCACGCACATCGATTCCCCATGGAATCGAGATATTCCCGGCTGCAGCAGCCGTGTCGCCCGCCCCGTTTGCCCCACCGCCCCCTTCCGCTCCGTCCGGTCCTAAGATTCGCCTGCAAATTACATCGCATCTTGGCGACGGCCAAACCTATCGTGAAGGCGATTCCATTTCCTATTTTGTCAGCACGGATCTGGACGCCTATCTTCTGCTGATTTATGCCGACGCTGCCAATAACCTCATCCAAATTCTTCCCAATCGCTATTCCGGGGAAGGTTTCTTCCCGGCCGGTAAATATCTGCAGATTCCCGGCCCGAGCGATCGCTTCGAGTTCACGATAACCGCCCCCTTCGGTCTGGAGAGGGTTTGGGCCTTTGCCTCGTCCCGCCCTTTCCCTCGGCTGAAAGGAGCCGAGCTGGAGAACGGTCTGGTCCTGCTGCAGAGTGACTTGAATTCCATCCTCAAGACCTTGCGCCAAGTTGCCAGGGAACCCGGGACAGCCTATGGTGAAACTCAGGCAACGGTTACCACCGTCGCCAGAAACATCTGAAAAGAACCTTTCCGGCAGGGATTGCCCTGTCCGACTATGTCACTCAGATTCAACAAAGGAGGAACACATGCATGCTGTAAGAATTCTGTTCGCTGTTGCCCTGCTCGCCCTGCTTTCCGCCTGCGGTGAGACAGCGCCGACCATCGCCCCGCCGCCCGATCCCCTGGAAAAACTGATCTGGAGCTCCGCGGCCGAGCGGCCGGCATGGACGATGGAAGAGCCGGACACCAAGGATGGCCAGATGTGGTTCGTCGGTCTCTCGGGAAAGTTCGCGACCGAGCAGTTGGCACGCGATGACGCCAAAAGAAACGCGACCAAAAGCGTGGTGCAGTACATGGGCACACTGGTCAAGGATAAATTTGAAAAAGCCCGCGTCAGTTATGGTCTGGAAAGCGATGTTGTCGATCCGACCGCCGCTGCTCGCGAGTTTGAAAAGCAAATGGCTGTCAATATGGCCAACAAAGTCAAGGTCAAGAACTGGTATCAGGAAAAATGGCAGACCCCGACCGGCGTAGGGCATGTCGCTTTTGCCCTGTCCTTCGTGCCGCTTGAGGCGATTGACGAGACGGTCAAGGAGACCGCCCAAGGGCAGGCCAAGAATGCCGAGCGCAAAGCCAAGGAAGCCAATGACGATTTCGCGAAGAAACAGGCTGAAAAGGCTGCCGAGTTCTGGAAACAGATGGAAGACCAAGGCGTCGCGGAAAAAGACAAATAGTCGCGTAATTGTGGGCGGGGCAGATCATTGATCTGCCCCGCCCTTTTTATGGCCGGCCGATACTCTCCCTATTCTACCAAAGAGGTCCTTCATGAAGCGCTTTCTAGGCTTGGCAATGGTACTCTTTTCCTTTCCTGCCATGGCTGCGGACAAAGCCGGGGTGATCAGTAAATTCGAAGGGAAAGTACTTCTGTATCGCAATGGCGGGGTCAGGGGCGACACCCTGGAACACGCCGGGGCAGAAATCGCCGTAGGCGACGCCATCGCCACCAAGCGCGACGCAACGGCGTTTATCCGTTTTGTCGATGGCAACAGAGTCATCATCAAGGAAAACTCGACGCTCAACATCAAAGCTCTCCAGGAAGCTTCCCTCGGATCAGGCACAGTGCTCTTCGACATCCGCAAACGTGGTGGAGTCAAAGGGTTTGAGGTAACCTCGGCAACCGTGACCATGGGGGTGCGGGGGACCCGCTTCGCCGTCCGCGAAACTGAGGGGAAACTGGAGGTTTGCGTCAAGGAGGGGAAGGTTGAGGTGGCACCGAAACAAGGGACTTTCCGCAAGCATCGCGCGGCAGAAAACCTTGAAGCGGGGGCTAAAACGATGCAGGAAGATCTCAAAAAACAATTCGACGCCGCCACGTCGCAGATGAAGGCGCAATTCGAGGAATCAAAACGACTCCTGGCCGCCGGGGATTTTGAGGCGGTGGAACGCATCGACCTCGAAGCCGGGTCGGGCATCACCATCGATGGGAGCGATGCCTGGGTATCGGGTTTACCCGATTGGGCGGACAAGGAGTTGGCACAATTCGAAGACTTTTGAACACCGACCTTCGCGCCAAGTCACATAACAAAATGCAGGAAGTAGCCGTATTGCAGGTCGATGCAATGCGGCTATTTTGTTGTCAAATCGTAAACGCCATCCCAATCGGAGGGCGGAGGTTCTGCGAGAAAAACCACACAGCGTGCGGCAAAGATCTGGGACGTCTGGTCATCATACTCCTCGGCCAGAATTGAAAACCTCCCCTTTGCGTCGTTGAAGTTGCCGGAAAAATAGGCGGCCAATGCCTCCCCGAAGGCTGTTTTCAGCGTGCGGTTGTGCTCGTTATCGGCCATCACTTCGAAAACACCGACAGGGACATGTTTTCCTTTGACCCGCACCCGGTCGAGCAGGCGAATGACAAAGTCGTGCTGCAACCTCTCGCGAGTGAATTCGCTGATGACAATCCTCGTTTTATAGACCTTGCACAGCCCCTCCAATCGAGAAGCAAGATTCACTGCATCACCAATTGCCGTATATTCGAAGCGGACCCTTGAACCCATATTACCAACGACGCAGAGACCGGTATTGACACCCACCCCAACGTCAATCTGCGGCAAACCCTGAGCGACAAATCCGGCATTGATCTCCTTGAGCGCGGCAACCATACCCAAAGCCGCTTCCACCGCCCGGTCCGGATGGTCCTGCACAGGGACCGGAGTGTTGAAGAGGGCCATCATGGCATCGCCGATGTATTTGTCGAGCATGCCCCGCTGTTCAAGCACGATCTGGGTCATCGGGTCATGAATAGCATTGAGCATTTGCACCAGTTGCGGAGCACTGACTTTTTCAGAAAGGGAGGTAAATCCGCGGATGTCGGAAAATAAAATCGACACTTCGCGTTCAACCCCACCCAGATCGAGTTTCTCCGGATGTTCTAGAATCTCCCTCACGACCTCGGGTGAAACATAGGAAATAAATGCGCGCTTCAGTTCGCCGGCGCGCAATTCGCTGCGGAAAAAGCCATGGGCCTCAAGTGCCACGGTAAAGAGAAAATAAGGGATGAGAACGAAGAATTCCCGGGTCCAGATGTCGCAGAAAAGAAGGAGGCTGTTGGCAACAACCAGCACCGCAAAGGTGACCAGCATATAGAGCGCGACCCGCAAACCGATGCGGCGCAGGCGACAAATCAGCCAGGCCAGCTGAAGAGCGCCAACGAGGATGATCAGATCGATGGCGGAGACGCTGCTGAGAACGCGATCGTCGAGCAAATTGGCAAGAGCGGTGTAGTGAATCCAGACTCCGGGAATGACGGGATCGACGGGAGTCGGACGCAGATCAAAAATACCGACTTCAGTAATACCGACGAGGACTATCTTCCCTTTGAAAAAGTCTTCCGGGAGGGTTCCATCGATAACATCGGAGGCTGAAAGAAATTGCGCTTGGGCCGGCCGCCCAAAATTTAGGCGCAAGCTTGTCTGATTGACCCTGGTGGTGCCGAGGACAAATTCGGCAACCCCATGGCGGTCCAGAACGACTTTGGCCTCCTGATTTCGCTGAAAACGCAACATCTGAACGGCCAGGGACGGGACCAGATAGCCCTTGTGCAGTGCCGCCAGAGGATATTTCCGATAGAGGCCATCGAGATCTGGTTCCCCGTTGAAAAATCCACCAGCCAGGGCGCTGGCACCGATGTCCGGAAGATTCGTTTCGACAAAGGGATAGTCCTTGACCCCGACCACCTGATCCCGGGTCTGGACGTCGCGAAAGGCCCATTCGGCCAACTGATCAAGATCGGCGAGACTGGTCCAGTTGGTGGCCTGTGAGCGGAAGAAGAAGCCGGCGATGACGTTTTCGGAATCGGCCATCGCTGCAGCAAGTGCACGATCCTCCTCGGGGTTGGTCGGATCCGCAAAAACCATGTCAAGCCCGACCAAACGGGCCAATCCGAGATGGCTCAAGAGCTCGCCCATGACCTGGTGATCCCAGGGCCAGCGGCCTATGCGATTGACGCTCTTTTCGTCAACCGCGACAATAACGATGTCGTCGCGGCTGTCAGGGGCCATGTCGAGACGCTCCCTGACTGCAAATTTGAAATCCTCCAACGGTAAAGCTAATCGCGAGATCACTGAAGGCTCAAAATAATAACTGAGAACCCCCAGACACAGTACGATGCAGAAACTCATTGGGCGAAAGAAACGATCCGTGAGTTTCACCAGTTCCTCCTCTTCATCAATCTCGTCAGCAGGGCAAGATCAGGAACAAAAATACACTAAGCGGCTTCGATCTATGCAACTCTCGTTAACGACGTCGGCGGAATTGTTGGCAAAGTCGTGCCAAGCTTTTTATTTACCGACAACCAAATCAGTGCTATACGTTAGAAACAATGCGATATTTATAATTCAGCCTTGCGCCATGGACGCGACCTACATGGAACTGAAAAGAATTCTGATTGTCGACGATGCTCCGCCCCGCAGAGAAGTGCTGTTGCGCCTGTTGCAGGAAAAACAGTATGAAGTTCTGGAAGCGGCTACCTGCGAAGAGGCCCTTGATGTCCTGCGAACCGAACATGTCTTTCTCGTCCTGACTGAAACCGAATTGCCGACAAAAAGCGGACTCTTCCTCCTCAAAACCGTCAAAGACAGCTACCCCGACATCGAAGTCATTCTCATTACCCACAACGCTTCTTCCTACAATCTCCTGCAGGCATTGCGTCTTGGAGCCTATGACTTCATCGTGCGTCCGATCGACACGGGCGAGATCCTCTATAACGCCGTCGATCGGGCCTTCGGCCATATGCAGTTGCGTACCCAGAATGCCAGGCTGCTCAAGGAATCGGAGAACCACAACCGTTTCCTGCGTCGCTCGCTGAAAATGATGAAGGCCCTGAATCTTTCAACCGAGCGTCTGGCCGCAGCCATGGGTATCGAAGAACTACTGATGGAGCTGCTCGATTCGGCCATGAAGGAAATCCAGGCCAAACGCGGCTTTCTGGCACTTTTTGACAAGACCAGCGGTGAACTCGGGCTCAAGGCCGGAGAGGGGATTCCGACCGAGCTGTGTCGCCTTTATGCCTCACGCATTCCGGCGGGGCTGACGACGGAAATCGCGCGACGCGGCAAACCCCTTCTCGTTGCCGGAGAACTGCCACCCAAGATTGCCGCTCTGGCTACAGTGGCCGAGCGGGAAAACCTCCTGGCCGCGCCGGGGCTTCTGGCCGCGCCATTGCGGCTCAAGGAGCGCAGCATCGGCGTGGTAATTCTGTCGGGACATCCTGACGCTTGCTGCTTCGGCGAACATGACCTGCACTTCCTTATCCAGCTCTCCCAGCACGCCGCATTGGCCCTTGAAAAAACCGGAATCATTCATCAATTGCGTCGGGGTAAAACACTCCCCCCGACCAACCCTGGGCGGAAATTCTGACTACGCACCAGGTCGGGGCTACCTGGGGAGTTACGAGACTGCCTTCCAGCCTGTGCAACCCGGCCGGCATGCCGCAGCCGCACAGTGTTTGCCCCGACTACGCCATCCCGGACTTCGGTTGCACCTTCCGGGGGCCGAGGCATCGCAAATGGTCGCAAATGCGCTGGACAATTCCCGCAGCATCGATGGCAAACCTGGCCCGCAATTCCTGCTGACTCCCCTGCTCTATAAAACGGTCCGGCAAAGCGATATTCCATACCGGCACACTGATCCCTGCCTCAGCCATTAATTCCAGAACCGCCGAACCAAATCCCCCCGCAAGTACGTTTTCCTCAACCGTGACCAGCAATCCAGTCCGTTCCGCCTCGGCGACGATCAGACCGCGATCGAGGGGTTTGACGAAACGGGCATCGACCACGGCAAAATGAATTCCCTCGTTACTCAACAAGCGGGCCGCCGCCAGAGCTTCCTCAACAGCAGTCCCGACCGCCAGGATCGTCCCGTCGTCCCCACCCACCAAAAACTCTCCCCGCCCGATCTCCAACCCGGCAAGCGGCACCCCGGTCACTGCCCCCTGCCCTTCCCCCCGGGGATAACGGTAGGCAAAAGGCCCGGGATGGCCCTGGGCCGTGACCATGGCCAGTTGCAGTTCGTCAAGGTTGCGTGGTGCCATGATTACCATGTTGGGCAGGTGCCGCATATAACTGAGATCGAAGACCCCGTGGTGGGTCGGGCCATCGGCGCCGACCAGACCGCCGCGATCGAGGGCAAAGGTAACCGGCAGATTTTGCAGGCAGACATCATGCAGGATGTTGTCGTAAGCGCGTTGCAGAAAGGTGGAATAGAGGGCAACGGTCGGCTTCAGCCCTTGGCAGGCGAGACCGGCGGCAAAAGTCACAGCATGCTGTTCCGCGATGCCGACGTCAAAAAAACGCTCCGGAAACCTCTCGGCAAAGCCCTTGAGTCCCGTACCCTCCTGCATCGCTGCGGTAATGGCAACAACCCGCTGGTCCTTTTCCGCAATTTCCATCAGGGTCCGGCCGAAGACCGCGGTAAAACTCTCGCCACCACTCGGTGTCCGGTGTGGGAGCCCCGTTTTCCGATCAAATGGTCCGATCCCGTGAAAAAGCGCCGGATTCTCCTCGGCGGGGGGGAACCCCTGCCCCTTTCTGGTCACGATATGAACCAGGATCGGCCCCTTGAGCTGCGACACGTTCTCCAACGTTTCGATGAGATTCTCCAGGGAATGCCCGTCGATCGGCCCGACATAGTCAAAACCAAAAGCCTCAAAGAGCATCCCCGGGGTAAAAAAACCCTTGATGGAATCTTCGGCACGACGCGCCAGTGAAAGAAGTTCGCGGCCGTAACGGGGGACTTGCCCAAGGAGTCCTTCCGTCTCTTTGCGGAAGCGCACAAAAAAACCCGAAGTCATTTTGCGGCTGAGAAACGACGCCAGGGCTCCGACGTTGGACGAGATGGACATTTCGTTATCGTTGAGGATAACGATCAGATCCTTCTTCAGGTGGCCGGCCTGATTGAGACCCTCAAATGCCAGTCCCGCGGTCAGGGAGCCATCGCCAATTACGGCGATAACTTTTTCGTTTCCCCCTTGGGCATCCCGGGCCGCAGCCATGCCGAGTGCGGCCGAGATGGAGGTACTCGAGTGCCCCACATCAAAACAGTCGTAAGGGCTTTCATCCCGCTTGGGAAAGCCACTGAGACCATCGAGTTGCCGCAGGGATGCGAACTGCTGGCGCCGACCGGTCAGCAGCTTGTGGGCATAGGCCTGATGACCGACATCCCAAACGATACGATCCTGCGGTGTTGCAAAAACCTTGTGCAGGGCGATAGTCAACTCCACCACGCCGAGGGAACTGGCCAGGTGTCCGCCATTCGTGGCAACGGTGGCAATGATCTCCTCGCGCAGCTCCAGCGCCAGGTGTTCGAGCTCGCTGACGGAGAGGCCCTTGAGGTCAGCCGGGGACTCGATAGTGGGGAGAATTTTACTCATGGTATTGTGAGGACTCCGTCCTGCTAGAAAGTACGATCGATGATGAAATGAGCAATCTGCTTGAGCCTCTCCCCCCTGTCACCGAGGGGCGCAAGGGCTGAGAGTGCCGTATCCCTGAGTTCGCGGGCCCGTCCCCGGGCCTCACTCAGACCGAGGAGCGCCGGGTAGGTCGCCTTCCCCCGCTCTTCGTCGCTGCCGACGTCCTTGCCGATTGTCGCCTGATCTCCAACAATGTCGAGAATGTCATCGGCAATCTGGAAGGCGAGTCCGACGGCGGCGCCGTAGCGCTCGAGCGCCCGCGCTGCCTCCGCGCTGGCACCACCGATAAGCGCCCCCGTGGTGATCGAGGCGAGAATCAGGGCTCCGGTCTTGTGCGTATGGATATATTCAAGGGTTGGCAAGTCAAAGTCGTGCCCCTCACTTTCCATATCGACAACCTGACCGCCGACCATGCCGAAGGAGCCGGCGGCGACGGCGATGGTGCCGATGACCTGCAACCGGACATGCGCCGGGACTTGCTCCAGCGCAGTTGCATCGGCAAGGAGGCCGAAGGCCTGGGTCAGCAGGGCATCCCCCGCCAGAATCGCCGTCGCCTCGCCATAGACCTTATGGTTGGTCAAACGACCGCGCCGATAATCGTCATCATCCATGGCCGGCAAGTCATCATGGATCAGGGAATAGGTATGAATCATCTCCATGGCGCAGGCCGCGGGAATAACCTGCGCAGCCTCACCCCCAACCGCCTCACAGGCAGCAATCATGAGAATCGGGCGAATCCGCTTCCCCCCGGCAAAGACCGAATAGCGCATGGCCTGATGCAACCTGGCCGGCAGGATCTCTTCCCGCGGCAGGAAGCGGTCGAGGGCGGCCTCCACCAGGGCGGTCCGCTCGACCAGATAGTTCGACAATTCCATAGTGTCTCCGTGGCGAGATGTCCCTACGACTCGGGAAAAGGCTCCGTCCGCAGCGTCCCGTCCTTGGCCGCCAGCAACACCTCGACACGCGCGGCGACACTCTCCAACTGTTTGCGGCAGAGGTTGGCGCTTTTAACTCCCTGTTCGAAACAGTTGAGAGCCTCATCGAGTTTGAGTTCACCGCTCTCCAGACGCTCGACCGCAGTCTCGAGTTGCCGCAGAGTTTCTTCAAAAGAGGTCTTCACCGGCATCTTTTAGTCCTTTTTCTTAAGTCGGGGAATTATTGCAACCCGCTGATGGCGAGTCAACGCTTTTCACTCCTTGAACAAGGCCACAATTGCCAATGGGTCAATCCGGGCACCGCGCAGGTTCATGCTCCAGTGCAGATGTGGTCCGGTCGAACGCCCGGTGCTGCCAATCGTCCCGAGAACGGCCTTATGTTCGAGGATATCCCCGGGACGGCAGACAAACTCACGCAGATGACCATAGAGGCTGAAGAGCCCGTCGCCGTGATCGAGAATCACTGTCGCCCCGGTGTAAAAGAGATCCTCCGCAAGGACCACACGCCCCCGACCCGCCGCGCGCACAGGTGTGCCGGCGTCCCCACGAAAATCGATACCGGCATGGAGGGTTGGTGTCTTGCCGTTGAGAAGTCGCCGACGACCAAAAGGTGTACTGATACTGCCGTCGACGGGGAGGCTGAAGCGATGCCACATGATCGGTGTCTGGCGATCCGCAAAGAGCTTCACCAGCAGCTCGCGCTCTTCGCGAATGCGCCGAAGAACCGCGGGCTGCCGGGGCGTGACCTGCCCAGGGGGCAATTTGAGGGCTTCCGGTGGCGCCTCAACGGCCGGAGACTCGACCGCAAACGCCAGCGTAGCAAAGTCTGACCTGCCCCGCGCATCGGCCATGGCCACCTTAAGTGTATGACCTCCCGAGCTCGCCTCAACGTCGATACCAACCAGGCCCCAGGCTCCATTCCCGGCTCTGTTCAGGGGGATCACCTCCCCGCCGAACGCGGCCACGGCCAGCGCCGGAAGACTCCCTTGCCAACGAATGACCCCGACCCCACCCGGCGCCAGACGTTGCGGCGTAAAGCTCCACCCCCCGGCGAGGGCAAGAATCGGCGAAAACAGCATGAGGAGGATGAGGACAAGTATTTTCATTCTCTGCCCGACGCCACCAGAGCCTGCACGCTGCCATCCTGAAAACGAATGCGGATGCGGTCACCGGCCGCGAGTCCGGCGGCCTCCGGCACCACCTTATGAGACGGTTCGGCAAATACCACGGCATACCCCCGGGACAAGGTACGCAGGGGCGAGAGGGCATCGAGCCGACCGCCATAACCATCGAGGGTCGCCCGCGCCCGCTCCAGCCGACGCCACATCCCCTGCTGCAAGCGGGTATCGAGATCGCCCAAGCGCTGGCGGCGCCACGCCAACTCTTCCTGCGGCGAGCGCAGACGGCGGGTCAGGCCGACTATTTGCTGTTCCAGCAGGAGCAGGCGTCCGCGCATGACTGAGGCCAGACGTAGCAGAAGGTTGTCAAAATGGGTCTCCTGTTCGAGCCGGCGACGCACCAGAAGTTCGGCCGCGGCCGTTGGGGTCGGAGCGCGCAGGTCGGCGACAAAATCGGCAATGGTAACATCGATTTCGTGTCCGACGGCAGCCACAACCGGTATCGCTGAAGCGTGAATGGCACGAGCCACGCTCTCTTCATTGAAAGCCCAGAGATCTTCGAGGCTCCCCCCGCCCCGACCCACGATCATGACATCAACCAATCCCGATCGGTTCAAGTTGGTGATGGCCACAGCGATCTCGGCGGCGGCGCCGTCTCCCTGCACCCGTACCGGGGCCAACAGCACCCGCAGGCCGGGAGCGCGCTGGCGTAGCACGGTCAGGATGTCATGAATGGCGGCACCGCTGGCCGAAGTGACAACCCCCACCGTACGGGGGAAGGCAGGCAGCGGCCGCTTGCGCTCAGGCGCGAAGAGTCCCTCCGCCGCCAGACGGGCTTTGAGCTGTTCAAAGGCCAGTTGCAGACCACCGACCCCCTTGGGCTCCATCGCTTCGACAACCAGCTGCAATTCACCGCGTTGGGCATAGAGGGTGACGCGACCACGACAGACGACCTGCAGTCCATTCTCCGGCCGAAAGGGAAGGATGCGGTTCTGCGGCCGGAACATCACCCCCTTGATCTGAGCGGTATCATCCTTGAGGGAGAAATAAAAATGGCCGGACGCGGGAAGAGCGAAATTCGAAATTTCCCCCTCAACCCAGACGTCGACGAAATTATCTTCCACCATTTCCCGCAGCAGCGCGTTAAGTCGGGAGACGGATAAATAGTCAGATGTTTCACTCATCGATCACCTACAACATGTTGGGGATAAATATTGACTTTTTGAGAATGATCCCCTATATATCGCTTGCTCAAGGAGCGGGAGGGATCATGGCAACACCTTACATTATCACCATTTCCAGTGAAAAGGGGGGCGTCGGAAAAACCACCGTCGCCACCAATCTCGCCATCTACCTGAAGGCGCTGCAGGAAGATCTCCCCGTCACTCTCTTCAGCTTTGACAATCACTTTTCCGTCGACAAAATGTTTCGTATCGGCAAGAGCCAACCGGCGGGGAATATCGCCGAGTTCTTTGCCGGTCGCCCCCTGCGCGAACTCATCGAACTCGGTCAGTTCGGGGTTCAATTCATCTCTTCGCATCGCGACCTCGCCCCCTTGCGACACAGTCTGCAATCCCCGGACATTCTGACACGCCTGCTGGCGGCCAACGATCTCCCCGGGGTCATCATCATCGACACCCGCCCCGATCTCGACCCTCTCACCGGCAATGCGCTTTACGCCGCCGATCGCGTCATCGTGCCGGTCAAGGATATGCCGTCCCTGGAGAACTGCCGCAACCTCTACGCTTTCTTCGACCAGCATGGTCTCTCGCGAAAAGCGTTGCAATTGCTCCCCTGCCTGATTGATTCACGGGTGCGTTTCGAGGGCCCGTTCAAGGATTCGAGTCAATTGCTCAAGGCTTACGCCATCAACCGCGGCTATCGTTGTTTCAATGGACACATCTCCAAAAGCCCCAAAGTCGACTCCCTCAACACCAACCCCGAGGGGAAGATCTATCCGATTCTGACCCATGGCCGCGGGACCGAAGTCCACGCCCAATTTACCCAGCTGGCGCAGCAAGTCCTGGACGACTTCCGTATGGAGCGTAATTTCCGGCTGGACACTGTCAGACTTGAGACCGGCCGCCAGGAAGTCTCGCGTGCCGGCGCTCTGGCCCTGCGCAAGGCCCAACTGCGAACGGATTGCGCCCTCTGCGGACGGACCGTAATCGACTCCGGAGAAATTGCCGAAGTCGGCTACTACTGGGAAGTGAATGACGGCACGGCGGCCGGGATGCTGGATGAAGGCTGCTTCAGCGCATCAATTTTTCAGCATTTTTTTCGTTCGTCGCGCGAGCTTCCCGCGGACGACCCCTTGCGCGAACTCTTTCGCGAATCGACCCAGCGCTCCTACTTCGCCCTCTGTCAGCCCCCTGAAACCCGGGGACATTTTCGTCAGCAACTCGCCTTCTACCGTTTTGACGATGAGGGTCTGATGCTTTCGCGCAAGGTCATCGATCCTCCCGCCAGCCCGGGGCAACTGGGACGGTTACTGGAACTGATTCAGGATGACGGCCGCCGTCTGGGGGAGAAGTTTCTGATTCTGCGCCGTGTCGACAGCGATTTCGCCGATGCCATCCTCCTCGAAGAAAACCATCTACGCCTGCGTCAGGCGACGGAACGGATCACCCAGCAGTTGCGTCCGCGCTGACTACCGCCCCCCACTCCCCTCAAGAAGCGCCGATACCGCCACGATCTCGATCCCGTGACGTCGCAGTTGCGGCACGACCCGGGCCAGCGCCGTCACCGTTTCAGGGTGCGGATGACAGATGCCGATCGCCTGTCCCCGGCGCTGGGCCAGCTTTGCCAGCTTATTGATCTGCGCCGTGATCTTGGCGACATCGGCCTCGTTATCGAGAAAGAGATCGCGACCGGCGACCGCCAAACCGAGGGCCCGGGCCTCGTCCATCGCCACTGAGTTCGGAGTGGTGCGGCTGTCGATAAAAAACAGCCCGTCTTCGTGCAGCAGCTCGAGAATCCGCTGCATCGCCGCGCGATCCGCCGTATAACGTGAACCCATATGGTTGTTCCCGCCGACGGCGTAGGGCACCCGCTGCCGGTAGCTGTTATAGCGGATGCGTACGTCCTGAAGGTTTTGCGCCACCAAAAGCGCATCCGCCCCGGGGTTTACCTCGGGAAAGCCCTCGGGCTCCATCGGCAGGTGGATCAACACCTCGCGCCCCCGGCGATGAGCGCGTACTGCCACTTCATGGGCATGAGCTTCGCCCGGGAGGATGGAAAAGGTCAGCGCCGCCTTGATGGCGAGGAGGCGTTCGGCCACCGCCAGATCGCGACCGAGATCATCGACGATAATGGCCACCCGCACCTTGCCCGGCCGTGACGGCTTCGGCGGCAAGAAGTGCAGTTGAAACAGCGTCCGCTCACGCCAGTAGACCATCACACGTCCGTTCTCGACATCCCTTTCGACGCGCACTACCGGCGACAGCGCCGAAAGCCTCACTGCGAGGTCACTGCATCGGGCCTGCCCGGGATAATCTGCCGCAACCTGATAGCCGGGCGTCCCTTCCGGCAGCGAACGTAGCCCCGCGCGAGGCACTCCCCACCGCTCCAGTTCATGTTCGATCTCGGCACGCAGCACCTTTGCCGCGGGAGGACGCGCCTCCGCTCGGGGAATCGGCGCCACCTGCAGCGGTGGCGGCGCCGGCGCGAGCCATTTTTGCAGCGGTTCGTACAGGCCGATCGCGGCAACAATGAGGATGAGGACGCCGAGGACAACCAGCACGGTGTGGAAGAGGCGCCAGCCCCCGAGGCCGGAGGCTTTGCCGGAACGTTTCGTCGTTTTTTTTGATTTCTTTGCCATCTTCAGCCAAAAAAACGGGGGAACGTTACCATTCCCCCGCACACTTGCTCAAACCGTCGCGACTTTAGGCCGCCGCGGGCAGAGGGGGAAGTTTCTTCAGGAGCTCCAGACCTTTCAGCAAATCGAGGGCGCGCAGCAACTGATAATCACTCTTGTCGGCCTGCTCCAGGTTGAATTTGCGCGGAGGCAAGGATGGCTCCGCCAGCCGTCCGCGTTCGGCCGGCTGGCCCTCTCCCTCGAAATGGTGACGCAAATCCTTTTCCCGGTAATGGCCGGGTTCTTCCAGCTCCTTGAATTCCACCGGATTGACCACAATGTCTGGAACGATGCCCCGGGCTTGAATGGATGTCCCCTTGGGGGTGAAATAGCGTGCCGTGGTCAAGCGCAAACCGGAGTCGTCACTTAACGGAATGATCGTCTGGACCGAACCCTTGCCGAAACTCTGGGTGCCGAGAACAACCGCCCGCCCCTGATCCTGCAACGCCCCGGCAACGATTTCGGCCGCACTGGCACTGCCACCGTTGATGAGGACCACCATTGGATAGGACGGCTCCGTCCCCTTCTGGTGAGCGGAAAACTTCATCTGGCTCCCCTCCTCGCGCCCCTCGGTGTAGACAATCAGCCCGCTGGACAGGAAGAGATCCGAAACCCGGACGGCCTGGTCGAGGAGTCCGCCCGGGTTGTTACGCAGATCGAGGACCAACCCCTTGACGACGGTGCCGTTCTCCTTGGCGATTTTGCCCAGAGCGACATCAAGGTCCTCGGCCGTCCGCTCCTGAAACTGGGTGACGCGGACATAGCCAAATCCGTCCTCCAGGGTTTTCGCCTTGACACTCTTGACCTTGATAACCTCGCGGACCAGAACAAATTCTCGCGGTTTCTCGAACCCTTCGCGCATGACCGTCAAGGTCACCGTACTCCCCTTCTCTCCCCGCATCAATTTGACCGCCTCGGCAATATCGAGGTCACGGGTAAACCGATCGTCTATCCTGAGAATTTTGTCCCCGGCCTGCATCCCGACCCTGAAAGCCGGCGTATCCTCGATCGGCGTGACGACGGTGATGATGGCGTCCCGGGTGGTAACCTCGATACCCAAGCCGGCGAACTCACCTTTGGTCTCGATCTTCATCTCCTTGTAAAGTTCCGGCGGCATGAAGGAGGTATGCGGATCAAGGGTGGCAAGCATGCCGTCGATGGCGCCGTACATCAATTCCTTCATCGGCACCTCCTCGACATAACTGCGCCTGACAATGGCGAGGACATCGGTGAAGAGCTCAAGTTCCTGATAGGTTGCGTCGGTCTCCGCATGAAGATCCCGCACCCCAATCCCTGACAGTACCCAGCCGGTCACCAGACAGAGGGTCAGAAGCAGAGCCAAGGAGACACGCCTGCGATTTCTTTGCATAAATGACTAACTCCCTTGACCGACCGGGATCAACGCGGCGCCAGCCAGTCGATCGGGTTGAGTGGATTGCTGCCCTTGCGAACTTCGAAGTAGACGCGATCACCGGCGTCGCCCCCGGGGGCGGCGAGGACATCCCCCTTGCGCACACCGTCGCCGACCTGACACGTTACGCCGGAAAGATGCGCATAGAGGGAAAAATAACCCTCGCCATGGTCGATGATAACCAGATGGCCATAACCGCGAAAGGGGCTGGAAAAAACGACGCGACCGGGCCAGACAGCGACGACGGGCTGCGTCCTGGGAACCTTCAGTTCGATCCCCTGACTCTGGAAGGTGGTGCCGAGATCGGGATGGCGCCCGGCACCGAAGCCGATTCGGACCATACCCTTGGCCGGCCAGGGCAATAAACCCTTCTGGGCTGCAAAAAATGTGGGGGTTTGAATATACTCCCGCGCCTTTTCCGATTCAAGTTTATTGATCAGTTCAGCCAGCTGCTGGGCCTCTTCGCGGACCAGGCGCAGGTTCTCCGCCAGGAGTCGCTTGTCACTGCGGACCACAACCAGCAGGCGGTCCTTGGCCGCCCTGGCGCGACGCAGCAATGCCGCCTCCTGCTGCTGCCCGGCCAGGAGTTCCCGCTCTTCGCGATCGAGGCTCTCAAGCTCGACAAGGGTCCGTTGCCGCGCCGCCAATTGTTCCCGATAACTGACAAGAAGAAGCCGGTCGCGACGGATGATCCGGCCGAAATAATCGAGATCTTCGGCCACCTGAGCTGCTCTTGTGCCGGAGAAGAGGAGGCGGGCGCCGCCGCCGTCACTGCGTTTGTAGAGTGCGGCCAGACGCAGGCGGACCAGCTTTTCGGACTCTGCCAGTAAAACAGCGGTCGTCTCAAGCTGTGCAGCCTCGCGGTCCTTTTCCCTCGCCAGGGCATTGAGCCTGAGTGCAGTTCCATTCACCCGCTCCGCGATTCGCGCCAGGGTCGTTTCGACCAGGGCCAGGTCGGTCTTGAGGGAGCGCTCGCTGGCAGCTTTGGCCTCCAGGTGACGGGCGAGCTGTTGCATCTTCTCTTCCATCTCCTGTAATTCGCGGCGCCGGCTCTCCAGATCGATACACCAGCCATTCCCCGCCAGGGTGAAAAGAAATACGCCGTACGCGAGAAACATCCGCCGCGGGAACACTTAGGCCCGCCCGAGACGAAAAACCGCGATCAGGCTGCCAGCCAGGCCGAGAGCGCCCCCTCCGACAACGATCAGCACCTGCGCCGAAGGGGAGAGAAAGAGCAGTTGCTCAAGCCCCGTGGCTCGCAGCCAGACTGCCATATCCTGAGACAGGGCAGCCCGATAAAGAAGATAGCTGCTCGTCAGGGCGACCCCTCCGCCAATAACCCCTTGCATGATCCCTTCAAGGACGAAAGGGACCCGGATGAAAAAAGGGGTGGCCCCGACCAGGGCCATAACCTCGATTTCGTCGCGACGGGCATACAGGGTCAGCCGGATGGTATTGGCCACAACAAAGAGAGAAGCGAAGAGGAGGACTCCCCCGAGGACGACCGAACTCGCGCGCAACAGCCGGATCACCGATTCAAAACGTTCGAGCCAGTCCTGGCCATGGCGCATGTCGGCAAAGGCGGGATTGCTGCGCAGGGTGTTGGCCAGGGTGGCCACCCCCTGGCGATTGCGAAAATCCTCCTGCAGCCGTATTTCCAGGGATGCCGGGAGAATGTCCGGCGTCATCCCGGCCAGGAGGTCGGCATCGTCGCCAAGTCGCTGGCGGAACCGGTTGAAGGCTTCCGGTTGCGAGACAAATGTCACCCGCTCAACTTCGGGTTGCCGCTCGATATGATCGAGCCAGGTCCGCAGGGTCTTTTGGCCGGGGGGCTGATCGAGGTAGATTACGACCTGAACGTCACGGCTCCAGCGCCGCGCCATCTCTTGCAGATTGCCGACAAAGGCGCCAAAAATGGCCATGAGCGTCAAGGCCACCGCCACGGTGGTGATGGTCGCCACCGACAAGAAAGGGCTTTGCCGCATGCTGCGCCACGCCCTCAGTATCATTTGCATAATCCGCCGAATCAAGAGAGCTCCTTTCGCGGTGCTGCCAGCGCCGGCACGGTCTGGAAAAAAGGCTCAAGGGCTGCGGTCATCGACCAGACGTCCCCCCTCCAGGGTCAGGACACGGCGGGGATGGCGGCGGATGATTTCACGGTCGTGCGTCGCCAGCAACACCGTCGAGCCGCGAGCATTGGCTCCGCGAAAGAGCTCGATGATCTGTTCGGATTTCTCGGGGTCCAGGTTCCCCGTCGGCTCGTCCGCCAGGAGGACCAGGGGGTCGACCACCAGGGCTCGGGCAATGGCGACACGCTGCTGCTCACCGCCGGAAAGTTCGAGGGGAAGACGATTGAGCCGATGTTCCAGCCCCACCACCTTGAGGGTTTGATAGACCTTCTGCCGAATTTCGACGCTGCGCCGCCCCTGGATTTCCAGAGGGAAGGCAACGTTCTCATAAACCGAACGACTGTTGAGCAATTTGAAATCCTGGAAAACAACACCGAGGACGCGGCGAAATCGGGCAATACGGCCAGGGGAGATGCGGGTAAGGTTGAGTCCATTGATGAGCATCTGCCCCCGCGACGGCTGTTCGGCGCAGTAAAGAAGCTTGAGCAGAGTCGATTTGCCGGCGCCGGATGGCCCGGTCAGATAGACAAAATCGCCTTTGGCGATCTTGAAGGTGATATCGGTAATGGCGGCGCTGTCACGCGCGTACGATTTACTGAGGTTAAAGACCTGAATCATCGGCAGCTACCACTCGCGGTAGGGGATATCGTTCATACCGACAAGGTCACTGACGCTACGCGGGTCGAAACATCCCCCTGCCACAACATCGCCTTCGCCCGCCGCCTCGGGGGGAAGACACTCCCAATCGGGATTGCCGGTGAAAGGATCGTTCGGGATACCGCGCAGGTATTTGGCTTCGACCAGCTCCTCCAGGGATTCGGGGTATTTCGCGCGATCGGCGAAATAGGCATCGATGGCCCGACGCATCAGGTAGAGGTCTTCCATCAGCACCGACTCGCGAGCCTTGATCGTACTCCGTTTGTAACTCGGCACGGCGATGCTGGCGAGTATGCCAATAATCGTCATGACGATCAGCAGCTCGATGAGGGTAAAACCGCGATGGTTATTTGCAGATAATTTCAACGGGGTCATGTCCTAAAAAAAAATCGGGTCAGGCCGGTGAAAATAAACACCGGCGGATTGTTCTACCACGAGCGATAAGGCGTCCGGTCGAGACCGATCCCGTCGCTTTGCGAATAGACGTCATACACATTGCCGCCACCATAGCTGAAAGAGTCGGCATCGTCTTCGTAGGCCCGCAAGCCCCATCCCTGATCAACGGTGTCGAACGGGTCCTTGGGAATTCGTCTGAGATAGCGCCGCTTGGAGGTATAGAGCCCGCCCCATTCGTGCGCCTCCAGCAGATCGTCCAGCTCTTCGGGGTAACCCGAATCGCCGAGGGTCGGAATGATTTTCTTCTCCAGCACCGCCCGATCGTAATCAGCCTTGTAGGCGTCGAGGGCAGTCCGAATTTCCCGCAGGGAACGCCGCAACTCCAGTTCCTTGGTACGCTTGACCGTCGTCTCGGCCAGCGGCAATACGGCCGAAGCGAGAACCGCGAGGATCGCCATGGCGATGATCAGTTCGATCAACGTCAGCCCCTGCGCGGAGAGGCCCCTGACGCTCAGGCCCTGAGCCAATTCAGCGCACCTCCAGCGTGGTTGCGGCCGCCTCGACCTTGAGTCGTTGTCCGGCCTGGTCACGGAAATTGATGCGGTCGAGCCTGACCGATGCCGCTCCCGGCGCCTTGCCCTTGAAGATCAGCCGGAACAGGGTCCCGCTGCCCGAGACGCCAGTCGCCCCGACCCCCTGTTTATAGCCAACTATCAACTGCCCCTGCCCGGCGAGAGCGCTGGTGGTGAAGACCGTCGGCTGGCCGCCCTGCCTGAGGAAGTCCCCTTCTTCGGCCCGCACGAAATCGAGGGCGGCCTGATCGAAAAAGACAAACAGGGGCGCACTGTAGAGCTTGTTGCCATCGGCAATGGTAACCTCGAGGATGGCTTCTTCACCGACCTTGACCTCCGTTGCCCCCACCAGAGCCAACTTCCCGTCGCCAACGGGTGGGACCGGGAACGGCTGCAACTGCACCAGAGGCGCCGCCGCCGGTGCCGGCGCCGGCAGTGTCGGGGCAGCAGCCTCTGGCGCGGTCGGCGGCAGGCCATCGGCCGCCGGCTCCGGGGTCTCCGCAGGGACCACCGACGGGGGCAGGACGACAGCGGCGGCAAGCCCCTCGGGGCTGACGGGAATCTCGTCTGCATTCACGGACACAGCGGCCTGCTCGGCGCCAACATTTTCCAGGATTCCCGTTGCAGCAGCCGCCTTGACAGGAGAGACGACCTGTTTGGCGGGGACAGCCTTCTCCGGGAGTCGAGATGTTTCCGGATCGAATGAGCCGGCAAATGTCCCGAATGCTGGCCCGGCTTTGAGGTCTTCTTCCCCACCGGACCAGATGGTTGTTTCCGCCTGAGAAGGAATGACTACATTTTTTACTATGTGGGGGGTGATCGAGAGGAGAATCTCCCGCTTGCCCTTGCCTTTTTTGTAATAGGACAGCATAGGACCGATCAGCGGTATGTCGCCGATGAAAGGGATGGTTTCCTTGTTGTTGGTCGTGTCGTTGCGCATCAAACCGCCGATGATTGTTCTTTCACCGTCCTTCAGGGTGAGCGCCGTCTCCGCATTGGTCGTGTTGATGCGCAACAGAATCGAGCCAGAATCTGTTTTGCCGAGATCGTCGGCGCTACTGACTTCGAGTCCCACTTTGACAAAGACGGAATTGTCCAATTGGATGGTCGGTTCGATGTTCAGTTTGATGCCGACATCGACATACTGAATATTATCCTGCGTCGTGCCAGAGACTCCACCGCCTCCGGTCGTTGTGACTGTGACAACCGGCTCTTTCGAACCGACGACGACCTTTGCTTTCTCCTTGTTCTTGACACGGATTTTCGGACTAGCGAGCAGATCTGTATCGGTTAACGATTTCTTCAAATCGAACGTGGCGGTCGGGACAGTGAACATAAATTCGAGATCTTTGACACTATCAGCGACAAAAGAGCTCAGAATACCAGTTGCACCAGAATCAACGAGGCCAAAAGCGTATCTTTTTGCGGCAAGTTGAGTCCCAATCTCCAAATCATCCGACTTGGCAACATCAATCAATTCCAACTCGAACAAAACCTCGGAATCTGCCCGATCAGCAGACTCGAGAATTTGCGCACAGAGTTTGATCACGTCGGGAGTGTCGCGAACAATGAGAGCATTCAACTCCTCATGAACATAAATTTTTCGTAACTGCAGCATCGTTCGGAGGAGGTTAACGGCTTTTTTGGCATCGATGTTGGAGAGGTAAAAAGTCTGGATCAGCTGATCGGCGAACTGCTTGTCCTTCTCCTTGGTCCTGGGATAGACGATGATCGTGCGTGAGTTAAGAACTTTTTTCCCGAGCTTGTTAAGTTGCAGGATCAGCTCAAGAGCCTGAGGGAAAGTGGCGTTCTCGAGGAGAAGGGTGACGTTGGTCTGGGTTTTGATCTCCTCGTCAAGGATGAAATTGATCCCCGAGAGTTTGGAAAGGATGTTGAAGACATCCTTTATCCCCGTCGCCTTGAACTTGAGATTGATCGGTTGTGCCGAATTGACGTCGAGCTCGACGCCATCCATGACCGTTTTCCCCCCAGCGTTGATCTTGCCCAGAAGAGCCTTGGCGGCAGCATTTTCCGGCTCGAGATTGAAAACTGCATCAATCGTGTTTTTGGCCTGAGCGATGCGGCGGGCGCGATAAAAACTCTCGGCTTCAGTTACCAATTCATCGGCGCGCAACTGGTTCTCGATGATTTTCGCTTCCTGGGCGGCAACTTCCAGGCTGGGAGCATATGCACTGGCCATGCGCAAATCACTCAGAGCCTCGACCCGTTTTCCGGCGGCGAGAAATTCGCGACCCGATTCTAAATGTTTAGTCGCGGCCGAGTTGCGCGTTTGTATCAACTTCTGACGATACTCCTGTTTTTCAGGATTTTTTTGTACCGCCTCGGCGAAACTGACCACAGCCTCATCAAGTTTTCCTTGACGGGTCAGCTTCTCGCCCTCCATGAACGCTTTCTGTCCGGCACATCCGGAGAAGAACAGGCTCAGGACGGCAACACACATCAAGATGACAACAGGGCGATTATTCTTCATCGGAAACATCAGTTTGTCCTTCCGGTTGCATGGGGACTGCCTCTGGCGACGCGGGGACTTCCTCTGGCGCTGAGGTGTCCTCCTCTGGCGGGATCTCCTGAGCCGCCGCCGATTGGTCGTCACCAGATGGATCGTCAGGTGGCAAGCCACTGCCAAGGGTTATTGGATGGGTTCTGCGCAATACGTCCTCCGAAGGCGGCGTCAAAGATTCCTTTTCCACCAAGGGGAGGTCGATCAGCATCGGGTTGTCGCGATCGCGCACAGTCATCTTGGCCGGGGTCAGTTCGACGATCAAAAACTCGCTCTTACTGCCAAAACGATCCCCTTTTTTTACAACGAAAACGTCACTCCCGGCCCCGAGAAATATCGTTTTGATCCCCAGTTTTTCGAGATACCCGAGAAAGACAAAACGACCCAGTTCCATGCGCGTCTGCGTCGAGATGATCGGCGGTGGCGGCGGAGGTGGTGGCGGTGGTGGCGCCACTAGCGCTGGCGGCGGTGGCGGCGGTGGCGCCACTGGCTTTACGATCCTCGGCTCTTCCCCGTAAAAGAGATCACGGCTCACGCCACTATAGCGTCGCGACGCGGGTTTGAGCAAATCGACGCGCAACCTGTCGTCCTCTGCCCTGGCTTGCGCCGGCCGGGCTGCCAGCGCTTCCCGGCGGGTGGCGGGGGATCGTTGTTGAGGCGCTACTCGTTCCTGGCGCGGCGAGGAATAGATGCTGTAGCCAATGCTGAACAGGAGCAAGAGCAGCAAAACGGCAAGCAGCACACGTTTGCGGTTCATATGGGCACATTACTCCGAAAATAGGTCGTCAGCCTGAGATTCAGGGTCACCTGGCGCGGCTTGTCGATACTTGACGCGGCACTGAGAGACATTTGCTCAATGATGACCAGGCGCTCGGCCTGCTCCAGCCTGAAAATAAAATGCTTGATTTCGCCGTAGGTTCCGGTCAGTGAAAAGTTGAGGGCATAAGAGAGTAGTCCATGTTCGGGAATCTCGGTGGGCGTATAGCCGACTTGCTGCACCACCAGACCGGAAGCACCTGCCTGTTCATAAAGTTCAGCAATCAGCCCCGACAGTTCGCTACGTTCCGGAACAATCGCCAAAAAACTTTCAAGATCGGTTTCCATCCGGGTGAAACGTTCCTGCGGCGTCTCGGACTCCACCACTTTGCCTTGCCGGGTTCTCGCCTGCAGCTCGATGTATTCACGTTCGAGCACTTCAGAACGTGGTGCCAGGAAAAGGACCAGGAGGAGGAAAAGGCCAAGGTTGACGAGGAGAAGCGCGGCGATAGCTACCGGAAAAGTCCGATTTTGCCGCCAGAGGGCGAGCACTAGGGTGTCCTGGCTCATTTCGGCACCACCCGATGAAAACCGATACTGAAATTTACCCCGTCCACATCCCCTGATTTGGCGCTCCGCACATTCGCCTGCTGAAAGAGCAGGACTCCGGTGAAATGCGGGTTGGCCGCCAGTCGGTCGAGAAAACGACGCAAATCGGAGACACTGCGGGCGACGCCGGAAATCTTCACGGCGCCACTTTTGAAGTCGGGCTGCACCCCGCGAATACTGATCCCCGCCGGGGTACTCCCCTCCAGGTCATCGAGGAGTTCGGTCCAGCGGAAATGGTCCCGCGCGAGCAGGCTATTGGCAAAGATGGTTCGTTTTTCGAGCTGGGCGAGGGCCGGCGGTGAATAAGCCGCATTGGCCAGGGGAGTCCGCGCTCCGGCGCGCTTCAGTTCAGCAAGGCGATCGCCGATTATTGTCGTGTCCGCCCGGGTGCGCAGCAACGAGGAGAGGTTCAGCCCGAGCAACAGCAACAGCAGTACGGTTGTGATCACGTAGAAGATCATCAGCGTACGGCGGTTGACATAAACGCGCGAAGCCAGATTCAGGCCGAGTTTCATGCCGCAGGTCTCCTCACATAAGCCTTTCCGCGGCACCTACAGCTGCGGCCAGGCCTCGCGTACGCCAGTTCGGAATGTCGATATCACCAACGGTCAACCGCTGCAGATTCGGCTCAAGCAGGGTCGCCTCCCGTTCGAGCAAGAGGCGCAGTGCCTCGCGCAAGGCCTCCTGTTCGGGCCAGTCCGTATGCAGAAAGAGTTGTGCGCGGCGCAAGCCGGGACAGAGTTCACGCGCCGCGACCAGAGAACGGGTCAGCTCCCGATAAACCATATCGAGATCATGGCCGATTTCACGACTGCGATGGAAGATCAAACGATGGTCTTCGAAGCACTGCATGCCGAGGGCCCCATCCTCAACCGAGACAAAAACGGTGTCGGCGCCAAGATCGAGTCGTGCCCGATAGTAGTTGTAAAGTTGCAAAGAGTGAAAATCGATGACGACACCGTGGTAGCCGGCTTCCTCCAGAACCTCCTCGTACTGATGGAGAACCGTACGGGTCATCACTGCCACGGCGAGCCGCAAACCCCCGTCTTCCTTGTGCTCGATAATCTGATAATCGAGACAGAGCTCCTCGGGATCGATGGGGAGGGTATTGCGTAATTGCCAGCGCAGAACCTGCAAACCTTCACTTTTCGATTTGAAGGGCATCTCCACATCGAGCAGCAGAACCCGGCCCGCCCCATCGGGGAGAGCCACGGACAGCCGCTCCTCGCGCCCGGCGATGGGATGCAGCACATCACGCAAAGCCGCCACGAGACGCGGACGATCGAGGATGTTCGGTGACCGCAGAGAAGGCAAAACGACCTCCTCCGGCAGCGAGACGACCCGCCCCCCGACCAGTGTCATGCCCCGCCCCTTTCGGCACAAGGCCACCGCCCCCAATTGGCGGGGACGCAAATCAAGTCCAAGATAGTGTCTTAATATCACTCTGGAATATCCTGCTCGACAAAAGTGACGCGATTGATTTCTTTCAGCGTTGACGTACCCTCAAGGACTTTTTCCACCGCCGATTCACGCAGAAAAATCGTCCCGGCCCGCCGGGCGGCACTCTTCAATCGGGTCACCGACGCTTTGCTGGTGATCAGCTCGCGGACTTCATCGTTGAGATCAAGCAGTTCGACGATGGCGCTACGCCCATGATAGCCGGTGCCATGGCACTCCTTGCACCCAGCGCCCTCATAAAAGGTCACACCGCGGTATTTTTCCGGGTCGAGACCGGAGTCCCGCAAAATAGCATCGTCGTATCGCACCGGTTGGCGACAGTGCAGACAAATTTTACGCACCAGGCGTTGGGCGACAACGCAGTTCAGGCAGGAGACAAAATTGTAGGGATCGATTCCCATGTGCATGAAGCGTCCGAGAACGTCAAAGACGTTGTTGGCATGGACGGTCGTAAAAACCAGATGCCCGGTCAGGGCCGACTGTACGGCGATCTGCGCCGTTTCCGGGTCGCGGATCTCGCCGACCATGATTTTATCGGGGTCATGCCGCAGGACGGAGCGAAGGCCGCGCGCGAAGGTCAGGCCCTTTTTTTCGTTGACGGGTATCTGCACCACCCCCTTGAGTTGATACTCGACCGGGTCCTCGATGGTGATGATCTTCTCTTCCTCATTGTTGATTTCAGAGAGAGCGGCATAGAGGGTCGTGGTCTTTCCGCTCCCCGTCGGCCCCGTCACCAGCACCATGCCATACGGCTCGCGGATCATCCGGCGAAAACGCACCTTCTCCCGCTCGGAGATGCCGAGAACATCAAGGGTCAACCCTTTCAGATCCTGGGCGATCGACTCCTTGTCGAGAATACGAATGACGGCGTCTTCCCCAAAAATACTCGGCATGATCGAGACGCGAAAATCGATGGATTTCCCTCCCATGCGCACCTTGAAACGACCGTCCTGGGGAATTCTGCGCTCCGAGATGTCGAGTTCGCTCATGACTTTGATACGGGAAATGATGGGCCCCTGGAAGCGACCGTCGAGGGGCTCGGTGGCCCGGAAAAGGACACCGTCGACGCGATATTTGATGATAACGCCATCGAGGTTCGACTCGATATGGATATCACTCGCCCTCTTGTTCAACGCATCGAAGAGGGTCGAATCGATGAGGCGGATGATGGGGCTGGTATCGGCCGTCATCTTCTCGATGGAGAGGACTTCATCCCCCTTGTCGGTCTCCTTGACCAGCTGCAACTTGAAATCTTCGGAAACCTCGCGCAAGACCTGTTTGGAGCCACCCTCACTCCGCTCCAGCAGCCTGACGATACGTCCCGGTGGGGACACCGCAAGGTTCAAACGGGTATCGAGTTGCATCTCGAGTTCGTCGAGACGGGCGACGGCGGTCGGGTCGGCGATGGCGATCAGGAGGGTTCCGGCCGTACGGGAAATCGGCACAAATTGAAAACGCTGGGGGAGGCCGGGCGGAAGCGAACCGAGCAGTTCATTGTCGGTCTCAAAAGTGGCGAGATCGAGATATTCGAGATGAAACTGATGGGCCAGTGCCTGGGCGATGAGATCCTCCTTGAGAAACCCCTCACCGATGGCAACTTCGCCAAACCGACCTGCGGCGACATCCATGCGTGCGAGGACACGTTCGACCTCGGCGGCAGTGAGAGCCCCCATATCGACAAGGATCTCGCCCAGCTTCTTGCGTTCCATGAAACCGGATAACTTTGTCGTCGTCTCCATTAACGCGGCTTTACTCCTCTTGTTCTAGCGGACGGTACCGGCCAACTGGAATATGGGGATGTACATGGCCACCACGATGCCCCCGATGAGTAATCCCATCGTCATCATCATTAACGGTTCCACCAGTGTCGTCAAACGGTCAAGTCGCATCTCCACCTCGGTCTCATAATAATCGGAGACATCACCGAGCATCTCCGCCAGAGCCCCGGTAGTTTCCCCGACGCCAATCATCCGCAAGGCCAGGCTGGGAAAGAAGCCGCACTCGGCCAGGGCCGTGGAGATGGTGCTCCCCTCTTCTATCCGCCGGATGGCGTGGGTCAGCTTTTCCTCAAGGATGCGGTTATTCAGGGTTCCGCGTGACATATGCATCGCCTGCACGACGGGAATACCGCTGGCAAGGGTTGTCCCCAGGGTGCGGCAGAAACCGAGGAGGGCATAGTCGATAAACAATTTGTTAAAAAACGGGATTAGCAGTTTGGTTCGATCGAGCGCCCGCATCCCCGCCTCGCTGCGCAGATACCAGGTCGTCACCATGCCGGAAAGGAGGGCAAAGGGGAGAAAAAACGGCAGCCCCCGCCACATTCCGTCGGCCACAGCAATGAGGACCCGGGTCAATAACGGCAGTTTAACACTGGCATCGGCATATATCTGGGTAAAGCTGGGAATGACATAGAGCATCAGAAAGAGCAGAACCACGGCGACGGCGATACTAAGCAGCATCGGGTAGAACGAGGCGCTCCTGACCTTGGCCCTGATTGCCTCGACTCGCTTCAGATAGGTCACGTAGCGACTGATGGTAACGGGAAGTTCTCCGGAGCGCTCTCCCGCCCGGATCGAGGCAATGTAGAGCTGCGGAAAGTGCTGCGGATACTTGGCAAAAGCCTCGGACAGGACCGCGCCACCACGAATATCCTCACGGATTTCCCGCAGTACCTCACGGACCCGACCGGCCTCCATGCGTTCGCTGATCGAATCGAGAACCTGAAGAATCGGCAGACCGGAGCGCAGGAGGACAACCAGCTCCTGATTAAAGGAAAGAAAGGCCCGACCGCTCATCCGGCCGGCGCCGAGACCCCGGCCGAACAAGAAACGAAAACGCCGCTGCTGGATACGGAATACGTGAAAACCTTGTTCCTGCAGGTTTTCGCGAAGATGATCTCGGCTGGGTGCCTCGAATTCCTTTTCGAGAACGCGGCCGTCGGCTGTTCCAATTTTACAGAGAAAGGCTGGCATGGCGTGGAGTTATATCATACCCGGCAGCAAAGCTGAACCAAAAACCGGCCCTCACGGCGGGTCGAGAGGTCGCTGATCGGCGGGAGGAATCGGCCCAACAAAAAAAACCGGGCAGCGTGTTGCGCCCGGTTCCTTGATAGGCCGATCCTTCCGCATCAATAGGCACGAATCTTGTGCTCGCTGCCGTGGCACGTCAGTGAACAGGATCCGTGGCGGGCGGCCACACCGGTGGACAGGTACTCCAGTTTCCCCTCGCTGTTGGGACGGACAAACTCCTCATTGAAACGGAGGAGATATGGATTCACCGTACTGCCATGGGCATCGTGGCAGGTAAAACAGGAGGTCCCCAGCTGGCCGCTGCTGCGATTCCCTTCAATATGCAGGGCATGGTAGGCAAAACTCTCGTTGGCCAGGATACTGGTGCGGCTGTGGCACTCATAGCAGAGCGCGTAGGTATATTCACTCTCGCTGCGGGCATCGTCCATCTCGTAGTTGTACCGCAACAACCCGCTGAAATTCGACCCGTGCGGGCCCTTCGGTCCATCGGCCGCGTCGCTGCCGTGACAATCGGAACAACTGATCGTCGTGAGGTCTTTCACGCTCGCCTTACGTGCGGCATAGGGTTCCTTCAAACTGACGACAAAGGCCAAACGCCCCTCCCCTTCAACCGGGTGGAAAGAGGGATTGGTGGTGCGGAATTCAGCGGCCTTGTCGGTAGCGAAGGCCGGCAGGTTGACGCTGGTGGAATGACACTTGTAGCAGAGCTCGTATTCGTGTGCGATTTCGGCCATCTGATTGATCACCCGCCGACCCTTGATCCCGCGAAATGGCTTCTCTTTTTCGGTCAAATGAGGATCATGACAATCGACACACTCGGAGTGCCGCTTGGCGTTGGTCACTTCTTCCGGCAACGTCTCGGTGCTGCGGTGGGCGCCCCGTACCGTCAAAACGGGATGGTTATAGGGTTTGCGCAGTTCGCTTTCGATATCGCGCAAATCGGCGACCCCACGATCCTTGAGAAATCCCTTGCGCACCATCGTCTGCCGCAACGCATCGCTGCCGTGACAGGCGAGGCAAGTCCCCTCTTCACCGTCAATCACCATCTGCATGCCGCGGTGACACGCCTGACAGGAACGAGGGAGGGCCTTCTTGTCGGCGTGGGCACCCTGCAGCTTCGCTGCCGGCGCCGCAAAGGCTACGGAGGTCATGAGAATAAAGAGCACGGAGAGGGAAATGTGTTGAAGAGATCGCATGTGCCAGTTCTCAGGGATTATTATGTGGAGTTGGCGTCGCTGGGCCAATCGTCGAATTATGACATTCGGCGCAGGTTAAATCGTAATCCTGGGCTTCCGTCCCGACCCCGGCATTGCGCCAGAAGGGATAGGGATACGTCGTCCCGTGTTTGGTGTCTTTATGCGGCTCGTGACAGGTCGTGCATTGCATCCAGGTCGTTCCCGCCCTTGCTTCGAGCTTGATACGCGAGCCCGCGTCCGGAAGCTTGTATTCGCTGCCGGCGCCCAGGTCGGTTTTCAGGGCATTAATTTGGGGAAGGACCACGGCATCGTAGACGAAGGACACCGGATGCGACTTGGAGAAGTCCATGCCGGCCCCTGGATTCAGGGGGTCCCAGTACATGGCCGGGTCGGTAATGGTGCCGGAGGTCATGGCGATGGAACGGCCATTGGCCAGCACGCCGATGGAGGTTACCCCGTCATGACAGGAGAGACAGAGCTTGGAGGCCCCATTGGGGTACTCCTCGCCAGGTGTCGTATTGTCGCCATATTTAGACGCAGCTATAGTGGCAATTGCGAATTGCCCGGAAGCATCGAGAATGGCCGAATTATAGGTTGTGAATGACCCCATCCTGGCCGGATCGGGACGACTCCACAGCGGCGTCTGCGGGGTGGCACCATGCGGGGTATGGCAGAAAACACAAATCTCGGTCGTTTCCCCCGGGGAAGCCTTGGGGCGACTATGAGTAGCAAGAGACGAGAGGTTGTGCGGATTGTCGTTGGCCCCACCTTGCCAACCGAGATCGCCGATGACCGGGTCACCGGGGGCTGCCACGAGGCCCTGCGGGACCAGCAGAATGACCACGGTAATGAATTTGAGAAATGCTCGAAACATCGAAGCCCCTTTACCCTATGCAATCGAGACAGCGCGTAACCTCGTTGCAAGGAAAGTACCACGAACCACAATTATTTGGCAACGGCCATGGGCTGAAAAACCTGAATGCGCTGGTTATAGACGTCAGCGACGTAAAGGCGGTTGAATTGGTCAAAAAAGAGCCCCGAAGGAAGGGAGAACTCGCCCGCGGCCTTCCCTCTCCCCCCGAAGAACAACAGGAGTTTGCCATCGCGGTCGAAGATTTGCACGTTGTCCAAAACTGCGTCTGCCACATAAATATGGCCATCCGCATCGAGAGCTATGCCGCGAGGGCGGGCAAATGTCCCCGGAACATCTCCGAGCAGTCCGATGGTCCGTTGTGAACGCCCTTCCGCGTCAAAAACTTCAAGGCGAAAATTCATCGAATCGACGACAAAAACCGACCCATCGGCAGCCACGGCGACATTTGATGGGAGCTTGAATTCCCTATCGGGGGGGGCCGCACTCTTGAGACTGCGCAGGTAGCCCCCATCGGGAGAAAAGATATCAACTTGAGACTTGACGACATCGACCACATAAAGCTGACCGGCCGCATCGACGGCCAATCCAGCGGGTCGACCAAAGGCGGCAAGACCGGTGCGTTCACCGATATATCGACCATCAAGATCGAAAACAAAAACCTTATTGAGGCCCGCATCGGAGATGTAGAGCATGTTGCGGAACAGATCCAGGGCCACGCCAACCGGCGACACCAGGAAGGTGTTCCCGGCCTGAACGATGTACTCCACACGCCGCCGCGCCAGGTCGATGACATGCACCGCCGCGACTCCCATGTCGGCCACCCACACTCGACCTTGACCGTCCGCGGCAACACCATAGGGTGAAACCAACGGCACTCCCCGGTCGGCCTCGCCGGTCAACCAGCGAAAAAATCGGCCGGATTTACCCTTTTCGGCAAAATCGGCCGCGCCGCTCAGACTCCGCAGGTAACGCAGGCGGGGGGGGTCGGGCGGAGATGGCCACACCGCTGAAACCTCGGCATCGGCCCACTCGACTGCAGCCGGTGAAAGGAGAGTACAGCCCGAGCAAAAAAGCAGCCCGGCTCCGGAAATCAGCAGCAAAAGGACGCGAAATCCGACCATTGATGCTTAATAACGCTCAACGACGAATTTCGCTTTAAGGCCGTCCATCCATTCGCCATAAATGCGTTCACGCATTTTGTCCTCGAGATTTTTTCTGATTTTTTCTTTGACCTCATCAAAGGTAAAAAGGCGTGGCTCATTTACTTCGACAAGTTTGATTACGTGATATCCAACCATCGATTTCACCGGTTCGGAAATCTCGCCGGGCTGCATTTTTTTTAGTGCGGCCTCGAATTCCTTGACGGTCTGTCCTTCATGGAAATAGCCCAGATCGCCGCCGACGAATTTTGTCCGATCATCCGAGTTGTAATATGCCAGATTGAAAAAATCCTCGCCCTTGTGTGCCTTGTCTGCCAGGTCCTGGGCTTTCTTCAGGAGCTTGTCACGCTCGTCCTTGTTGGAGGAGGGATCGACCTTGACCAGGATATGGCTCGCCTTGAACTGCCGGGGGCGCATGTAGGAGGCTTTATTGGATTCATAGAAGCGGCTGACCTCAGCGTCCGCAATTGTCACCTTGGCAGCAACGGCAACCTGTTCGGCCTTGAGTGCCAGCAACTCCCGATAGAGTGAGGCACGAACGCCAGCAACTCCTTCCTTGCCCGTGGCTTTTTCGAATTCGCGATTCGACTTGTATTTTTTTTGAATCTGCTGCACACGCTGATCAAGAGCGCCCTTTTCAAGAGCAATCTCCTCAATCAGGGCATAATTGACTTTATAGGCACGATCGATCAGGTTCTGCAGTGCGTCTGCACGAATCTTGGCGACTTTGTCGGGAGAAATGCCCCCGTGAAAAGTGGCGTTCATCGGCATTATCCTGTTCTGTTCCCGCTGCAATTCGTACTCGGTCACCGGGACACTGCCAACCTTGGCCACCAGTTTTTCCGCGGCCTGCGACGGAAGGGGAGAACCTAAACAAAATAGTGTCGTTACGATGACGACGAGGCGAACCGTTTGTTGGATGGACATCTGTAAAATCACTCCGCATGAGGTTAAAATCCAGCGGTGATGATAGTGGATGCCTTTTTGACAAGTCAAGGTCATAAACCCAAAAAGCCGAAGAGGCGACCTATGCGGGTCGCCTCTTCGGCTTTTTGGCGGGGCTGACGGGACTTGAACCCGCGACCTCCGGCGTGACAGGCCGGCGTTGTAACCGACTCTACTACAGCCCCTCACCTATAACACTTTAAACCTGATGTGGTGGGCGAAACAGGGATCGAACCTGTGACATCCAGCTTGTAAGGCTGGCGCTCTCCCAGCTGAGCTATTCGCCCGCTAAACTTGAAATGGCGGGGCTGACGGGACTCGAACCCGCGACCTCCGGCGTGACAGGCCGGCGTTGTAACCGACTCTACTACAGCCCCGCATCAGACGGAAAGACAGGATGGCTACAGTCTCTCGATGGAAAATGAGAGGCGTTTGCCTACCCTGTCTTTCCAAAACGGACAGATGTACGTTGACGCGAACTTAGTTGACGGCGTCCTTGAGAGCCTTGCCAGCCTTGAACTTGGGCGACTTGGCGGCGGGAATCTTGATCTTCTTCCCGGTCTGGGGATTCTGCCCGGTACGAGCCGCCCGCTGGCCAACACTGAAAGTGCCGAAACCGACGAGGGAGACCTTGTCGCCGGACTTCAGGGCCTTTGTTACCGCCTCGGTGAAAGCCTTGAGAGCCTTTTCGGCATCCGTCTTGCTCAAACCGGCCTTCTCTGCAATCGCATTGACAAGATCCGCTTTCGTCACAACATACCTCCGCGTCAAATGGAATGATGAAAAACCCTGCTACAAGCCGCGTCCCTTATAACAAAATAAGAAAAAGAGTGTCAAGAGAATAATTCTCGTAAAGCCGCTTAATGCCTGACTTGCTCGGCAACATCGCAGGCCAAATTGACGGCCGGAGCAGCAACCCCGACCGACTCGACGGCTTCGAGCGCCCGAGACAGGACCTGGTCCATATGGCCGACGGGCACAACCTCAAGATTGCGCAAAATCTGGGCCGGCACGTCCTCAAGGTTTTTCTCGTTGTCTACGGGGATGAGCACGCGCGTTATCCCGGCACGTTTTGCCGCCAGCAATTTCTCCTTCAACCCACCGATAGGCAGAACCCGGCCCCGCAGGGTGATCTCGCCGGTCATGGCGAGATTACGATCGACCGGGCGCGATGTCAGGGCGGAAGCCAAAGCGGTTGCCATGGTGATACCGGCTGACGGACCGTCCTTGGGAATCGCTCCCTCGGGGACATGGATATGGATATCGAGCTTCTGATAAAAATCTCGGTCGAGCCCCAGTTCCAGCCAACGGGAGCGCACATAACTGAGAGCCGCCTGAGCCGATTCCCGCATGACCTCGCCCAGCTTGCCGGTCACGGTAAGCTTGCCGCCGCCGGGGAGGACGGTTACTTCAACCACCAGCATTTCCCCGCCGACCTCGGTCCAGGCCAGGCCGGTCGCGAGACCGACGCGACTCTCCTCTTCGCGAAGCCCATGGCTGAAGCGGGGGACGCCGAGATACTTACGTATCTGCTGCGCGCCGATGGTGAACTTGCGCTTCTTGTCGGTACCTTTAACGACTTCACGGGCCAGTTTGCGGCAAACACTGGAAATCTCGCGTTCGAGATTGCGCACACCCGCTTCGCGGGTGTAGCGCCTGATAACCTCGTAAAGAGCGCTGTCGGAAAAATGCACCTGATCTGCGGTCAGCCCATGGGACTCAAGCTGTTTGGCCACGAGATAACGTCGCGCGATATGGAGCTTCTCGTCCTCGGTGTAGCCTTCGATGCGAATGACCTCCATGCGATCCTGCAAGGCCAGGGGAATGGAATGGAGGGTATTGGCCGTCGCGACAAACATGATACTCGACAGGTCATAATCGACATCGAGAAAGTGATCGCCGAAGGTGTGGTTCTGCTCGGGATCGAGGACCTCCAGCAACGCCGACGAAGGATCACCGCGGAAATCAGTACTCATCTTGTCGATTTCATCGAGGAGAAAGACCGGATTCCGTACGCCGATCTTGCGCAGGCTCTGAATCACCTTACCCGGCATAGCCCCGATATAGGTGCGCCGGTGGCCACGAATCTCGGCCTCATCGCGGACTCCTCCGAGAGAGATACGCACGAATTTGCGGCCCAAAGACTTGGCGATGGAACGCCCGAGAGAGGTCTTGCCGACACCGGGAGGACCCACCAGACAGAGAATCGGCCCCTTGATCTTCTTGACCAGAGACTGCACCGCCAGATATTCGAGAATCCGCTCCTTGACTTTTTCCAGACCATAATGATCGGCCTCGAGAATCTCTTCGGCGAGAGGCAGATCGATTCGGTCCTTGGTCCCCTTGCGCCACGGCAGTGAGACGAGCCAGTCGACGTAATTGCGCACAACCGCAGCTTCGGCCGACATCGGCGACATCATCTTGAGCTTGCGCAACTCGGCTTGGGCTTTCTCGGTTGCCTCCTTGGACATGTGGCGGGTCTTGATTTTCTCTTCGAGTTCGCGGATTTCCTGCTTGAATTCGTCTTTCTCGCCAAGTTCTTTCTGGATCGCCCGCATCTGCTCGTTGAGGTAGTACTCCTTCTGGCTTCGTTCCATCTGGCTCTTGACCCGGTTCCGGATCTTTTTCTCGATCTGAAGGATTTCCACCTCGCGTTCGATCATCGCCAAGAGGGATTCCAGACGCACCCGCGGGTCAAAGAGGGAAAGAATCTCCTGCTTATCGGCGATGCGGATATTCAGGTGCGCGATCACCGTATCGGCAAGCCGCCCCGGATCCGTCACCCCCGAGACCGAGGCAACCAGTTCCGGCGGTACCTTCTTGCCCAGGTTGACATAGTTCTCAAAGGCTTCGAGCACGCTCCGAACCAGCGCCTCAACCTCGGCAGAGACGGTCTCCGGATCGGCCAGCACTTCCACCCCGACGAAAAAACACTCTTCGCGCTGAACAAAAGAGGTAATGCGACCACGACTCTTCCCCTCGATGAGAACCTTGACCGTCCCGTCGGGGAGCTTGAGTAGCTGAATGACTTGCCCCAGGGTGCCGATGGGGTAGATGTCATCACCTCCGGGATCGTCGATTTTGGGATCTTTCTGGGTCGCCAGAAAGACCATGCGATCCTTCTCCATCGCCCCTTCCAGGGCATGAATGGAGCGGGGTCGACCGACGAAGAGGGGGGTCACCATATAGGGGAAGATAACGATGTCGCGGAGGGGGAGAAGAGGGTAGAGCAAACCCTCGCCGCCGTCGGTAAAGACACTGTGAGGGTCGGACAAATCAGTCATGGCTCGCTCGTTCCTTGGCGGAGGAAGGGACCGGGAGTCGCCTTTGACGCCTGGGGGGGGTCAGGCAGATTCGGCACAGTCATAAAGCACAATGGGGCGTGCCTGTTTGAGTATGACCTCCTCGCTGATCACCACCTCCTTGACCCGGTCCTGAGAAGGGATTTCGTACATCACATCGAGCATGGCATTTTCGAGAATGGAACGGAGTCCGCGCGCCCCGGTCTTGCGTTTCAGGGCTTCGCGGGCGACGGCGACAAGGGCGCCATCGGTGAATTTCAGGTGGACTTTCTCCAGGTCGAAGAGTTTCTGGTACTGCTTGACCAGAGCGTTTTTCGGTTCCTTGAGAATCTGGATCAGTGACTCCTCGTCGAGTTCGTTGAGGGTCGCAACCACCGGCAACCGCCCGATGAACTCGGGGATAAGCCCGAACTTGAGAAGATCCGACGGCTCGACGCGAGCCAGGGTTTCCCCGACGGGAAGGTCCCGGCGATTTTTGACGTCGGCGCCGAATCCCAAATTTTTGACCCCGGAACGCTGGGTGATGATGCTTTCCAGCCCGGAAAACGCCCCGCCACAGATGAAGAGGATATTGGAGGTATCGACCTTGAGGAACTCCTGCTGCGGGTGTTTACGTCCGCCCTTGGGCGGCACACTCGCCATCGTCCCTTCGATGATCTTGAGCAGCGCCTGCTGCACCCCCTCGCCGGAGACATCCCGGGTGATGGAGGGTGAGTCGGTCTTGCGGGCGATCTTGTCGACCTCGTCGATATAGATGATCCCTTTCTGGGCCTTCTCCAGATCGTAATCCGCCGCCTGCAGCAGGCTGAGAATAATATTTTCCACATCCTCGCCGACATAGCCGGCCTCGGTCAGACTGGTAGCGTCGGCAATGGCAAAGGGTACATTGATGACCTTGGCCAGGGTCTGGGCCAGCAGCGTCTTGCCACTCCCGGTGGGTCCCAGTAGGAGGATATTGCTCTTCTGCACCTCGACGTCGCCACCCTTGCCGATATATTCGACGCGCTTGTAATGATTGTAAACGGCAACGGCGAGCACCTTTTTCGCCCGCTCCTGACCAATCACGTAGTCATCAAGAATTTCCTTGATTTCAGACGGGCGCGGCAGGCGGCCATCCTTGGACGGACTGACGTCCTCAAGCTTGGCCTCTTCGACGATGATGTCCTTGCACAACTCGATGCACTCGTCGCAGATGTAGACCGCGGGCCCGGCGATAAGTTTTTTCACCTCATCCTGGGCCTTGCCGCAGAACGAGCAGATAAGCTGACCTGAGCGACCGTCATTCTGGCTCATATTGATGCCTCCCGGGATCTGTTCAGGCCTTTTTCCTGACTATATCGTCGATGATACCATAATTTTTTGCCTCGCTGCTACCCATGAAGAAATCGCGCTCCGTATCGGCGGCGATGCGTTCCAGGGTCTGCCCCGTATGCTCGGCGAGAATCCCGTTCAGGGTATCGCGCAGACGGAGGATTTCCTGGGCATGGATACTGATGTCCGAAGCCTGCCCCTGGAAACCGCCGAGGGGCTGATGGATCATGATCCGCGCATGGGGCAGGGCGAAGCGCTTGCCGGCGGCGCCGGAAGCAAGGAGCAGGGCACCCATGCTCGCCGCCTGGCCGACACAGATGGTCGAAACCGGGGCGCGCAGGTAACGAATGGTGTCGTAGATCGCCATCCCCGCCGTGACCACGCCGCCGGGGGAATTGATATAGAGAAAAACATCTTTTTCCGGGTCTTCGGATTCGAGGAAGAGTAACTGGGCGATGATCAGGTTGGCCATATGGTCTTCAATGGCCCCGCCAAGGAAAATGATCCGGTCCTTGAGCAGGCGGGAGTAGATATCATAGGCGCGCTCGCCCCGCCCGGTCTGCTCGACCACCATCGGCACCAGGTTCATGCTGGTCATTTCTTGCTCCCTTTTTCCGGCGCGGCGGCGAGATCGGCCTTGTCGACCAGGGCAATTTCAGACTTGCCCAGCAGCAACTGCATGACCTTTTCTTCGACGATCTGCGACAAGAGACCACGTTTGGCGTCCGGTGAACTGTAATGTTTCTTCACCGCTTCGAGCGGAGCCCCGGAGAGGGTGGCAATTTCACTGAGTTTCTCCTCGACCTCAGCCGCCTCGACCCGGATATCCTCCTTGCGCGCCAGGGCTTCCAGGATCAGACTCCCCTGCACCTGCTTGACGGCGGTGTCGCGGTACATCCCCTTGAAGGAGTCGTCGCTCATCCCCATCATTTCCAGGCTCATCCCCTGCCCCTGCAGACGCTGGCGGATGTTACCGACCATGAAGTCGAGCTGATCGGCGACCAGCGCCTCCGGCACTTCCACCGGGTTACGCTCGATCAGGGCAGTCATCAGCCGCTCGCGCAGCTCACCATCGATGCGTTGCTCTTCCTGGCTGCGAAACCCTTCCTCGAGTTTGTCGCGCAATTCCGCCAGCGATTCGAGGCCGAAGCTTCTGGCGAACTCGTCATCGAGTTCCGGAGCCACCTTCTCCTTGATTTCCTTCAGTTCGACCTTGAAAAGGGCAGGTTTGCCCGACAGCTCGGCATTGCCGTAACCCTCGGGGAAGGTGACTTCGACGTCGCGCGCGGTACCGACCTTCATCCCCAGGAGCTGATCTTCGAAGCCCGGGATGAAGCTACCCGATCCGAGCTCGAGCATGTGCCCCTCGGCCTTCCCCCCCTGAAAAGGTGTGCCCTCGACAAAGCCTTCGAAATCGATGACGACATGGTCACCCTTGGCAGCACTCTTGCGTTTGCTCGGCTGGATCTCGGCCCGACCGTCGCGCATCTCCTGCAGGCGGTCATCGATGACCTTGCCGTCGAAAACGAACTTTTCCTTCTGCAGCTTGATTCCGCTGTAATCTTTCGGCTCGAGCTCAGGTTTGACCTCGACTTCGGCCTTGTAGGAGAAGACCACTCCCTTGGCCAGGGGACTGCTTTCGACCACTTTCGGTTCGGAAACAGCCGGAATACGGTGCTCGGTCAGCGCCTTGAAGTAGGTGTCGTTGATCAGGCTGTTCAGGGCCTGCTGCTCCATCTGCGGACCGTAGTATTGCTCCAGCACCGCCAGCGGCACCTTGCCGGGACGAAAACCCTTGACCTTGGCGGTGGCACCGATCTTCTGGTAGGCCTTGGCAATGGCACTGTCGACACGCTCGACCGGCAGTTCAAAGGAGAGACGTTTCTTCACGGCAGAGAGCTGCTCGATCTTGACTTCCATGGTTCTAACCTCGTCCTGAAGTGATTTTTGGTTGAATGCGCCGATGGCAGGAAATACTGCCGGCACCTGACAGCTATGACCCGGGGAGAGACAGCAGGTAGTAATTGAAGGTGGTGCGAGAGGGGGGAGTCGAACCCCCACGGTTGCCCGCTGGATCCTAAGTCCAGTGCGTCTGCCAGTTCCGCCACTCTCGCATCGGTAAAAAAACAAAAAACCCGATCGAGACCTGACCGGACAGCGACGTTGCCGCACACCGCGTCCCGGAACATCAACGATCGGGCCTCTGATTTTAAATGGGGTGGATGATGGGGCTTGAACCCACGACACCTGGAGCCACAATCCAGTGCTCTACCGACTGAGCTACACCCACCACGAAAACCGGCAAAGTCTACAGAAGCTCCCGCCTCTTTGTCAACGGGAATTTGCGACAAAATGGCGCGCCAGGGAGGATTCGAACCCCCGACCCACGGCTTAGAAGGCCGTTGCTCTGTCCAACTGAGCTACTGGCGCAATTCTGGTCGGGGTGAGAGGATTCGAACCTCCGGCCCCCTGCGCCCAAGGCAGGTGCGCTACCAGACTGCGCTACACCCCGACAAGAGCGGAATAACTAGCACAGCCACAGTTGAAAAGCAACACGAAATATCAGGGTCAGCGCTTCGCGTCCTGGCCGGATTCCCGCTGGTAACGCCGCAAGAAATCCCAGACCGCCGCACTGGCATCGAATCCACGCAGTCGATCCTCCGCCGGTAATGTCCCGGTCGAGTGAGGGGCCGGCCACCGGTGTTTCCAGTCGGCGAATAAATCGAGCTCGACCACGCTTCCCTGCGCGCAGTCCTGCCACTGCTGACGCCGTAACGCCCCTTGGCGTTCCATCGTTTCCCTGGGGTTCCCGATGCAGCCGTTGGCGGATTTCCAGAACTCCACCGCCTCGGTGACCGGAGCATAGGAGCGCACGCCCCCCTTGCGCGGGCTCTTGCCGCCAGCCGCCGGGACGTGCTCATCGGCGAGACCGTGCATAATGACGATAGGCAGCGGCAGGGCCGGAGGCGGCACCTGCCACGGTTCCCCGCCCCCCTCCAGACGACTGCCGATGGCCCCGCCGACGACCGCGGCGGCCGCCAGAACGGAAGTACGCTCGGCGGCGTAGCGGTAGGTGAACATGCCGCCGTTGGACATTCCCACCATGTAAATGCGCCGCGGATCGACGGCCAGCCGCTGACGCACTGCGGCGATCACCGCATCGACAAAGGCAATATCGTCGATGTCGTCCGCCGCCGCCTTGCCGCAGCAATGCCCGGCGTTCCAGTGCTGGAGCCAGCCGAACAGGCCGATCCCCTCGGGGTAGGCGACGAGAAAACCCTCGCGATCGGCCAGGATACTGAAACCTGTCTCCACTTCGGTCTCGGCGCCGGTACTGAAAGCCCCATGCATGACCAGGAGCAACGGCAGTGGCCGATCGCCACGGTAGCCCGCAGGAACATGCAGGAGAAAATCACGGCGCAGCAGGTTGAAGCGCACCCCTGTCGGCACCCGGTAATTTCCACTGGGCAGGGTCGGAGAATCAGGCAGCCCCGGGAGGCAGGAGGCGAGAAAAAGGGCCAGGAGGAAAAACGGCTTCCGGAGATGCCCGGCGGCGACGCGTGCCAAGCACCCCATTTCAGACGAACTGGGGTTTGATGCTGAGAACGGGACAGGAGGCATGCTGAACAACGCGTTCGGCGGTGCTGCCGATGAGGAGATGGGAGAGACCGGTGCGACCATGGGTGCCGATGATGACGAGCTGAACATGCTCGCGTTCGGCGACATGACAGATTTCCCGGAAAGGGATGCCGACACAGACCTCCGTCGCCAGCGAATGACCCGGATGGTCGCGCAGAAAATTCTCGCGGATCTTGGCAAGCTCGGCTTCGGCCTCGGCCATGCGCCGGGCAAGAAACTCGCCAGGTTCGCCGCCAAAGAGGGAGAGTTCATCGACTTCGCCGCTCGCCACGACGTGCAGGGCCAACAGGGTTACCGCAAAGGGGCCGTGCAGGGAGGCGGCACAGCGCAGGGCGGCGATGCTGTGGCGGGAGAAATCGAGGGGGAGGAGAATTTTCAGCGGGTTCGGCATGGTGACCTCGGCAAGCGGATGAGAACGCGGACTCAACTATAGCGCCAACGTTGGAGAATGCAATCCGACCGAGGGGAGAGAAACTCAGTAATAGACCTCCATGAGACAGAGCCCTTGCGGCGGCGCGTTCGGCCCGGCGGCGAGCCCGGGCTCGCCGGCCAGGAGCCGGCGAACATCGTCGGCGGGGCGCTTGCCGAGGCCGATGGCGACCAGGGTGCCGGCCATGATGCGCACCATATGGCGCAAGAAACCGGCGCCGCGGACGTCGATGGTGATCAGCTCGCCCCGCTGCACCACCTCGACGGCGAAAACCTCGCGACGCGTCGTCTTGGCGTCGCAATCGGTGGTGCGAAAGCGGGCAAAGTCATGGAAACCGACAAAATGGTCGGCGCCACCCTGCATCGCCGCCAGATCGAGGGGGGCACGGATATGCCAGGCTGTGCGACTGGCCAGGGGCGAGCGCACCG
>MGTO01000142.1:401-12150 GCA_001799485.1 Desulfuromonadales bacterium GWC2_61_20 | reverse complement strand
ATCTCAACCCTGCAACAGCACCGTCCATCCCCTATCTGCTTGATGTCCAGGCAGATTTACTCGACAACTTGACCACGCGGGTGGTTGTCCCCCTTTTTACTACCGCGGCCTTCGGCAAAGCGGCCAATCATCTCAACCCTCAATTCAAAATCAAACGAACCGCTGTGGTCATGTCAACGGCAGAACTGGCCGGCGTCAATCGGCATGTTCTGGGCGAAAAAGTCGGCGCCCTCAAGGAAGAGCGCAACGAGATTATCGCTGCCCTCGATTTTCTGTTCACCGGCTTCTAAGACCCCACTCTGCAACTTTGCTACTGAACGCTGCCCCCCCGACTGCCTGCCAATTAACGACAACTCCCCGCCCGACACAAAGTCGAACGGGGAGTTGTTTTTCCGCCAAAACAGCAACACCTGCTAAATCGAATCCAATACCCGAAAAGAGGCTTAACAGCCTCTCGCGATCAGCTCAGGTCAGGATCTTTCTCGATTGTCAATTTTGCCCCTCTCCCCTACCCTTTTCCGCCATCTCACTGTTTCTAAAACCGGTTTTCCCGTGGCGCACCAGGCCGTGGGCCATGAGCCGCATGCCCATCATGAGCAGGATCAGCCCGGCGAAGGTCACCGGCGCGGAACGCACGACGAAGGCGCAGATGCCGAGAACAAAGAAGAAGATGCCGAGCTGCCGGCAGGCGTCCCGCCGGTTCTTGCCGGTGCGGGTGGTGACGTAACTGTAGCCCTGGAAGGAGAGGATGAGAAACGCCAGGACGGCAAGGATGATGATCAGTTTCGACATGATGGCCTCGTATTGTTCTGATGGAAAAAACCGGAGGGCATCTATGCACCATTTCCGCTTTTCTTGTCAACCCTCGCCATTAGAATATCCAAAAAAATCGTCAGGGAATCGCGGGGCGCGCACGATATGGCCAAAGAAACTCAAGGGATTCAGGTCGTCTCGCCGCGCCCGGAGAGAACCCCGGCGCGCTCTCCCATCTGCGCCAGGATCTTGAGAAAATTCATGGTCAGGTCGGGATGGAGCTGGCCGCCAGTGAGGCTGAGGAGGTAACCGGCGGCCTTGGGAAAGTCCCAGGCATCCTTATAGACCCGCCGTGTACGCAGGGCGTCGAAGGTGTCGGAGATCATCGTCATCTCGCTGCAGAGGTTGATCTCCCAGCTGTCCGGCATGCGCGGATAGCCGTGATGATCGTGGCGCATGTGGTGCTCGAAGGCGGCGATGACGGCGACCCGCGGGATATCGGGCTGGTTGAGGAGGTACTGGGCGCCGAGGGAGGGGTGCTGGCGCATGGCCTGCCACTCCGCCGTCGTCAGGACGTCGGTCTTTTTGAGGATATGCGCCGCCGTGTAGATCTTGCCGACGTCATGGAGCATGCCGGCGATGCCGATGTCGTGCAGCAGCTGCCCCTCGATGCCGAGGGAGATCCCCTGGGTGATATTGAGGATGCCGACATTGACTGAGTGGGTGAAGGTATATTCGTCCATCTGCCGCAGGGGGACGAGGGCGAGGAGGGGATTGGCCTCGCGGCGGAAGGCGGCGATGAAGCCGGCGATGACGCTGGCCAGGTCCTTGAGATTGAAGGCCTCCTCGCGGCTGACGGCGCGGTAGAGTTCGCCGAGTTGCTTGAGCTCGTCGTGGGAGAGTTGTTCGAAGGCGGCAATCTCGCGGGTGGTCCGGTCGAGGTCGCCATCCTCGGGAGTGTCAACCTCGCCGATACGGATGTTGACGGCCGAGGCGAGCATGCTCTCGCGACTTTCGACCCCGACCAGCAGGCGCACCAGCTGGCGCATGTCCGCGGCCGACACGCGGGCATTGAGGCGGATGTAACCGACCCCGATCTGATCGCAGATGCGGGCGAGACGGTCGAGATGGGGATCGCGCTCCAGCGGTTTCCCTTGGTAAAAGACTACCCCCTTGAGGAAAACCAGGGTCTTCTCCTCCTCGCCGCCGACAAAATGGCGCAGGGCGTCGACGGCACGGGGGATGAAAGCGCCCACCTGCGGGTGCTCCACCGAATAGAGCTGGGCGGCGCCGACGGCGTTAGAGAGATAGCGGACGAAGTCGTTCAGGGCGCTGGCGAATTCGTGGTTCATGACGACGCCCCTTTCATGCGCGCGACGACATCACCGGCGACCCGGGCCAGATCTCCCTTGCCGCTGGCTGCCAGCCGGCCGAGAAACTCCCCGACCAGCTCCGGGTTGCCGCGCCCCAGGGCCTTGACGATGTCGACCTTGAGCTCGGCATGCTGCCGCGCATGCAGGAGGTTGCGCGAGGCGAGGACCCGCTGCAACGCCGGGAAGACCAACTCGGGGTCGATTTCGACCAGGGTCGTCACCACCGCCCGCTTGAGTTCGAGATCGTAGCGGAAGAGCTTGTTCTCTTCGAGCAGGGCGATGAGCCGGGCGATGACGCGACGGTCCCGCGACATGCGCGCCATGATCACGGCCGCGGTGACTGCGCCCGCCTCCTCCGCCTCAAGTTGTTCCAGCAGCACCCCCTGGGCGGCGGCATCATGGAAGGAGAGGCCGGTTTTGATCGCTTCATGGCGGACCTTGGCGTGGGGATGGTCGAAAAAGGGGCGCACCTTCCCCGCCAGGGAGGGGTCGCCGAGCTCGCGCAACAGGAAGAGGAGATTGCGCAGATAATACCAGCGGCCGTCCGTGAGGCGTTGTCCGGCCCGCTCGGCGACGACGGGGCCGAGGCCGCGCAGACACTCCATGTAGAAATAGCGAACGGCCCGGTTGTTTTCATTGGCCAGGCGGTCGAGAATAAGTTCGACGAAAGGATAGCCGACGGCGGCGATGAGGGTGCGCAGGGAAGCGAATTTTTCCTTGCCGAAGTTGCGGGCGCCGCCGAGGATGCGGGTCATCAGCTCGGGGGAGGCGAGAATCCGCATGATGGCCCGGTCGGAAACGCTGCCGCGTTCTTCGCAGAGCTGGAGGATGTCGTTGATGGCGATATAGTCGCCGGCGTCGGCATAGGTTTCGAGCCGCGTCTTGAGGGTGCCGAAAAGTCCGGGGAGGTGGCGTTCGTCGGCGTCATGGCCGAGGATATAGACAACGACGCGGCCGGTGTGCTCTTCGAGCCGTTCGTCCTGCAGGGTCGCCTTGAGCCGGGCCAGACCTTCGACCATCCCGCCCTCGAGCTTGTCGCTGCGCAGGAGTTGCAACAGGGTGTTGCGATAGTTTTCCGGCACGTACTTTTCGAATTCGTCGGCTTTGAACAACTCCCGGGTCTTCGCTTCGATCTCCTCGCTCCCCTCCCCGCGCAGCAGGGGGGAATCGGCGGGGAGGAGTTCGCGGTTGCGGGCCAGCTTGCCGAGGAGGTTGAGAACCACCGGCGGGACATAGCTCTTGCCCGTGGCGGCGCTTTTCAAGGCGTCGATGATGAGGTCGTCGGAAAGGGCGGAGAAGAAACCTTCGGCGAAGTCGGCTCGCAGATTGAGATTGAAGACATTCCGCAGGAACATGCGTTTGAGATCGGGGGAGAGGTGATTGACAAAACCGGTGAGCTTTTCCAGCGCCTTGGAGCGATAGATGCGGATATTCTCGTGCTGCAGGGAGACGAGAAAGTTGGTGACCTCGCGCAGGAAACGCTGCTTGTCGTCACTCGCCTGGCTTTCGAGATAGGTGCTGGTCTCACGAGCCAGTTCCGCCGGGTCCGGCGCGGCGGCGCTGGCCGGAGCGGTGCCCCCCCGCTGGCGCTGAAAGATGGAGAGGGCAAAACGATCCCACAGATCCGACTGCTCGGCCGCCGCCCCGCCTTCACCTCCCGCCCCTTCGTCGAGGAGGCGGAAATTGTGTTCCGTCAGTTCCACCACCTCGATATTGTCGATGCGCCGCACCTCCAGACACTCGCGCAGCCCCCCTTCGTCCCAGGTTTCGGCCGGTTTGCGGCCGATGAGGCGGAGAAAGGTGACGATCTCGAATTCGGAGACACTTTTGTGCACCTTGATCGAAGCCACCCCGTGCATGAAGATGTGATTGGCGAGCTTCTGGAAAATGGCGTTGGCGCGATCGACGAAGATGCCGTCATGGATGAAGCCGTGGCGGGCGACGACAAGATCGAGGTTGTCGCTCAAGGCGAAGAATTTCTCCAGCTGCAGCATCAGCCGCGACATCGTCACCCGCACCACCTGGTTCCCCTGCTGGTAGATGCGCAGGTGACTGGAGAGAACGCAGAAGATCCCGAGGATGTTCTTGGCCAGGGCCAGCCTGGCGGCCTGATCGTCAGTCGGCATGCGCTGATGTCCTGAAAGTTAACCTGCAAGCGAGAGTGATTTCCCGCGCCTGTCCTGCCTTGACTTTACCACGGCGGAGCCCCTATAGTGCCCGACCATGAAGGATATCTTTCTCGCCGACGCCCATCTGTTCCAGCCCGGGGACGCCAACTATCAGCGCCTCCTCGCTTTTCTGCGCGAACAACAGGGGCAGGTGCGCACCCTTTACCTTTTGGGCGATATCTTCAGGTTCTGGCTCGGCTACCGCCACGTCGTCTTCTCCCCCTACGTCCCCCTCCTCGAAGCGTTGCGCCAGCTGCGGGAAAGGGGCACGCAGATCGTCTACGTCGAGGGGAACCACGACTATCTCATCGGCCCCTACTTCCGCGACGTCCTCGGCTGCACCATCCTCCCCGACGGCGGCGAAGTCGTCATCGACGGCCATCGCGTCTACCTCGCCCACGGCGATCTGGTCAACCCCGCCGACCGCAGCTACCGGATGCTCCGCTGGGTCCTGCGCAGCGCCCTCGCCCGCGCCCTGATGCAGGTGGTGCCGCCCGACATGGTCTGGGCCATCTCCCGCTGGGGAAGCGCCCGGAGCCAGAAGGGGCACGCCGGCCGCCGCCAGCGCTGGAACCCCGAAGCCCTCCTGGTAAGTCACGCGCAGCCACACTTCGCCGCCGGTTGCGAAGTCGTCATCACCGGCCACTTCCACGTCCCCATCTTCCGCCAGGACGCGGGGCAGACCCTCATCGGCCTCGGCGACTGGATCGACCAGTTCTCCTACGCCGTCTGCGAGGATGGCGTCTTCACCCTGCGCACCGCCTGACCTCCGTCCAGCTATCAGCTATCAGCCCGCTCCTCGACCAGCTGCTGCAATGTCACCCCGGCCGCCGCCTGCTCCATTCCGCTCAGCAGCCGCTGCTGCATCCCCCCCGCCACCTGCAACTCCACCGCCTCCTCCCCCGGCGCCAGGGCGATGCCGTCGTGACGCAACGCTGACAGCAGGTCGATGACAGTCATCGCCGCCGCCGGCCGCGCCGGTTGAAAGGCGGTGAGCTCTGCCGTCGTCACCACTTCGACGAGAAAGCCGAGACGCACCAGCTGTTCGAGCAGACTTCGCGCCAGGCGGGCCGGGAGGCCGATGCGCAGGGCCAGCTCGCCCTGGGTCAGGGCCGCTTCACCCCGAGCGAAGACGGTCGCCGCCGTCAACATGATGGCGAGGGCGGCCCGTTCGCGACTCGCCACATTGACCTCGCCGCCAAGGCCTTCCTGGCGCAGGTTGCGCAGATTCTGATGGACGAAGGTCAGCTCCACCCCCAGCAGCACAATCAGCCAGGAGAGGTAGATCCAGACCATGAAGATGGGGAGGGCGGCCATGGTGCCGTAGATGGCGTTGTAACGGGCGACGCCGAACTGGAAGGAGACGTAGCCCCATTGCAGCAGTTGCCACAGGGTGCCACCGACGATGCCGCCAAGGAGGGCCGAGGAGAGCTTGACCCGGGTGTTGGGCATAAAGAGGTAAAGGCAGGTGAAGGCGGCCCACATGAAGAGATAGGGGACGACCTTGAAGAGGGCGATGAGCAACGGGCCGACCAGCGTATTGTTGAGAAAGTAGACGACCACAGTCTGGCTGGCGAGGGAGGTCGTCATGGAGATGGCGGCAAGGATGAAAACCGGGCCGAAGACCACGACCGCCAGATAGTCGGCGAAGCGGCGGAAGGAGCTGCGCGTTTCGCTGACCCGCCAGATGTGATTAAAACTCCCCTCGATATTGGACATAAGGGCCAGGACCGTGAAGATGAGGGTGAGGAGACCGAAGATCCCGAGCCCCGCCAGATTGGTGCGGCTGATATAGGTAAAGATGGCATCGATGATCTCCTCGGAGCCGAGGGCCATATGGTTGAGAAAGAAGATTTCGATGTCGATCCCCGCCCCGAACCCTTTCAGCAGGGCGAACATGATCGCCAGCAGCGGCACGATGGAGAGGAGAGTGACATAGGTCAGGGCCGAGGCACGCATGAGGCAGTTGTCGTTGATGAATTCGCGGGCCACCACCGTCAGCGCCTGCACCTGGCGCAGAGCGAAACCGCCGATGCGCCCGTAGCGCTCGGGCAATAACTCCCACAGTCGCACGGCAAAATAACCCTTCCCGCTCTTCTTCTCCGGCATTTCACTACCCTTCCTGCTGACGACAGTTGTTTATGGAAATGGTCTACTTCTCCCCGCTCTCCCGCAGCAGCAGGGCCGCGGCGATGGCGATACGTTCGCTGGCGGGCATCGCGTCGCCCTGGCTGTCGCGAAGATAGAGCTGATTGATGGCGACCAGGGCGCTGTTGAGTCGCTCCAGATCGATGACCGCTGCTGCCGGCAGGGACGCGACGCCGGCAAAGTTCTGCGCACAGTAGTCGACCCGGGGTCCGTCGGTCCCCTTGATGAGGAGGGGGAGGCCGTGAGTGCGGCAGATCAGAGGCCGGGCGGCATAGAGCTGGCAACTCCCGGCAACCAGCAACGGGCAGGGGTCATCGATGGTTGCACTGCGGGCCCGTTGCTGCAACGCCGCGACGGTCGCCTCCGGCAGCTGGTGCAGGGCGGCGGCGAGGGCCGCCGCCTCGACGGGAAAGAGAGTCAGATGACGGCAGCAGCTGTCGCACCCCTGACGGCAGACGATCTGCTCCCCCCAGTCTGCGCCGATCTGGCGGCAGAGTGCGTCGACGCGGGCGACGAGGGCCTGATAATTGGCGAGCGGGGACATGAACTTTATCCGAAAAAAGCGCTGCGCACGCCGTCGATGGCATACTGCACCGCAAGAAAAGCCAGGACCAGCCCCATCAGCCGCGTGACGATGGTCGCCCCGAGAGCGCCGACCAGGCGCAGCAACACTTCGCTGCGCCAGAGGAGGAGGAGAGTCCCGAGAAAGACCAGGGCCGCGGCGGCGAGAAGGACAAATGCGGAAGCCACGGAGGTGACGCGGGGCGCAAAGAGGAGGGTGGTGGCGATGGCTCCGGGTCCGGCGAGAAGGGGAAAAGCCAGGGGGGTGATGGAGATGTCGTCCTTGGCTCCGGCCAGCTGCTCTTCGCGCGGGCTGGTGCCGGTGCGGGTCGGCCGTCCGTAAAGCATCTCCAGGGCGATGGCGAAGAGGAGAACGCCGCCGCAGATGCGTACCGCCGCCACACTGATGCCGAGCCAGGAGAGGAGCAGCGGACCGCAGAGGAGGAAGAAAGTGACAATGGCAAAGGCCGCCAGGCAGCCGTGCAAGGCCATGACCCGCCGCTCGCTGCTACCGGCCAGGGGGGTGATGGCGATGAAGAGCGGCACCCCGGCGACTGGGTCGACGACGACCAGCAATTGCAAAAGAAAAGAGCCGAAGAGTTCGAACAAGGGGGGCATGCAAGACTCCGCCGACTAATGCAGCAACCCGTTTAGGGGAGGACGATCGCTTCCACCGGCAGGCCGAGAGTCGTCGCCGGCGCGGCAAAATCCTTGGCGCGGCCGACCACGACCAACGTCATCGCCTCGGGCTGAAGACGCTCCCTGGCCGCCGCCAGCACCGTCGTCGCCGTGACCGCCATCACCCGCTCGCGGAAGCCGGAGAGATAATCGGCCGGATAGCCATAAAAGTCGAGACGCTGGGCCTGGGTCACGACTTCATGGCTGTTGTTGAAGGCGAAGACGAAGGAGTTGACCAGGGATTCCTGGGCCAGTTGCAGCTCCGCCGCCGTCACCGGGCGGTTACGCATCTCCGCCATGAGTTGCCGCATCAGCTGCACCACCTCCAGGGTCGAGGCGCTCTTGGTCTCGCTCTGGGCGATGAAGGGGCCGGGGAGTCGGCGGCCGACCTGAAAGTAGGAATGAACCGAATAGGCCAGCCCGCGATTGGAACGGACCTCGCGCATGAGCCGGGAATTGAAGCCGCCGCCGCCGAGGATGTAATTCATCACCCGCACCGCTTCGAGGTCGGGGGCCGACTTGTCGATGCCGAGCTGACCGAACTGGATGACACTCTGCGGCAGGTCGCGGTCGGCGAGGAGGAGGACCGGCCGGGCCGGGGCAGTGACGGCGGGAAGCGGCTGCGGCACGAAGGTCACCGTCGGCCAATCGCCCAGGGTGTCGAGGAGGAGGGTCAGCAATCTGATCCGGTCGAAGTCGCCGGAGATCGCCAGCCAGGTGTTGTCGGGATGAAAATAGCGGCCGTGAAAGTCCAGCAGATCGTCGCGGTTCACCGCCGTCAGGGTCGCTTCCGTCGGCGAGCGCCCCAGGGGGTGATCGCCATAGATTGCCTTGGCCAGTGCCCGCGCTGCGATCGCCTGCGGTTCGTCGTTCTGCCGGCGGACCCCTTCGAGCTGTTGCCGCCGGGCCAGTTCCAGCCGTTCGCCGGCGAATGCGGGGCGGCGCAGGAAATCGGCGAGGAGGGCCATTCCCGTCTCGAGATCGGCGCTCTGCAGGGAGAGGGAGAGGGTTGTGGCATAGCTGTCCATGCCGACGGAGAAGTCGGCGGCCAGTTGCTCGAGCAGTTCGTCGACCTCGGCCGGCGCCCGCTTGCCGGCGCCGCCGCTGCGCAGGGTGGCGGCAAAGAGATCGCCCTGGCCGACCTTTGCCGCGGCGTCACCGATATCCCCGGCCCCGATCATGACCGTCACCTCGACCAGGGGGAGTTCGTGATCCTCCTTGAGGTAGAGGCGGATGCCATTGGGGAGACGTAGCGTCTCGACGACGGGGACCTTGAAGACCAGGGGCGGCGTCGCCACCTGATCGGGGCGTGTCAGCGGAGCCGGCTCGGTCGGCGGCACGGCCGGGGGCTTGCCGCCCCGACAAGCGGTCAGGACCAGCAGGGTGAGAAGGAGTAGATAATTGAACCGCTTCATGGTTGTTTTCCTTCCCGCCCGAGGGTCGCCACGGTGCGGTTCTCGGGGACAAGATAGCGCGCCGCCACCGCCTGGACCTCGGCGGCGGTTATCGTCGCCGCCGCTTGGTCGTAGCGGGTCAGGTAGCGCCAGTCCCCGGCCACCGTCTGGTAGTAGGTCAGCATCTGGGCGAGACCGTCATTCTCCTTGAGCTGGCGCAAGAGATCGACGCGCAGGCGGTTGCGGGCCCGGGTCAGTTCGCTCTCCATCACCGGCTCCTGCGCCAGCCGCACCAGTTCGGCGTTGATCGCCGCCTCGACCTCGGCGACGGTATGGGGATGCCGCGGCACGGCGCTGATGACAAAGAGATTGGGGTAACGCGAGCCGGGGGCGCCATAGGCGGCGATGGAGGTGGCGAGCTGCTGCTCCTCGATCAGGGCGCGATAGAGGCGCGAGGTTCGTCCCTCGCTGAGGATATGCTGGATCAGGTCGAAGACGTAGTCGTCGCGCTCGGGGAGGGTCGGCTTGTGAAAAGCGATGGAGAGCTTCGGCTCGGCCTCGTACTGGATGTGGACGCGCTTCTCCCCTCGCTGCGGTGGCTCCACCGCCGCCACGGGGGGGACCACCACCCCGGCGGGGATGCTGCCGAAGTAGCGTTCGATCAGGGCCACTGCCGCGTCCGGGTCGATATCCCCGACCAGGGCGATGACGGTATTGGCCGGGGCATAGTAGGTCGAAAGAAAGGTACGGGTCTCATCGAGGGTGAGATGCTCGAGGTCGGACATCCAGCCGATGATGGGGTTGCGGTAGGGATGGACGGCAAAAGCCGTGGCCAGCAGATTTTCGTAAAGGAGCCCATCGGGGTTGTTGTCGTAGGAGCGCCGCCGCTCTTCCATGACGACCTGGCGTTCGGTGTAGAATTCGCGCAGGACGGCATTTTTCATGCGGTCGGCTTCGATGGAGGCCCACAGTTCGAGCTTGTTGGCGGGGAGTTCGACGAGATAGGTGGTGAGGTCCTTGCTGGTATAGGCGTTGAAGCCGACACCGCCATTGGCGGAGTAGATGCGCGAACATTCATCCTTGACCACCAGTTCGCGATGCTGTGCCTGCAGGGTGGCCAGCTGCCCTTCCAGGTGGGCGATGCGGGCCGGGTCGGGAATCCGGGCATAACGGAGGCGATCGAGTTCTGTCGCCGTGGCCTCGATGGCGTCGAGGATCGGCTTTTCCCGGGGAAAGTCGCAGGTGCCAATGGTCGTCGTCCCCTTGAAGAGCATATGTTCGAGGAGGTGGGCGACGCCGCGGTTCTCGCTGGTTTCGTCGACCCCACCGACACCGACGGCGAGATAAGCGGCAAAGGTCGGCGCATCGTGACGCTCGACCATGAGCAGGCGCAAACCGTTGGCCAGGGTGTGCTCACGCACCTTTTCCTCCAGGGTCGCCGCAGCGCCAACGGCCGGCGCCAGCAAGAGGAGGAGAGTGACCCACAAAAACATTGACCGGGAAGCCAGGGTTGCCATGAAAAACTCCTTCGTGTGGGCATCGTGCCGCACCCATGCAACCTGCGGCAATAAAAGCAGAGGAGAAGATTAGCATATTCATCCGAGAATAGCATGGCGATGTTGCTGTCGGCAAAAGACCCTTTGCCCTCGCATTAAATTTACCGAACCGCGTTGACGCTCCCCACCCTGCGGTTAGACTGAGGGTAGTTCTTTCCTCCTGCCGGAGTCCCGCCATGCCCGACCCGACCCTGCACTATGCCGTGCGCACTCTCGACCATGGTCTTCTCCTTCCCGCCGGGACCATTCTCTCCGACGAAGTCATGGCCGAAGTCGCCTGGCGCGGCCGCCAGACCAAAAGCCTGCAACATGCCCTCGACGCCCATGACACCGCCCTTGCCGACCTGCGTCGCTACCTCGCCACCCCCCCCTACCATGCCATCTTCGCCGACCCGGAGCAGACGGCCGATTGCCTCAAAATCATGGGCGAGGTCGAACTGGTCGCACCATTCATGCGCGTCCTCGATCACTTTCGCCACCATGATCGCTACACCTATCGGCACATGCTCATGGTCTTTGCCCTGACCACCCTGCTGGCACGGGATCTCGTCCCCGACTACTCGGAGCGTCTGCGCGAGGCTTTCGCCGGCCCGACCCACGATTTCGGCAAGATCTGTGTCCCCCTTGGCATCCTGACCAAGACCACCCCCCTGACCGCCGACGAACGCCGCCAGCTCGAGCATCACCCTCTCGCCGGCTATGTCCTCCTCAGCTACTATCTGCAAGATCACCAGCACTTCTCCGCCCAGGTCGCCCGCGACCACCACGAACGCAAGGACGGCTCCGGCTATCCCAGCGGCCGGCGGGTGCTCGACCCGATGCTGGAGATCATCTCCATCTGCGACATCTACGACGCCCTCATCTCTCCCCGCCCCTACCGCCCCGTCTCCTTCGACAACCGCACCGCCCTCGAGGAGATCACCCGTCTCGCCGAGGCCGGCAAAGTCGGCTGGTACGTGGTCAAGGCGCTGGTCGCCCACAACCGCCGGGTAGCTTTCGACCCCGCCAAGGTCTGGGTCTCGCCGGAAAAACGCGGCGCCCCGCCGCAGGGGAACAACTACGGACTGGTCGCAGAGAGCAGCCCTGACGCCATCCCCGCACGCCAGGCCTGAGTTCCC
>MGTO01000142.1:0-387 GCA_001799485.1 Desulfuromonadales bacterium GWC2_61_20 | reverse complement strand
GCGGCGTCGACAGTTACGACATGTTTCGGGACGATGCCGACCGCCACAGATTTCTCCGCAGTCTGTCGATCGGACAATTCCCCGGACGGGACTTAAACCCGCTAGATATTCAACTGTTACTGCGTACGGACACCCTCACTTAACTCATCGACAGCCCGCCTAAGGAATAGTCGGGGACCGTTCCCGAATTCACCAACAATCCCGAGCTGTTCCAAACCATTTTCCCGCCAGCCCGCCTAAGCGCGGGCTGGCGCATTTCCACCGCCCGCCCTCGCACCCCTCGCACCCCTCGCACCCCTCGCACCCCTCGCACCCCTCGCCGGCCCACACTTGCCATCCCTTGCCCCGCTGCTATAGTCAACTCCGCGACCCTGCTGCGCGCGCAGG
>MGTO01000141.1 GCA_001799485.1 Desulfuromonadales bacterium GWC2_61_20 | reverse complement strand
CGAAGTGGCCGGAGATCGGCATGGCAGCGATCGGGCGCTGGCCGAGGGCGATCTCGCTGGCCGAGAGGACGAAAAAGGCCAGCATCAACGCGGCGATGAGGCCGAGGATGACCAGCGCCTCGCGGCTGCGGGCGGTGATGTAGCTCGTCGCCAGATAGTCCGGCGGGCAGAGGAGACGGCGGACGAAGGCGGCGACGACACAGCCGAGGGTGAGGAGGGAGACAATATCGAAAAGGGTGAGGAGACCACCGTAGACCGGCGCCGGCAACAGGGCCAGACTGATGGCGGGGACAAGGCCGTTGAGCAGGAACTCGCCGTTGGCCAGCAGCAGCACGAGAAAGGACCAGAAGAGGAGGAGATGAACCAGACCGTAGGGGCGCTGCACCACCCGGACCTGGGCGAAGGCGTATTCGAGCATGCCGGCGAGGCGTTTGCCCGGCTGGTCGAAGCGCCCGCTCGGACGGCCGAGGGCGACCAGGCGCAGGCGCGACCAGGCGGCCTGGGCGAAGAGGGCGCAGGCGACGAGGAAGAGGGGGATGAAGATGAGCTGGCGCAGGGACATCGAAACTCCTTGTCGAGCAAAAAACCGAATGCGGTCTCACGCGGAGTCGCGGAGAACGCGGAGCAAAGCTGGTCAGCGGGAAAATCTTTCTGGCGTTTTATTGATTTGCACTTGTGCTCCGAGATTGCCTTCGCTTCTCTCCGCGGCTCCGCGTCTCCGCGTGAGTGGTTGCTCTTGAATCTACGCCGCGCGCCCCTGCCGCTTCAATTCGCGCAGGTGGCGGACAATGGCCGGGACGATCTGGAAGAGGTCGCCGACGATGCCGTAGTGGGCGACCTCGAAGATCGGCGCCTCGGGGTCGCGGTTGATGGCGATGATGACGTCCGAGTCCTGCATCCCGACTAGGTGCTGGATCGCCCCGGAGATGCCGCAGGCGATGTAGAGGGTCGGCCGCACCGTTTTGCCGGTCTGGCCGACCTGACGCTCCTGCGGCATCCAGCCGGCATCGACCGCCGAGCGCGAAGCGCCGACGACGCCGCCGAGTTCGTCGGCGAGCTCCTGCAGCAGGGCGAAGTTCTCCTTGCCCATGAGGCCGCGGCCGCCGGAGACGATGACGTGGGCGCCGGCGACATCGACTTGACCCTTGGCGTCCTGGTCGCGGATGACTTCGAGCACCTTGGTCAGGATCTCCGCCTCGGGGACGGTGCACGCCTCGCGGACGATGCTCCCGCTGCGTCCCGCGACATGTTCGGGGAGGCGCATGACGTGGGGGCGCACCGTCGCCATTTGCGGGCGGAACTTGTCGCACATGATCGTCGCCATGATGTTGCCGCCGAAGGCGGGCCGCGTCTGCATCAGGTTGCGCTGCGGATCGATGGCGAGGCCGGTGCAGTCGGCGGTGAGGCCGGTCTTGAGCACCGTCGCCACCGCCCCGGCGAGGTCGCGCCCCAAGCCCGTCGCCCCCATGAGGATGACTTCGGGTCGGTACTGCTCGACCAGGGTGCAGATGGCGCGGGCATAGGCCTCGGTGCGGTAGTGGCGCAGGACCGGGGCATCGACGACATAGACTTTGTCCGCCCCCCAGGCACTGGCTTCGGCGCAAAGGTGCTCGACCTCGGACCCAAGGACCAGGGCGCAGAGTTCGACGCCGAGGACGGTCGCCAACTCGCGCCCGGTGCCGAGGAGTTCCCAGGAAACCTTGGCCGCCTCGCCGTCGGTCTGCTCGACAAAGACCCAGACCCCGCGATAGGCGGCGAGGAGGGCGGCAATCCGCGCCTGCTCGGGGTCGACCTCCTCGGCGGCGCTCTGCACCTGGGCGGAAAGGGCGGCAAGAATCTTTTCCTCTTCCGGGGTGAAGGACATGAAGAGCGCTTCGGCCGGACAGACCTTGACGCACTTCAAGCAACCGATGCACTTGCTCTCGTCGATGATCGGCTCGCCGGCATCGTTGAGGGTCACGCAATCGACCGGACAGGCACTTTCGCAGCGGCCGCCGCAGGCGATGCACTTGCCGGCGAGAAGGCGGGCGCGGCCGCGGGGTTTCTTCGATTTGATCGGTTCGGTCATTTGCATATCCCCTGTAGGCATGCGCCCAGGGCGGACGCAGTCCGCCCCTACGTCGAATGTTTAAACGTTGATCAGATCCTTGGCTAACAGCTTCTCGATCAGCAGCCGCGCCGTCCCGTCCGGGTCATTGACCCCGTCGCCAAGGATTTCCCCCTGATCGCGCTGCGGCGAGAAGATCTTGCTCACCCAGGTCGGCGACCCCTTCAAGCCGATTCCCTGGGGATCAAGTTGCAGCACCTCGTTGTTCCACAGTTCGACCTGCGCCCCGTGCGCCGCCAGGCGCAGTGGCACCGTGGGGTAGCGCGGCCGGTTGAGCTCGCGCACCACGGTGAGCACCGCCGGCAGCGGCGCCTCGACGATCTCATGGCGCCCTTCCAGCTTGCGCCGCACGCGGATGATCCTCTTGATCGGGTCGAAGTGTTCGATGCGGTCGACCAGGGTCAACTGGGAGAAGCCGAGGCGGCTGGCGATACCGGGACCGACCTGAGCGGTGTCACCATCGATGGTCTGCTTGCCGCACAGGACCAGTCCGACCTCCTCCTCCGCCGCCAGGCGGCGGAGCGCCGCCGCCAGCACCTTGCTCGTCGCCAGGGTATCGGCCCCGCCAAAAGCCCGGTCGGAGCAGAGGATCGCCCGGTCGACGCCAAGGGCCAAGGCCTTGCGCAGGGTCGCTTCGGCGTTGGGCGGTCCCATGGAGAGGGCAACGGCCTTGAGACCGAGACGGTCGCGCAGGCGCAGGCTTTCTTCGAGGGCGTGGGTGTCGTAGGGATTGACGATAAAGGGAATCCCCTCGCGCACCAGGGTGTTGGTCACCGGGTCGATCTGCACCTGGGTGGTATCGGGAACCTGTTTGATACAGGCAATGACTTGCATGGAAACTCCGTGGCAGGGACGCGGGGCTCATAAATTTGCGGTAAGGTCGCGGACTTGGCGGCGGGAAAAACGCAAAAAACCCATCGGGAAACCTTCCCAACGGGCTGCTCTGCCTCAAAAATAGGCACATCCTCGTGCCGACTATCCGATCCCTTCACAGTGCAGGCGGTGTGCCAGTCGCGACGCAAAGGGCAGGAAAAGGAGCGGTCACGGGGAAGAACGGCTCCGCGCGGGCAGGGAAGGCAGCCACGAAGATCCTCTAAGGAAGAGTCGGTCGCGACCGGGAACCGATTATAAGTGCCCTGTCCCGGCAAAATCCAGCAAAAATATCCCATTTTTTGGGCAGATAGCGGCGAAGTCTGTGCAAATTCTAGGCATTTTTCAGCCAAAATAAATGTGACGGGAGATATGTCGCAGAAAATATCCGGAAACACCTCTTCAACCCCTGGAAATATCCGACAAAAAACGTCAATAGTGAAACCATCGAATCCGGCACTCCCTTGTCGTTTTTACCTTGGATAAAAGATTTTTTAAGTCGGCAACTGATTTTTATCGTGATCGGGCGGATCATTGAAAAGCTTGCCGCGCCCGGCCCTCAGCAAGGCTTGCGTACCCGCGCCGCATAGTCCTCGACATAGGCGCAATGGTCTTCGAGACCTTTCCGCAAAACGACGAGGATGCGCTGGTTCTGTTCGGAGAAAGACTTGAATTGGGCAAAGAGGTTGCGCTCGAGGAGGGATTTTTCGATGTCGACCGTCAACGCCAGGGCCTTCTCCGACCGCATCTCGGGACGTTGGGCCTCGGCGCGGATACTGCGCAGATAGTCATTGAAACTTTTGAGGGTATAGCTCCGCGTTTTCCCTTCGTTGAATTCAATGTCCCGGGTCGCCGACAGATCGAGGAGGTGCTGGACCCAGGCGGCATGTTCGGTCTCCTCCGTCGCCAGACGTAGCCAGAATTCTTCGTGGCGGAGAAAGCGGCGGGCAAAGATGCGGTAGACCTCGGCAGTCAGGAGCTCCTTTTCGATGATGAGCTCAATGATCGCCTTCTGATGTTCTTTCATCTTCGCTCCATCGCCATCTTGCCCGGCAAATTTCCGGGATCGAGTCTACTGTTCGCCATGCGCCGGAGCCAGGAGCCGCAGGTAATTTTCGGCCAATTGCCGCGGGTCGGGAACCCCCAGGCAGCGGGCGTATTCGAGAACGAAACCGCGCAGGTATACCGGGGGGGGTAATTGGGCCAAGCGCTCCTGTTCGATATTTTCCAGTTTGGAGGGACTGATCTTGGTGCGCTCGGCAAGATCGCGCAGCTGCAGACCAGTCCGCCGCCGCAGGCGCCCGAGGTAGAGCCCGGGATGCTGGACCGGATCGGGCAGAGGGCCGTCTTCTTCGGGCTCGTCGGACATATTCTCGGGGCGCTCGGGAAAGGCGATGGGACGCTGGTTACCGGTGGCGACAATCTCGCGAAAGGCCTGCTCGATGGCGTTGAGGCGTTCACGGCGCTCGTCGCTGCCGAGGAGGGCATAGGTCGCCAGGGAATCCTCGGCGTACAACTCCCTCAGCCGCTGATAGGCGCGTTCCGCTTCCATCAACCCGACCCCGCGGGCAAGTCCGAGCACCTCATAAGGATCATTCATTATCCCCCTCCTTGTGCTGCGCCAGCAGACGTAGCGCCAACCCTTCGATCGCCATGGCGAAGGGACTGTGCGGATATGCCTCCAGGGCCGGCCGCTTCAACTGGATCGAGTAGACGACGCGGTCATCGTTGTGAATCCCGCCGAGAAAGTTCATTTCAACCCCGAAAAAATCGCGACAGGCGTCGGCCATCTGTTCCCCCAGGGTCAGTTCCTCCTGCCGCCGGATCTGGTTGACGATGAGCTTGGGACGCAGGCGCGTCATCTCTCCGGCGATGGCGGCTCCGGCCACGGCATCGAGTTCGGTGATGTGCCGGATCAACTCCCGCGGGGAGCGGATGCCGCGCGCCAGCTTCTGCTCCAGCGCCACGTCGACCAGAGGCCCCGCCCCGGACCGGACGATGGCCCCCTTGAGCCGCCGATAGAAGGCCGCCTTGAGAAAATGGTAGGCATTTTCGATGGAGGTCGGCGTCGGAATGACGACAACGATCGGTTCATGGGCGGCGAGAAAAAAATCGATGGTGGTGAAGGAAGTACCGGCGCTGAGGTCGAGGAGAACGATATCGGCATCGAGGGTGAAGAGCTGACGGATGATTTTCTGTTTTTGCAGATGTTTGGGGTTGGCCATGTCGAGGAGGGCATGGGCGCCGCTGATCAAATCGAGGTTGGGAATGCCGGTGGGGACGATAACTTCGGAGAGGTTGCCGGCAGCGCGGGTGAAGAGTTCGGTCAGGCTGCGGCTCGGCGCGGGGACACCGACCATGGTATGCAGATTGGCGCCGCCGAGGTCGGCGTCGACGAGAACGGTACGGTAGCCGCGGCGCGCCAGGGCGACGCCGAGATTGGACGAAATGGCCGACTTGCCGACTCCGCCCTTGCCGCCGCCGACGGCCCAGACCCGTGACGGCCGCCGTTTCAACACAGCGCTTTCCATGAAGCTCTCTCTCCGACGACACAAGCCGCCACGCGACCATACCGGCGCTATTGTCCGGGAGGCCGTCGCATCGCCATCGATTGTCGACTAAATGCGGCGTAATTACAAGGGTCTTATCTTTGCGGTGGCCATTTCGTGCGATGATCGGCATTGCCACCGGGTCCGGTTCTCCCACCCTTGAATACGTTTTGACAAACGCACCGGGATATAGGACATTACCACGGCTTCTCATCCGCCCCTCGCCGCCAAGGATCCCTTTGCCCATGACCGCAGCCAAACCGGTGGAAATCTTCTGCGACGGCGCCTGTTCCGGCAACCCGGGACCGGGGGGCTGGGGCACGATCATGCGTTACGGCGGCACCGTGCGCGAGCTCTCCGGCTATGCCCCGGAAACGACCAACAACCGCATGGAACTCGCCGCCGCCATCGCCGGACTCGAAGCCCTCAAGCGCCCCTGCCGCGTCCGCCTCACCACCGATTCGGAATACCTGAAAAAGGGGATGACCGAATGGCTCGATGGCTGGGTCAAGAAGGGGTGGAAAAACAGTCAGAAAAAGGAGGTAGCCAATCGCGACCTCTGGGAACAGCTCCTGGCCCTGTCCCAGCTCCACACTGTCGAGTGGGTCTGGGTGCGCGGGCACAACGGCCACGCCGAAAACGAGCGCTGCGACGAGCTCGCCCGGCAGGCCATCCTCGACGCCCGGGCCCGCGGCTAAGGGCATATCGAGGCATCGACAGCCGGGACGATTGTGCTATCATGGCAAACGGCCGGGACGGCACATCCAATCCGGCGACAATAGCTCCCCCTTCGATGACTGGCGGATTACCGATGCTCCTGCTCCTGCCGGCGACAACTCCCTTCACCCCCGGCCTCGGCGAGATCCCGCCCGACGCCACCTCCCTCCTCGCCCTGAGCCTCTACGCCCTCGCCGCCAGCACCCTCGTCGGCCTGCTCCTCCTCCTCGCCCGCTTCCTCGGCCAGCGCAGCCGCAGTATCGCCAAGGGGGAACCCTACGAGTCGGGCGTCGCCCCGAGCGGTGAAGCCCGGCTGCGCGAACCGGTTCCCTTCTATCTGGTCGCCATCTTCTTCATCGTCTTCGACGTCGAACTCGTCTTCATCGTCTCCTGGGCCGTCGCCTGGGACCTCCTCGGTTGGGCCGGCTATCTGCAGATCGTCTTCTTCATCGTCATGCTCTTTGCCGGTCTGGTTTACCTGTGGAAGACCGGCGGCCTCGACTGGGGGCCAAAGCGGCAGCGGCCGCAACGAGGAGGTGAGGCATGAGCGAGCGGCTGCCGGACGGGGTCATCCTCGCCTCCCTCGACGACGCCATCAACTGGGGGCGAGCCAACAGCATGTGGCCGATGTTCTTCGGCCTCTCCTGCTGCTTCGTCGAGATGATGACCAGCATGACGCCGCGCTTCGACCTCGCTCGCTTCGGCGCCGAGGTGCTGCGCGGCACCCCGCGCGAAGCTGACCTGATGGTGATCTCCGGCACCCCCTTCAAGAAGATGGGGCCGACGATTTTGCGTCTCTATGAGCAGATGGCCAACCCCAAATGGGTCGTCTCCATGGGGAGCTGTTCCAACTCCGGCGGTATGTACGACTGCTACAGCGTCATCCAGGGGGTGCATCAGCTGCTCCCGGTCGATGTCTACATCCCCGGCTGCCCGCCCCGGCCCGAGGCCTTCATGCAGGGGCTGCTCCTCTTGCAGGAGAAGATTCGCCGCGAGGAGCGCCCGGCCCGGCCGGTCCTCGGCCTCGTCGGCGGCACCGAGGGGACGACCGCCCCGGTCCTCATCGACGGCGTCAGCAAGAGCCGCGACCCGCGCGGCCCCGGCTACGGCAATGCCCCGTTGCGCGGCAGCTCGCAGCAGCAGCCGCTTTTCTATGGCGCGCGTAATGCCGAAATCTGGACGCCGCCGCAGCCGCGGGTGGAATTTCCCGCCTCAACCGGTGACCTGCGCCGCGCCGTGGCTGAACGCTTCGGCGACAGCGTGCGCGAGGAAGAGAACGCAGCCGACCAACCGACCTTGGTCACCGACACTGCCACCGCCCCTGCCCTCCTCACCTTCCTCAAACAAGAGGCACCGCAGAAGTACCGGCGCCTGGAAGATCTCACCGTCGTCGACGAATCGACCCGCCGCCAGCGTCCCGAACACGACTACACCCTGACCTACCAGCTCCTCAACTTCGCCGACCCCGGCTACCTGCGGGTCAAGGTCCCGCTCACCGGCGAGAACCCGGAAGCGCCGTCGGTGGCGAGCATCTGGCCGTCGGCCAACTGGTATGAACGCGAAGCCTTCGACATGTTCGGGGTCCGCTTTTCCGGCCACCCCGACCTGCGCCGCATCCTCATGCCGGAGAGCTGGGACGGCCACCCTCTGCGCAAATCCCATCCGGCCCGTGCCACCGAGATGGCCCCCTACACGGCGGAGACCGCCGCGACCATGGTGCCGCGCGACGGCGCCGACTTCTTCAAAGGCGAAGCGGGCGAGCACACCATGATCCTCAACCTCGGCCCGCATCACCCCGGCACCCACGGCGTCCTGCGGGTGATCCTCAAGCTCGACGGCGAGGAGATCGAGGACGTCGCCCTCGACATCGGCTACCACCACCGCGCCGCCGAGAAGATTGGCGAGCGTCAGCACTGGACCCAGTTCATCCCTTACACCGACCGCATCGACTACCTCTCCGGGGTACAGAACAATCTCGCCTACCTCCTCCCGCTGGAAACCCTGCTCGGCGTCGGGGTGCCGCAGCGGGCGCAGGCGATCCGGGTCATGCTCTGCGAACTCTTCCGCATCGCCAACCACCTGGTCTGGCTCGGCACCTTCGCCCACGACGTCGGCGCCATGACCCCGGTCTTCTACGCCTTCGAGAGCCGCGAGAAGATCTTCGACATCGTCGAGATGATCACCGGCGGGCGCATGCACCCGGCCTGGTTCCGCATCGGCGGCGTCCCCCTCGACCTGCCGGATGGCTGGGAAACAGTGGTAAAGACCTTCACCAAGGATTTTGCCGCCCGCATCGGCGAGTTCGAGACGTTGCTGACCGACGGCCCGATCTTCCGCGCCCGCACCGAGGGGATCGGCGTGGTCAGCCGCGAGGAGGCCATCGACTGGGGGATGAGCGGCCCCAACCTGCGCGCCACCGGCCTCGCCTGGGACCTGCGCCGCACCATGCCCTACAGTGGTTACGACAAGTACGACTTCGAGGTCGCCACCGCCACGGGCGGCGACTCCTTCGCCCGCTACCAGGTCCGCATGGCGGAGATGCGCCAGAGTCTGCGCATCGTCGAGCAGGCCGCCGCCACCATGCCGGCCGGGCCGTGGTTGAGTCCGCAGTTCCGCTACCACGACAGCGAGCGCCAGGCCGGCTTGAAGGACATCGAGAGCCTGATCCACCACTTCGTCAACGTCAGCCGCGGCCCGACCGTGCCGCGCGGGGAGTGCTACCGCGCCATCGAATCGAGTAAGGGCGAGTGCGGCTACTACCTCGTCTCCGACGGCCTCTCCACCCCCTACCGCCTGCGCATCCGCACCCCGAGCTTCGCCCACCTGCAGATGCTGCCGCTGTTGAGCAAAGGGTGGCTGGTGGCGGATTTGATTACGATTCTGGGGTCGATTGATTTTGTGCTGGCCGATCTGGATCGGTAAAGTGCGCAGTCGAAAGGAATTGCACATGAAACAAGTCGGTCGCAACGATCCCTGTCCCTGCGGTAGCGGGCAGAAATACAAGAAGTGCTGTCTGGCAAGGCACGATCAGTTCGAGTCGCGGCGCCGAGACGAGGAATCCGCGGTGCAAAAAGCCTTGGCGTGGCTGGCTGAGAACTACCGCGAAGCGGCGTCCGAGGCCTATTTCGAGGGGTTTTTCGGCGAATTGAGCGAGGAAGAGCAGGACTCGCTGGACCTCCTCCCCGACGGGTTGCAGGGAATGATACGTATCAACAGCGGCGAATGGATGCTGGCCGACGGCGAACTGATGCTCGGCGGCAAGTCGCACCGGGTCATCGATCTGGTGTTGGGCACTGGCGGGCCTTTGCTGCCGGCGCGCGGCCGGGAATGGCTTCTGGCTCTGGGCGAATTTTCCATGAGCCTGTACGAGGTGCGAGAAACGACGCCGGGCGAGGGGATGCAGGTGGCGGACCTGCTCGATCCCGGCGCTCCTCCGGTCTGGGTGCGAGAACGCAGCGCCTCGCAAGGGCTGGTGCGCTGGGACGTCTTTGGCGCCCGCCTGGCCCGACAGGACGGCACCTGGGTCTTCAGCGGCGCTCTCTATCCCTTCGAACGCCAGGACGGGCTCGTCTGTCGCGACGAAATCCTGGCGGTCCTCAAGAAAAAGAAGCTGTGTGCCGAAGACCGTCGCTCCCTGGTAGGTGTTTCCCTTATTGACAACTGGCTGACCGGCCTGATTGCGCCCGACGACGAACCGCCCCCCAGGCTGGTCGACGCAGCGACCGGGGACGAGTTACTCCTGACTACCGATCGTTACCGGGTGACGGACTGGCCGGCGCTGGAGAAAATTCTTGCCGCGCAGAACGATGTCGACGGCGATCGGCACGAGGGCTGGAACCGGTTTGTCGAGCTGGAGGATGGCCGCTGCCGAAACCTGGCCACGCTGGAGGCCAAGGGCAAGGACTCACTGGAAGTTTTCTGCCGGACGCCGCAACTGGCCGACCAGGCGCGGGCGTGGCTGGAGCAGCTTGTCGGCGGCAGCGTGACCTACAAGATCCGCGAAGTCGTCGACCCCCGCTCGGCAAAGTCGCGAGCCGCTGCCAAGCCCGCCTCCGAGCCGGATATCCCAAAGGAACTGCAACGCCAGCTCATGCATCAGTATCTTGCGCAGCACTACGCTACCTGGCCCGAAATCCCCCTGCCGGCCCTGAAGGGGAAAACTCCACAGCAAGCGGTCCAAGACCGGAAGCTGCGGCCGGAGGTACTCGAATTGCTCAAATCGATGGAGCAGCTCGAAGCACGGCGCGTCAGGCAGACCGGCGGGGAGGCGTTCGACGTTGGCTTCCTCTGGCAACGGCTGGGGCTGGAGCGTTCGTAGGCAACGACGGTGTGTTGCCGGCGGTTTCTCGTGCCATCGATTTGTACTGGCGGATAATGATCGATCATGGAGGGATTGTAATTTCGTATCCGTTCGGATACGATAGCGGGGAGGGGGGATGATCACATTTCTACGGACCGATGAGTTCGATTGCTGGCTCGCCGGACTGAAGGACCATATCGGCACGGCCCGCGTCCTGCAACGGCTCGATGCCGCGCAACACGGCAACTTCGGCGACTGCGCCCCGGTCGGCGGCGGGGTCTCGGAGATGCGTATCCACACCGGGCCAGGTTACCGGGTCTACTTCACCCGACGCGGCGAGGTGATTTATCTACTCTTGCTGGGTGGCGATAAATCGACCCAGCCCCGCGATATCCAGCGTGCGAAAGCTTTGGCGAAGACGCTGGCGGAGGAATGACGTGATGACAACCAAACTAACGCCCTACGATAGTGCCGACTATCTCGACAACGAAGAGACCATCGCCGAGTACCTCACCGCCGCCCTCGAAGACCCCGATCCCGACATGTTTCTGGTGGCGGTGCGTACTGTGGCCCGCGCTCGCGGCATGACACAGCTGGCTAAGGATGCCGGGCTGGGGCGCGAAAGTCTCTACAAGGCCCTCACCCCCGGCGCCAAGCCGCGCTACGACACGGTGCTCAAGCTGGTCCACGCCCTCGGCATCAAACTGGCTGCGGTGCCGGTGCAGGCGGTGGGGATGGTGAAAGAGGCGGATGGAGAATTCTGTCCGAAGTCGAAAAGATGAATACGATCTCCATGACACTGATTTTGGTTTTTATATTGCTAATACTATTTTCCCCTTTCGGAATGGGTCTGCCATTACCATTCCGGGACAGACTTTGCCAGGGGCGCAATTGGCGACGGAAATTTCCAGATACTTCTAAAAAGGAAATTAGAAATTTTCTTCTCATATTCGTAAATGCTTTTGCCTTCAAGGATCGAGACAAGCTGAAGTTCGGGCCTGAAGATAAGGTCCTGGACATCTATCGCGCCTTGTATCCGAAGCAATGGATGCCTGATGCTTTGGAATTTGAAACATTGGCAAAAAGCGTTCGTAAAGAATATTGACTTGGATTTCGCGACGGTTTGGCGCGAGGAATTGACGCTCGGCGAACTGTTTGCTGCTTGTTCGAAATGCTCGTGAGTTTTGGTTTCCTCCATGACTCTGTGCCTCCGTGGCAAGAAATTGATTTATGACTGATCTCCTGCAACCCGACATCCTCGCCGCCCTGCAAGACCGTGCCGCCGCCAGCGCCCATCCGCGCGAGCTGGTGGTCGATGTGCTGCGCGCCATCCAGGGCCAGCACGGCTGGGTGCCGGACGCAGGGATCACGCTGGCGGCGCAGATCCTCGGCATTCTGGAGATCGAGGTCGAGGAGGTGGCGACCTTCTACGACAAGATCTACCGCCGGCCGGTGGGGAAGAAGGTCATCCACGTCTGCGATTCGATCTGCTGCTGGCTCGGTGGCGGCGAGGAACTGATGGCGGCGCTGCAGAACAAGCTCGGCATCGCCCCCGGCGAGACAACGAAAGACGGCGTCTTCACCCTGCTGCCGACCTGCTGCCTCGGCGCCTGCGGCGACACCCCGGCGCTGATGATCGGCCTGACCACCTACGGCCGGGTCACGGCGGAGCGGCTGGATGAAATCTTGGAAAAGGAACGTCAAGAACTGCGTTAGCCACAGAGACACGGAGACACAGAGAAGGGCAAAAGAAATTCGAGGGTTGAAACAAAAAACTTGAGGGTTAAACCTCAAAACGATTTCCGTGTCTCCGTGGCAAAAAGGTTTACCCATGACCGATTACCCGCAAATCCTCTTCAAACACCGTCGCCCCGGCGTGACCAACTTCCTCGCCGACTACCAGGCGACTGGCGGCTACGCGGCGCTGCGGCACGCGCTCAAAGAGCTGACCCCGGAAAGCGTGCGCGAGACGGTCAAGGCCTCGGGTCTGCGCGGGCGGGGCGGGGCGGGATTTTCAACCGGCATGAAGTGGTCGTTCTTCCCCGTCGACGCGCTGGGGGCGAAGTACCTGGTTTGCAACGCCGACGAGATGGAGCCGGGAACCTACAAGGACCGCATCCTGCTGGAGGCCGACCCGCACCAGCTGGTGGAGGGGATGGTCCTCTCGGCCTGGGCGCTGCATATCCCCCACGGCTACATCTACCTGCGCGGCGAATACGAGCAGGTGCGCCGGAATCTGGAACGGGCCATCGCCGAAAGCTACGCCGCCGGCTATCTGGGGAAGAACATCCTGGGGAGCGGGTTCGACTTCGAGCTGCACCTGCACCCCAGCGCCGGGCGCTACATCTGCGGCGAAGAGACCGCCCAGCTCAACGCCCTCGAAGGGCAGCGCCCCAACCCGCGCAGCAAACCACCCTTCCCGGCAATCAAGGGGCTCTTCGGTGCGCCGACGGTGATCAACAACGTCGAGACGCTGGCCAATATCCCCCACATCGTCCAGCACGGCGCCGACTGGTTCAAATCGTTGGCCGCCTACGAGGGCGGCGCCGGGACCAAGCTCTTCGGCCTCTCCGGCCATCTCAACCGCACCGAGTGCTTCGAGCTCCCCATCGGCATCACCCTGCGCGAAGTCATC
>MGTO01000140.1 GCA_001799485.1 Desulfuromonadales bacterium GWC2_61_20 | reverse complement strand
GTGGATAAATGAACTTTATGCTTGACCGCTCATGTATGAGTAAGGCAGCAGAGGGGACGTTGGTAATTTATGTAAGTTGTTGCCTCAAAGGCGGCCATCCGGCCGCCTTTATGTTTTCCGCACAAAAATCCATTTCCCCCCGCCTCCCATCCATGCCATAATCCCAGTACCGAATCGCGTACCGACAGGAGTACCACAATGAACACCCTCCCCGCCCAGGAACTCAAACGCCGCGGCCTCGCCGCCATCGACGAGGCCATCGCCAAGGGGGACGTGCACGTCATCCGCAACAACCAGCCGCAGTATGTCGTCCTCTCCGAGGAGCGCTACCGCGAACTGGTAGCCGAGGCCGAAGAGGCCTACGTCGCCCGGGTCAAGGCGTCGTTGCAGGATGTGAAAGCCGGCCGCGTACGAAAGTTTGCCTCTGCCGAGGAACTGCTGCAAGCGCTCGACACCGACGGAGAGTGACGCGTGTTCACCGTTACCACGTCGGAGCAGTTCCTCCGCCAGGCACGGAAATTCTTCAAGCAGCCCCCTGACCTCAAGCCTCGCCTCGCCGCGCTCTTCGAGGCTCTCAAAGAGGATCCGTTTCAGCCGAGCCTCGGACTGCATCAACTTTCCGGCAAGCTTGCCAAATGCCATGCCGTCAGGCTGACCTATTCCTACCGCATCACCCTGACCCTGCTGATCACCGAACGCGAGATCGTTCTCCTCGACATCGGCAGTCATGACGAGGTCTACCGCTAAGGAGCCACTAAGGGGTCAACTCTCCATTCTTCAAGGAGCCACTAAGGGGTCAACTCTCCATTCTTCAAAAGAAATTCGGTACATCCCCAGATTTATAGCGCGTTCGCGCCGCCGTCCCTCACACTCCCGCCAGCCACTTCCAAAGCGGCAGGATGGTGATCTTGCCTGCCGCCGTCGTAACGGTCTCCTCCACCTCGGCGGTCAGCAGCAGCGCCTCCTGGACGCCAAGTCCCTGCATCCCTTCAACCAGCCCATTCAACTCACGGTTTCTGGTCTCGAGCGCGGAAATATCGTAGGCGACATTGATCAGTCGTGGCGATTCACTCTCGGGCAGGACAAAATCGATCTCCTGTTTTTGCCGGCCGTAACAGATGTTCTGCCCTTGCCGGCGCAATTGGAGAAAAACGATGTTCTCGAAAATTCTGCCGCTATCGTTGCCGGTCGCCAGGTCAACGACCCCTTTCAATCCGTGATCAATGGCGTAAAGCTTGCGGGGATTGCGCATGACTTCCCGTTGTGACGGGGAGTTGACGGGGACGAGAAAGAGGGCGTAAGCGTCCTCAAGGTAGGAGATATAGTCAAAAAGAGTATTGCGCGACAGCTGCATCCCCTGTGAGCGGAAATCGTTGTACAACTTGGAGAGGCTGAGGGGATTGGCAATATTGGCGAAACAATGCTTGATCAGCGATTTGAGCAGAAAGAGATTGCCGACACTGTGGCGCTCGGCAACATCGCGATACATGATCATCTGCAGATATTCGTGCAGAATCTGCTTGGCCCGCAGGTCGTCGACCCCGGCGGTTTCGGGAAAACCGCCGGTGCGGCAGTACTCGGCAAAGGCGTTTTTGAGCAATGATACGGCGCGCGACGAGTGACCCGGCTTGATCTCGCGAAAGCGGAGGTATTCGCTGAAGGAGAGGGGAAAAACCTCGAAGGGGATCGTGCGGCCGCGCAGGGAGGTGGCAATCTCCCGGCTGAGCAACTTGGCCGAAGAACCGGTGACAAAGACGGAGCAGTTTTCCGTATCGTGCAGGCGGCGGATAAAGCGTTCCCATTCCGGCGCGTTCTGAATTTCGTCGAAGAAAAAGTAGACCCGCCGGTCGCGGTTGTGCGGAAACAACTCGAAGTAGGCGTCGAGGAATCCTCCCAGATCGTGCGGAGTCAAGGGAAAGAGACGGTCGTCTTCGAGGTTGATATAGACAAGTGTATCCGCCGGCATTGTCTGGCGCAGCCGATGGATCAGGGAGTAGAGGATATTGGTCTTGCCGCTGCGGCGGACACCGATCAGGGAAATGATTTTGCCGGAATCGAGAGGAATTTCGAGGTCACGCGGCATGACTCGGGAATAGTCGCGCTCCAGGGAGTCGGTGATGAGCTGTTTCCAGGGTTTCATTTGTACCTCCGATAAGGTACAAAATAGTGATTATTTGTATCGATGTAAAGATGTTTTTGTTGTCGGCAAAACGGAATAGACGGACACCATACCTAGTTCGCAAAGGCGTCCATCGACAGAATTCCGGGGACATAATACCAATTAGGCGGACATCCGGCTCACTGAACGCGAGATCGTCCCCCTCGACATCGGCAGCCATGACGAGGGGTACCGTTAAAGAGGCAGTTTTCTTCAGCGCATTGACAGGCAGACGAAAATACCTTACAACCTTGGCATGATCACCAACCCCATCACCACCACCGTCGTCGCAGTCGTCACCTTTGTGACGGCTCTGCGCTGCCGATAACCGGAAGCGCGGGCCACAAGCCCGCGCTCTTTTGCATCTCACGAGGCCGCGGGTATTTCCCGCGGCCTTCGTGTTGGGGCGGCCATCACCCTTTGTCTGAGGAGGAAGGCACCATGCAGATCACCGAGACCATCCACGCCCTGACCATCCCCTTTACCGTCCCCACCCCCGCCGGGCCGATTCCCCGCAGCGTCACCGTCTACCTGATCTGCGGCCAACAGGTCACCCTCATCGACAGCGGCGTCGCCGGCTGCGAGGTGCCGATCCTCGCCTATCTGGAAGAGATCGGCCGAGGTGGAGAGATCACCCGCCTGATCCTCACTCACAGCCATCCCGACCACATCGGCGCCGCCCGCGCCCTGCGCGCCGCTACCGGCTGCGCCGTCCTCGCCCCGGCGACGGAGCGGGCGTGGATCGAGGACACCGAGCGGCAGGCGCGGGAGCGGCCGGTCCCCGGCTTCGCCACCCTGGTCGGCGGCCCGGTGGCGGTGGATCATCTCGTCCATTCCGGGGATGTCATCGACCTGGGGGGCGGGCTGCAACTGGAAGCGGTGGCCGCGCCGGGCCACTCGGCCGGCTCCACGGCCTACTTCCTGCGCCGGGAGGGGGCGCTCTTTTGCGGTGACGCGGTGCCGCTGCCGCACGATCTGCCGATCTACGACGACTATCGCACCTCCCTGGCGACGCTGGAACGTCTCGCCGCGCTGACGGGGGTGGAACTATTGCTGGAAGCGTGGACGGCGCCGACTCACCAGCCGCCGGCAGCGCGCCTCGCCGCCGGAGCGGCGTGGCTGCGCGAGATCGACGCGGCGGTGCACCGCGCGGCGAGCGCCGGGTCACCCGCCGATCCCCTGGCCCTCTGCCGGCAGGTGGTGGAAGTATTGGGGCTGCCGGCGCCGGCCGCCAATCCGCTGGTCGCCCGCTCCCTCGCTTCCCATGGGGGGGCGCTGCCGGGCTGAGGTGAATTCTCGCTTATCCTACCGGTTCCGCTCGTCCACCTGCCCATTCAGTGTCCACAGATCGTACAACACGCCGAGCAATAACAGGCCGCCGGTCAGCAGGTAGATCAGGCCGCTGATCCATTTGCCCAGGTAGAAGCGGTGAACGCCGAACAGGCCGAGGAAGGTGAGCAGCACCCAGGCGACGGTGTAGTCGTAGGGGCCGATGCGGTAGCGGGTGGCGGCGTCGCGGTTCATGCCGGGGATCAGGAACAGGTCGATCAGCCAGCCGATGCCGAGCAGCCCGAGGGTGCAGAACCAGATGGTGCCGCTGATCGGGCGGCCGAAGTAGAAGCGGTGCGCGCCGATGAAACCGAAAATCCAGAGGATGTAGCCGACGGGAGTGCTGTGAGTTCGGGTCATGGTTGCTGGCTCGCTGAGATGAGGGGATGAAATAGACGAAAACGGGACGTATTTATTCAGCATCGTAACTTGAAAGGCGGCCATCTTGGGGGCCGCCTTTCAAGTTACGATATTTACACTGTTCAGGCCTATGCTACAGCCTCAAGTGACAGTTTGTGCTCCAGATCGTTGTAATACAAATCGGCAATGGGGAAACACAGCTCATAATCCCCCCAGACCAGTTCACCGTACTCGAGCCGGTATCCGCCGAACAGTTTCGGATCGAGAAATTTGCGGATGTCGGGATGTTGGGAGTGGTTCAGAAACGGTTCGAAATCGACGCGTCGCTCGGCCCCGTCATCGAAGCGCAGGTGTAGGGCATAGGTAGCAACCTGTTCGGCGGCGACAATGTTTACGATGCTGGGGATCATTTGAGCCTCCTGGTAATCCGTTCGGTCGCGACCGGTTTATGCAGAACGAAAAAATCGATCCACTTGGCAACGATTTCCTCGGCGCGGGCATTCAAGACTTCTTCGAAAGATCGCATCTCGGTATTTTCAAGCGGTGGTCGTCCTGCGACCCCGCCGTAGCGAATCTCCGCGACAGCACCATTGATCAGGATAATTTCAGCCCGCGATTCCCGTCCCTGAAACTTGCCGTGGACATGAACCGGCTCGTGTTCGTTGGCATAAAAAAGGACGATCAGACCAAAGTACTCATACTGTTTCGGCACCTGTTGCTCCCCCTTCTTGCCGGCTGGATGCTTTCACAGTGAGCAGAACATAGCATTACCGAAATTATGCGTCAACCGGACCGGAATATACCTTCCCTACTCCCGCACCCAATGGCAAGTATACCCGCCCGGGTTCTTGACCAGATAATCCTGATGCTCCTCTTCGGCCCGCCACCAGAGCCCGGCCGGGACGATTTCGGTCACGAGCGGCCGCGACCACTTGCCGCTAGCGTCGACCTCGGCTTTGACCTGCTCGGCGATGCGCTGCTGCTCGGCGTCGTGATAGAAGATGGCGCTGCGGTAGCTGGAGCCGACGTCGTTCCCCTGGCGATTGCGGGTGGTCGGGTCGTGCATGCGGAAGAAGAAGCGCAGCAGAGCCGCGAAGCTGGTCTTGGTCGGGTCGAATTCGATGCGCACCGCCTCGGCGTGCCCCTCGTGGTTGCGGTAGGTGGCGTTGGCCACGTTGCCGCCGGTGTAGCCGACCTCGGTGGCGATCACCCCCGGCTGTTGGCGCAGCAGATCCTCCATCCCCCAGAAGCAGCCGCCGGCCAGGGTGGCGACCTGGGTGGGCTCGGCCCGCGCATATTTTTTCGTAGTCATGGTCTCGCCCTTTCCAGGCGCCCGCTCCGCAGAGTGCGGCCGGTTGGCCGCCCTTTCGTTCAGTGCCCCGTATCTCCCCAGATCGCCTTGACCCGCTCATCCCGTCCGCAGCTCCGGCGGTAGTACTGGTAGCGGAGCGAACTCTTCTTGTAGAAGTCCTGGTGATAGCTCTCCTCCCCCTGAATCGGGTAGAAGGTCGCAGTGGCGAGAATCGGCGTGACGATGGTCTGTTCCGGAAAGCGGGCGGCGACCTGGCGCTTCGATTCCTCGGCGAGGGTCCGCTCGCTGGCATTGGCGACGAAGATTGCCGTCCGGTAGCTCTCGCCGCGGTCGCAGAACTGGCCGCCGGCATCGAAGGGGTCGATGTGCCGCCAGTAGTAGTCGAGGAGCTGCCGGTAGCCGACCAGCTTGGGGTCGTAGTTGACCGCGACCGCCTCGTAATGCCCGGCGTGGTTGCCGTTGTAGGTCGGATTTTTCAGGGTGCCGCCGGTGAAGCCGGAGACGACCTCACCGACGCCGGGGAGTTTTTCGAAATCCGCCTCCATGCACCAGAAGCAGCCGCCGGCGAAGATCGCCGTGTCGGCCCGGGCGCCGCCGGCGCCAAGGAGCAGAAACAGGGTAAGTATCAGCAGTCGTTGCATAAACAACCTCCCGTCGCAAGGGTGAGGCCGGGGGAATCTTCTCGCTCCATTGTGCCACAGGTGCGCCTCCGCCGGGTACTGGCGGAGCGTTTATGCGTTTTCAGCTTTGCAGCGGCGGCAAAAAAGGGAATAATGCAGCGGTTCCGTCAATCCCTCAGCAAGGAGTCCATCCATGAGCGCATCCAATAATACCGTTTTCAAGGTCCTCGGCCTGATCCTGCTGGTGGGCGGCGTCGGTGTCGCCTACTGGGGCTACCAGATGTCCGGCGCCTTTTCGGCGAAAATCTCCCGCTCCCTCTCCGGCGCCCTCCCCGACGCGGTCATGTACCGCTACATCGGCGGCGCCGTGAGCGCCGTCGTCGGACTCTTCCTCCTGATCAAGAAGTGAGGCAACGCGGTCCCTCCCCGCACCCTTGAGCAGGACCATGCCCGTGTCCCGCAACCTCGTTTTCGCCTTCATCCTCCTGCTGCTGACCCTCGTCCCGGCAGCGCACGCCGAGGAGGCCATCGCCACCTCGACCCCGCTGCTGCGCGATTACAGCTCGATCAAAGTCTTTGATCGCCGGGGGCAGTTCGTCGGCCGCATCCTCTCCGTCGAGCGCCACTGGGTCACCCTCGACCGCATTCCCCTCTTCCTCCAGCAGGCCCTCCTCGCCGTCGAAGATTCCCGCTTCTATGAGCATGGCGGCATCGACATGCGCGGCGTCGCCCGCGCCCTCGTCACCAACGTCGGCAAGGGGAGTCTGGCCCAGGGGGGCTCGACCATTACCCAGCAATTGGTCAAGAACAAACATCTTACCGGGGAGAAGACCCTCGACCGCAAGGTCAAGGAGGGTTTTCTCGCCATGGAGTACGAAACGAAATACTCCAAGGATCAGATCCTGGAGATGTACTTCAATGAGATCTACTACGGTAACGGTGCCTGGGGGATCGCCCAGGCGGCGCGGCTCTACTTCGACAAGCAGCCGGAAGAACTGAACGAGGCCGAGTGCGCCGTTCTCGCCGGGGTGCCGAAGAACCCGGGGCGCTACAATCCCCGGGGCAAAGCCGAAGAGGTCGAGCGGCGCAAGGCGATCGTCCTTGCGCGCATGGTCGCGGAAGAATTGCTGACGGCCGAGCAGGTCGAGGCGCTGCGCGCCGTGCCGCTGGTCACCGCCCCCCTCGACCAGGCCCCGGCCTACCTGGCGCAGATCCGCCGCCAGCTGGTGGCGGATTATGGCGAGCAGGTCATCGAGCAGGGGGGGATGGAGGTCGTCGCCGCCCTCGATCTGAAGCTTCAGCTCCTCGCCGAGAAGACCATCGGCGAAGGAGTGGCGAAACTCAACCCCGAGCTGCAGGGGGCGCTGATCTGCCTCGAACCGCAGAGCGGCGATCTCCTCGCCGTCGTCGGCAGCGTCGACTATGCCAAGAGCGCCTACAACCGGGCGCTGGTCGCCGCGCGCCAGCCCGGCTCGGCGCTCAAGCCGCTGATCTACGCCGCCGCTCTCGAGCAGGGGATTACCGCCAGCAGTCGCTGGGACGACACCCCGGTCGGCTACCGGCAGGGGAAGGGGCAACGCTGGACGCCGCGCAACTACGGCGGCGAGTCCTTCGGCAGCCTGACCCTGCGCGAGGCCCTGGCCCACTCGGGCAACGTCATCACCGTCAAACTCTTGGACAAGATCGGCGCGGCCTCTTTTGCCGACTTTGCCGGGCGCTTCGGCCTGAACCTGCGCCGGCCGGCCAACCTCTCCCTCGCCCTCGGCACCGACGACGTCACCCTGCACGACCTCACCCGCGCCTATGCCCCCTTCGCCAACGGCGGTCAGCTCCCCGCCCCGCGCACCCTCCTCAGTGTCTACAACCGCCGTGACAACGCCTGGCGCGAAGTGCCGTTGCAGTTGACCGCGGTTTTGAGCCCCGAGAGCGCCTTCATCACCAGCCGCATGCTGCAGGAGGTCCTCACCTCCGGCACCGCCCGGGGCCTCAAGGCCTTTGCCGCCGAACGCCCCCTCGCCGGCAAGACCGGCACCACCGACGACGGCCGCGACGCCTGGTTCATCGGCTATACCCCGCAGCTTCTCACCGGCGTCTGGGTCGGCTACGACCAGCCGCGCCTAGGGGGGAAGGGATTCACCGGCGGGGCCATCGCCGCCCCGCTGTGGGAGCGTTTCATGCGGGTGGCCCTGGCCGGGGTCGAGGTGCGCGACTTTGCTCAGCCGGAAGGGGTCATTTCGGTCGACATCGACCCGATCAGCGGCGGCTTGGCGACCCCGGCTTGTCCGCATCCGCGCCGCGAGTACTATCGGGCCTGGAGCGAACCGACGCAGCCGTGTCCGCTGCATGCCGTCCCGCCGGCGATACCCTGACAGGGGAAGGCCGTTTAACGGAGCTTTTACGAACAAGGCTAAAGGGACGGGCGACTCGATCGGCGAGTCGCCCGTCCCTTTCGTTATTACTGAAAAAACTTGTAACCGTTGCGGGGTCCACCCCTTCAACCCGTCAACGCTTCGAAGGTTTCCCTCACCTCGTCGAGCAGCCCGATACGGGCCAGGGAATTGCGCAGCAGGTCGGGATCGGCGAGAAAGTCGCGCAGGAACATGATCTCGGAGACCTTGAGATAGACGACGAAGATGTCGCTGAAGCTCTCGCCGAAGAGGCGATGGACGATCTGCATGAGGTCGATGCCGTCGGTGTGGGAGAGGGCGCGCAGGCGGCGGGCGCGCTCCAGCATCTTGCGCACATACCAGACGATGGTCGCCTCGACCCCGTCGATGCTGCCGCGATGGCCGGGGTGGATGCGTTTGCCGCTGAGGCGCGGCAGCTGCAAGAGGGTCTGGCAGTAGGCCCCGTAGTTGTCGAAGCGGCCGGCAAAGGTCTCGAGGTCGGCGTCGAGGAGAGGGACCTGGAAGACGTTGCGCAAGAGGACGTCGCCGCTGACGACGTCGTCGCCGCAGACGTAGACGAGATCGCTCTGCGAATGGCCGGGGCAGGGGATGACCTCGATGCCGAGGCTGGCGGGGATGGCCGACTCCTCGGCGATTTCATAACGGGTCGGGAGTTTCGGCGTCACCATGTTGTTCTCGATGACCTGGCGAAAGAGAGTGACGTGGCGCTCGTCGAAACCCTGCTCGCGGATGAGCTGCTGCATCAGTTCCATCCGCCGCTGATGATGGGTGAACTTGAGGACATCGCGCCGCGGCAGGAGGATGGTCGCCACGGTGTGGTGGCTGAGATGGTCGACCAGACCGTAGTGATCGGCGTGGCAGTGGGTGACGAAGACATAGGAGAGCTTCTTGATGTTGACCTCGGAGCGCAGATGGTGCAGCGCCTCGGGGGTCGACGGGCCGGTGTCGAAGAGGATCGATTCACCGTTGATCTCGGCGGTGTAGTAGTGGACGTCGCCGACGAGAAAAGGGGTGGCAATGGTGTGCTGGCGCATGGCGTATCCTAGAAGAGATAGGTTTCCTTGTTGCTGGCGGCATCGGCGAGGAGACGTTTGGCGGCGAGGAGGCCGGCGGCGTCGTAACGGCTGAAGCGGCGCACCCCGGAGAGGAGCATGGTCAGGGTGTCCCCTTCTTCAATGTAGACGGCGGCCTTGCGCCCGGCACTGCCGCAGTGCTCGGCGGCGCTGAAGGCGACCACCGTCGTTGCGGCGAGGAAGAGGGCGCGTTTCTCGGCGCTGGCCGTTGGCAGGGCCTTGGCCGTGCGCAGCACGGCGCTCTCCAAGGCGAAGATCCAGATCGCCAGGTCGGCGCAAACGAGGAGGAGCTCCTGCTCGTGCTGGAGCTGGGCGCCGAACTTCTGCGCCGCCGCCCCGGCGAGGACGAGAAAGAGGGTCTTGAGATTCTTGATCAGAACCTTTTCCCGGGCGAGAGGGTCACTCTCGTCGAGCTCCTCGAAGGACGGTGTCATCAGCCCCTCGAAAGCCTTGAGCGAGGCCTGCTGCAGCGGCAGTTCCCCCTTTTGCGCCTTGCGCAGGAGCATGCCGGGGATGAGCATGCGGTTGATCTCGTTGGTCCCCTCGAAGATGCGGTTGATGCGCTCGTCGCGGTAAAAACGCTCGGCCGGATAGTCGCTGACGAAGCCGTAGCCGCCGAAGACCTGCACCACCTCGTCGACCACCCGGGACAGCGCCTCGCTGCAGAAGACCTTGCTGATGGCGCACTCGCCGGCGTATTCCTCGATCCCCTTCTGGTATTCCTCGTAGTAGTGCTCCCCCCCCTTGGGGATGGCGGCGAGACTGCTGTCGAGGAGACCGGCGAGACGGTAGACCAGGGACTCGGCGGCGTAGATGTCGGCGGTCATGTCGGCAAGCTTTTCGCGGATGGCGCCGAAGTGGCTGATCGGCTGGCCGAACTGTTTGCGCTCGTTGGCATATTTGAGGGCGTGGGCGAGGGCGTACTTGGCCGCGCCGGTGACGCAGGCGCCGAGCTTGAAGCGGCCGACGTTGAGGACGTTGAAGGCGATCTTGTGCCCCTTGCCGATCTCGCCGAGAAGGTTGGCCACCGGCACCTGGGCCTGGTCGAGGATGACCTGGGTGGTGGAGGAGCCCTTGATCCCCATCTTCTTCTCTTCGGGGCCGATGCTGACGCCGGGGAAGGAGCGTTCGACGAGAAAGGCGGTGAAGTGCTCCTTGTCGATCTTGGCGAAGATGGTGAAGAGGTCGGCGAAACCGCCGTTGGTGGTGAACTGTTTGGTGCCGTCGAGGAGGTAGTACTGGCCGTCGGCCGAGAGGGTGGCGGTGGCGCGGGCGGCGAGGGCGTCGCTCCCCGAGCCGGGTTCGGTCAGGCAGTAGGCGCCGATGACTTCGCCGCTCATGAGCTTGCCGAGATACTGCTCCTTCTGCGCCTGGGTGCCGTAGTAGATCAGGGGGAGGGTGCCGATGCCGGTGTGGGCGGCGAAGGCGACGGAGAAGGAGGCCGAGGGGCCGATCTTCTCCGCCACCAGCATGCTCGTCGCCTTGTCCAGTTCGAGGCCGCCGTAGACCTCGGGGACGTCGATCATCAGCAGGCCGAGTTCGCCGGCCTTGCGAATCCCCGCGACCACCTTGGTGAAGTCCTGGTGCTCGATCGCCTCGGCGTGGGGGAGGATCTCGTTGTGGACGAACTGCTCGGTCGTCTCGGCGATCTGCTTCTGCTCCAGGGAAAACTCTTCCGGGGTGAAGACCTCGTCGGGGCCGATGTCGGCCAGCAGGTATTCGCAGCCTTTGCGCAGGCGCACGGTCATGATTTATCTCCTTTGCTAAGGGTGCCAGCAGCTCTTTTTTGCAGGGGCCGCGTGATGATCATACCATCGGTCAGGGCGATTAGGGAGCGGCGGTTGCGGTTCGGGACGGATATTCAGTCATCCCCGGCCCATCGCCGCCGGCGCTAGCAGCCGCTCGACCAGGAGCTCGGCAAGATCCCTGGGCGCCAGCTGCTCTTCAAATCCCCCCCCCTTGATTCCATCCTCGAACATGGTCAGGCAGAAGGGACAGTTGGAGATGAGCAGCGGTGCGCCGGTGGCGGCGGCCATCTTCGCCCGGGCCTCGCAGATGCGGCTGCCGAGCTTCTCTTCGGCGAGGACGCGCCCCCCCCCGCCGCCGCAACAGAAGCTGTTGCTGCCGTGCTGCGCCATTTCGCTGATGGTGCCGCCGGCGGCGGCGATCAATGCGCGGGGGGCGGCGTAGATGTCGGCGTAGCGGCCGAGGTAGCACGAATCGTGGTAGGTGCAGGTAAAAGCTGCGGCTTTGAGGGGGAGCTTGCCCGCTTGCAGCAACTCGGCGAGGAAGGTGGTGTGGTGCTCCACCGGCAGCTCCAGGCCGAGGTCGCGGTAGTCGCGGCCGAGGGTGTTGAAGCAGTGGGGGCAGGTGGCGACAATGCGCTTGATCCCGTACTTCTGGATCTTCGCGATGTTCTCGGCGGCGACGCTCTGGTAGAGGTATTCGTTGCCGAGTTTGCGCGCCGGCTCGCCGCAGCACTTCTCCTCCTTGCCGAGGATGCCGACCTTGAGCCCGGCGGCCTGGCAGAGGCGGATGAAGCTCTTGGCGACCTTGATGTTGCGGGGGTCGAAGGAGGCGTAGCAGCCGACGAAGTAGAGGAGGTCGACCTCGGAATCGTCGGCGAGAGACTTGACCCCGAGTTCCGCCGCCCAGTCGCCGCGGCCGGCGAAGGCGGAACCCAAGGGGTTGCCGTTGATCTCGGTGTGGTTCATGGCGGCGGCGACTTCGGGACCGGGGAACTCCCCGGCCATGAGGGCCAGGTGGCGGCGCATCTCGATGATCTGGTTGACGTGTTCGATGGCGGCCGGGCAGATCTCCTGGCAGGCGCGGCAGGTGGTGCAGGCCCAGAGGACGTCGCGGCTGACGGTATCGACCAGATTGGCCTCGGGGGCGGTGAAGGCGACCGCCTGGACCTGGTTGATGACCTGCATGGGAGAGAGCGGCTTGCTCGTGGCCCAGGCCGGGCAGCGATCCTGGCAGCGCTTGCACAGGGTGCAGGCGTCGCCGTCGAGGAGATCCTTCCAGCTCGCCTCGGCGATGGTGCCGACACCGAAGGATTCGACTCCCTCGGCTTCGAGATCGGGGGTGGCGATGGTCCCTTTCGGCGCCTGGTCGACGAAGATGTAGTTGCTGCTGGTGGTGAGGAGGTGGCGCAGGCGGGTAAAAGGGACGGCGACGAAGAAAGCGGCGACGAGGCCCAGGTGTCCCCACCACACCGTTTTGTGCAGGGTGCGCAGACTCTCCGGCTCCCCGCCGGCAAAGAGGGTGGCGATCGCCCAGCCGACCGGCGACCATGGCGCCAGGGGCGTGCCGAGTTCGGTCACCGCCAGGCGCAACCCTTCGACGACGAAGCCGCTGACGAGGATGATCAGGAGCAACGTGTGCATGATGACGTCGTCGCGGCCGGTGATCAGCCCCTCGGGACGGAGGACGAAGCGGCGCCAGGCGAGGCCGAGGAGGGTGAGGATGGCGGCGAGGCCGGCGAGGTCGAGGACCAGGGAAAAGCCGAGGTAGAAGGGGCCGGTGAGGAAGCGCCAGGCGAAAAAGGGATCGGTGAAGTCGGCCTGGAGAAAGACTAATGTGGTGCCGATGGTGAGAAGGACGAAACCCCAGAAGAAGAGGGCGTGCATATCGCCGGCGCCGTGGACACGCAAGAGCTGGCGCTGGCTCAGGACCTCAATCAGAGCGCGGCGCAGGCGGCCGGCGAGGTCGTCGTTGCGCACGACCAGGCGTTGGCCGCGGCGCCAGACCTGGTGGCGTCGCCACATTCCCCAGAAAAGGACGGCCAAGGCCGCCGCCACCAGCAGATACATCGGCACGATGACGCCATGGCCGACGTTCCAGTAGATCTCCCGGGTCATCTCCATCGCACCCTCCCGCTCTGGGCTTTACTCTTAACAGGTTGTCAAAAATGATCGTTCTTGCGGCTGAGCAAAAATGCCCAGGTGCAAGGCGCCGGAAATCCGGCGGAGTAAGGCGTACCGCAAGGTACGTCGTCGACGCCGGATGACGGCAACGCCGCAGATGGGCGTTTTTCCTCAGCCGCCTAGCGACGTCCGCCGAAGAGGGAGCCTAGTATGCCGCGGATGATCTGGCGCCCGACCTGGCTGCCGATGGCGCGGGCGGCGCTCTTGGCCGCCGCTTCGAAGATCTCGCCGGTGGGGTTGTCGGGGGCAGTGCTGCGCCCGCGCGGGGCTGCCGGCGGCTGTTGTGCCGCGACCTGGGCGGCACGGGTTTTCAACTTTTCGTAGGCCGATTCGCGATCGACTTGTCTTTCGTAGTGGCCGGCCAGCGGGGAGCCATTGATGACCGCCGCCTTCTCCGCCGCGTCGAGGGGCTGCAGGCGGCTGCGCGGCGGCGCGACCAGGGCGCGCTCGACCATGTTTGGGGCCCCCTTGGCGTCGAGGAGGGAGACTAGGGCCTCGCCGGTGCCGAGTTCCATGATCGCCGTGGCGACATCGAGACCGGGGCGGGCGCGGAAGGTCTCCGCCGCCGCCCGCACCGCCTTCTGGTCCTTGGGGGTGAAGGCGCGCAGGGCGTGCTGCACCCGGTTGCCGAGCTGGCCGAGGATTTCTTCGGGGATATCGAGGGGGTTCTGGGTGACGAAGTAGACCCCGACCCCCTTGGAACGGATCAGGCGCACCACCTGCTCGATCTTCTCCAGCAGCGCTTTGGGCGGGTTGTCGAAGAGGAGGTGGGCCTCGTCGAAGAAGAAGACCAGTTTCGGCTTCTCCGGGTCGCCGGCCTCGGGCAGGCGCTCGAAGAGCTCGGCCAAAAGCCAGAGGAGGAAGGTGGCGTAGAGCTTCGGCGTCTGCATCAGCTGGTCGGCAGCGAGGATGTTGATCACCCCGCGCCCCCCCGCGCCGGTCTGGATGAAGTCGTCGAGGTCGAGGGCCGGTTCGCCGAAGAAGCGCCCGCCCCCCTGCTGCTCCAGGGTCAAGAGGCTGCGTTGGATGGCGCCGATGCTCGCCGCCGAGATGTTGCCGTAGCTGGTGCGGAATTCGCCGGCATGGTCGCCGACGTAGCGCACCATCTCCTGCAAGTCCTTCAGATCGAGGAGGAGCATCCCCTGATCGTCGGCGATCTTGAAGACCAGGGAAAGGACCCCCTCCTGGGTGTCGTTGAGGTCGAAGAGACGGGCCAGCAGCAGCGGCCCCATCTCCGAGACGGTGGTGCGCACCGGATGGCCGGCGGCGCCGAAGAGATCCCAGAAAACGACGGGGTAGCCTTCCGCCGCGTAGCCGTCGAGCTTGAGCGCCGCGACCCGCTCCTGCACCTTGGGGTGATCGCCGCCGGCCTGGGCCAGACCGGTCAGGTCGCCCTTGACGTCAGCCATGAAGACCGGGACGCCGGCGCGACTGAACTGCTCGGCCAGGACGCGCAGGGTGACAGTCTTGCCGGTGCCGGTGGCGCCGGCGATGAGGCCGTGGCGGTTGGCCATTTTCGGCAGGAGGCCGAGGAGTTCACTCCCCTTGGCAATGATCAGCGGGTCGCTCATGTTTGTCCTCTTCTTGAAAAATCAATTCTCGACGATTTCCTTGTGCAGGTGGACCGGCTTGGCGCGTTTGCGCAGGCGCATGTTGAGAATCTCGACGCCGACGGAGAAGGCCATGGCGAAGTAGATATAGCCTTTGGGGATATGGAAGCCGAGGCCGTCGCCGATCAGGGTCACGCCGATCATCATCAGAAAACTCAGGGCCAAAAGCTGAAAGGTCGGATGGGCCTCGATGAAGTCGCTGATGCTCTTGGCCGCGAACATCATCACCCCGACCGCCGCGACCACGGCAACGACCATGACCCAGAGCTGCTGGGCGAGGCCGACAGCGGTGATGACCGAGTCGAGGGAGAAGACGATATCGAGGATGGCGATCTGCATCAGGGTCGCGCCGAACGATGTGCCGCCTCCCTTGGGCGCCCCGTGTTCCTCCACCCCTTCGAGGCTGCCGTGAATCTCGGCGGTGCTCTTGTAGAGGAGGAAGAGGCCGCCGACGATGAGAATGAGGTCGCGCCCCGAGATCGCCTGGTTGAGGACGGTGAAGAGGGGCGCGGTCAGCCCCATGACCCAGGTCAGGGAGAAGAGCAGCGCGATGCGGGTCAACATCGCCAACGCCAGGCCGAAGAAGCGCGCCTTGCCGCGCTGGGCCTCGGGGAGGCGACCGACGAGGATGGAGATGAAGATGATGTTGTCGATGCCGAGGACGATCTCGAGGGCGGTGAGGGTGCCGAGGGCGAGAAAGGCCTGGACGGTGAAGATTTCGCTCATGGGTGGACGGCTCCTGAAATGTTATGGATGGGGAAAGCGGGGGGGATTATAGCAGCAGTGGGCGGCGGGACCAAGAGGGGAGTTAGTGGATTACAGAGGTCTCTATTCGTAATGTGTCCACATGCGCAGCACCTTGACGGTGTCACTCTCGGCGAGAACCTGATAGACCAGCCGATGTTTGATATTGATGCGCCGTGAGTAGGCGCCGGTCAGATCGCCGACGAGCTTTTCGTAGGGAGGCGGATTCTGGAAGGGATTCTCGGTGAGGATGTCGAGAAACGGTTTTGCTTTCGGCTTCAGTCCAGCGGCCGCCAACTTCTGCGCGTCCTTTTGGGCCTGCTTGGTGTAGACCAGCTTCCAGCTCACCAGTCCAGTTCCTCATCGCATTCTTCGACCGGCGTTTGCATTCCGGCAACGATTGACTCTCGCATGCCGGGAACCGAGTGCAGATAGAGGGTTTCCTGCACGGCACGCCAATCGTCTTCGGAGATCAGGACGGCACTGCTGCGCTTGCCGGTGATCTGGATCGGTTCGTGTGACTCGGTTACGTCATCGAGAAGTTTGTAGAGGGATTTTCTGGCTTCGGTCGCGGTGATGGTGGTCATGGTTGCCTCCTGTGCGTACGGCAAAGCGTACGCTGGTCGAAGGGCAATGTCAACTATGTGGTATTAATGTTTGAATTCACCGGCCTTGCGCGGCTTTATGCGCAAGGCCGGTGCAATGATGGGTTGGGCATCGGCGTGCCTGTCACGGAAGGATGCAACATTTAACTTTCCCGACCAAGTTCAGCGCCTTCGCCAGATTCTGGATTTCCTTTAGGGCCGCTTGCCGGCGATTCTTGGTCATTTGTGCTTCTCCGTATTCATCCCTTTTTGTCCTCATGGGATTGGGGAATTCTGAGACATCATCATCCACGCGTCTTCTCACGCCGCCCGCGACAGGGGGTGAACCTCCTTGTCCAGTCGATCCTGCAGGGCTTCCAGCGCCACCTCCATGTCGTAATGCGTCTGCAGGTTGAGCCAGAATTGCGCCTCCATGTTGAAAAAGCGCCCAAGGCGCAGCGCCGTATCGGCGGTGATGCCGCGCCGGCCGTGGATGATCTCATTGATGCGGCGCGGGGTGACACCAATGTCTTTGGCCAGCCGGTACTGGGTGACGCCCAGCGGTTCAAGGAATTCTGTCAGCAGGATTTCGCCGGGGTGGATCGGGGGAAAGTCGCGAGTGCTCATGGGATCACCTTGCCTTAGTGGTAGTCGACGATCTCGACGTCGTAGGCGTCGTTTCCCTGCCAGCGGAAACAGACGCGCCATTGCCGGTTGATGCGTATGCTGTGCTGCCCCTCCCTGTCGCCGCGCAGCACCTCCAGATAGTTGGAGGGTGGGACCCGTAGGGTGTCGAGGGTGGTCGCGGCGTGCAGCAGCTTGAGTTTGATCGCCGCCGTGCGCTGGATATCCTGCGGCAATCGGGCCGAAAAACGGCCGAGGAAAAGCTTCTCGGTCTCCTTGCATCGAAACGACTGGATCATGGCTGAATAGTATCTCGAATGGATATTATCGTCAAGGGATATGCGTGCAGCGGCGGAAGGATTTTTCTGCGCCGCAGGTAGGCGACTGTGCTATTGGTAGACGCAAAGAATCATTCCGGAGTTACGCGATGCTCAGCTACCGCCACGCCTTCCACGCCGGCAACCACGCCGATGTCCTCAAGCACACCGTCCTCCTCGAACTCCTCGCCTACCTCCAGCGCAAGGAGAAACCCTTTACCTATATCGACACCCACGCCGGCGCCGGGCTCTACGCCCTTGATCGCGGCTACGCAGCGCAGAACGCCGAGTATGCCGGCGGCATCGGCCGCCTGTGGCAGCGCGACGATCTGCCGGCGGCGCTGGATGTCTATCGCGCGGCGGTGCGCGACTGCAATCCCGGCGCGGCGCTCCTCAACTACCCCGGCTCGCCGTGGCTGGCGCACCGGCAGCTGCGTCCCGACGACCGCATGGTCCTCTTCGAACTGCACGGCAGCGACGAGGAGATTCTGCGCGAGAACTTCCGCACGGCGGGGCGGGAGGTGCGCATCGCGGCGGAGGACGGCTTTGCCGGGCTCAAGTCCTATCTTCCGCCGCCGACCCGGCGCGGCCTCGTCCTCATCGATCCCCCCTACGAGGAGAAGCGCGATTACCAGCGGGTCGTCTCCCTCCTCGCGGGGAGTCTCAAACGCTTCGCCACCGGTACCTATGCCCTGTGGTATCCCCAGCTGCAGCGTGCCGAGGCGCAAGGGCTGCCGGCCCAGCTCCTCGCCCTCAACGCCCCGGCCTGGCTCCACGTCACCCTCGCGGTGCAGCGCCCGGCGGAGGGAGGCTTCGGCATGCACGGCAGCGGTCTCTTCATCGTCAACCCCCCCTACACCCTCCCCGCCACGTTGCAGGGGCTCCTCCCCTACCTCGTCCAGCACCTCGGCGTCGACCGCGGCGCCACCTTCACCCTGCACCACCATATTCCCTGATTAAGCGGATTTATCCTCAACGCCCCTGGCGCACGTCCTGAATCAGGGTGTCGAGGCTCTGCAAAAAGCGCGAGCGGTCGCGCGGCGCGAAGGGGGGCGGACCGCCGAGCTGGTCGCCGCCGCCGCGCAGCTCGGCGAGGAGGTTGCGGGTGGCGAGGGCGTCGCCGATATTGTCTCCGGTGAAGGGCTTGCCGTTGGGGGCGAGGACCTTGGCCGCCTTGGCGAGACAGCGCGCGGCCAGCGGAATGTCGTTGGAGATGACGATATCGCCGGCGCTGACGGTCTCGGCGATCCAGTCGTCGGCGGCGTCGAGGCCGCCCCCAACAACTTGCAGGGAGACTCGCGCATCGGCGGGGAGGCGCATGGGACTGTTGGCGACGAGGGTGACGGTCAACTGGTAACGGCGGGCGACGCGGTAGACCTCCTCCTTGACCGGGCAGGCATCGGCGTCGATATAGATATGCAGCAAGGGGTTTCCTCTTTCAGTGGCCGCCGTTGGGAGCCGGGAGGTTGGCGGCTTCGAGGGCGGAAATGGCGGCGGCGAGGGCGACGAGACGGCGGGCGTCGTCGACATGGAGGTTCTCGATCAACTGGCCGTCGACGACGACGATCCCTTCGCCGCGTTCCATCGCCGCGCTGTGGACGGTAATAACCTTGCGCGCCCAGGCGAGGGCGGCGGCATCGGGGGCGAAGAGGCTATTGGCGACGGCGATGGTCTTGGGGTGGATGAGGGTCTTGCCGTCGAAGCCGAGGTCGACCCCCTGGCGGCAGGCGGCGGCGAAGCCGGTGTCGTCGTGGAGATCGAGGTGGACGCCGTCGAGGGCGGTGAGGCCGTAGGCGCGGGCGACGAGGAGGCAGTGGCCGAGGCTGGCAAGGAGAGGGCGGCGGTCGGGGGTGTGGCGGGCGCGCAGCTCTTTGGTCAGATCGGAGGTCCCCATGACCAGGGCGGCGACCCGGGTCGAGGCGGTGGCGATCTCTTCGGCCCGCAGGATCCCGCGCGGGGTTTCGAGCATGCACCAGATCTCCAGGTTGTCGGGGGCGGCGAATTCCTCGAGGAGATCGAGGGTGCGGCGGACGCTGGCGCCGCTTTCGACCTTGGGCAAAAGGACGGCGTCGCAGCCGCAGCGCGCCGCCGCGGCGAGGTCGTCGCGCCCCCACGGCGTATCGAGTCCGTTGACCCGGACAACCAGTTCGCGCCGGCCGTAGCCGCCGGCCGCCAGGGCGGTACCGACGGCGGCGCGGGCCTCGCCCTTGGCCGCCGGGGCGACGGCGTCCTCGAGGTCGAAGATGAGGCCGTCGGCGGGGAGTTCCCGGGCCTTGGCCAGGGCGCGGGCGTTGACCCCGGGCATGAAGAGAAGGCTGCGGCGCGGGCGCATGTTGTCGGTCAAGGCGGGCTCCTGTTGAAAGAAGATGGGGCCTCAGTTTAGGCTGTTCGCAGAGAAAAGGGGATCGTTTTTTTACTGCCGCCATGTCCTTCTTCATCGTTGACCTGGCGCCGCCGGGAGGTTTATAGTCACGCCGTTCCGGGCACACAACTAAAAATCTGGAAAAGCTGTCTCACGCGGAGCCGCGAAGAACGCGGAGTAAAACCTTTAGATTCCAAAAAAAAGATCATCATTCGTCGGGGTTACGCAGAAGATTTGCTTGCCCTTGAATCTCTCCGCGTTCTTCGCGGCTCCGCGTGACTAATGGTCTATCTGTTTGGACAAGAGGAATATTTATCATGGCCATCTTTGAAGTCAGTTACACCGAAGGGGAAGAGGTCAAGTCCGAACTGATCGAGGCGACAACGCCGGCGGAAGCGGCAAGGCTCTTTCAACAGAAGTATCCGGACGGGAGTAAAGTGATGCTCTGCGTCGTAAGGCAATAGCTTCCCGGCAACAAAATCGAAATACAAAAAAACCCCGGCGGGCCGTCTTGGCGCACCGGGGTTTTTGTTTCTACCGCGGGATCTTTACGGCTGCTTCGCGCGGGCCGCCGCCAGTTTAAGGAGTTCGGCGACGGTGTAGGCGAGAAGGAGACCGGCGATACCGTAGACCAGCCCCTTGACGATGATGGTGCCGCCGTTGGCGAAGGAGGCCGGGGCCGCCTTGAGGAAGAAGATGACGCCGGCGACCGGCTTGTAGATCGACTGCGCGCCCTGCCCGGCGAACCAGTTGAGGATGCCGCCGCCCAGGCCCAGGGGGATGGCGGCGAAGGCCCAGATCTCGCCGGTAGCGCGACAGAAAGCGGCGGCGACGGCGAGGACCGGATTGTCGCCGTCGGTCGCCTGGTCGAGCTCGCGGGCGCGAAGCAGGGCGGCATGGACGGCGGCGTAGATGGCGACGACGAAGGTCAGCTGATAGACGATGCCGCCGGCCATGGCGTCGGCGGCCAGGTCGAAGATCCCCTTCCAGCCGATGAAAAAGACGACCACCGCGTAGAGTCCGGCGCCGCCGGCGAGGAGCGCCAGGGTCCCGGCGAAGAGGCGGCGGAAAAAGGGCGGTTCGGCGAGGCGCCGCAGCAGCCAGCCGGCGAAAAGAAATTTGTCCATAACCATCCTCCTGGAGATAAATTCATTGCCGCTTGCTGCGGTCAGTCGTCGTGCCTGCCCTTGTCTTTACCCTTGTGTTTTCCGTTGTTCCGCTCCCGGTCGTGGTCATGGCGTTTTTCGGGGCGGTACTTCTTGCCGTGATAGCCCTCGCCCTCGTCGTGGTAACGCCGGTATTCGCGGTCACGCTCCCGGCGGATTTCGTCGTGATGATGCTTGCGCAGCCCCGGCGGCAGACGGTCGATCTTGATGGTCTGCCACGGGCCGTTGTAGCCGGGGCCGACGTACCAGACAGCGCCCTTGGGAACGTAGTAACGCTGATTGACGAAAAAGATGTCGTCGGGGGTGTCGACGGAGACATGGAAGCCGAGGTTTGGCGGAACGAGAAAGAGCGGAGGCTCGGGGACAAAAATTGGCAGGGGTGGACGCGGCAGCTTGATGGTGATGTCGCCGGCCGTGGTGGTACTGGCCAGGCCAAGGCACAGGAGTGCCGCCAGGCAGAAACGGCTAAAGTGGCTCATGGTCAGGTCTCCATTGGGGTTGAAGGGGGAGCGGTGACAAGGTCGGCCAGCGGGACGACGTTGTCGAGTCGTGCGCAGCAGGGCCTAACTGTGCATCATCCTTGCCACTTCCGCAAGGAAGGTCAAGTCTTTTTCCCTACAGGGGTGAAGAAGGTGCGAATGGCGGCCAGGACTTCATTGCTGTCACCGCTGACCACCGGGGCGGGGGGGAGGGAGCGGAGGAAGATACGGCCATAGCCCTTTTTGACCACCCGGCTGTCGAGGATGAGGACGACGCCGCGGTCGTCACGGTGGCGGATGAGGCGACCGAAGCCCTGCTTGAAGCGCAAGACCGCCTGGGGGATGGTGTAGGCGCGAAAAGGGTCGCCGCCAGCCGTCTCGATGGCTTCGGCGCGGGCTTCGAGGACCGGTTCGGTCGGCACCTTGAAGGGGAGGCGGGTGATGATGACCTGTTCCAGCGCCCGTCCCGGCACATCGACCCCTTCCCAGAAGGAGTCGGTAGCGAAGAGGACGCTGGTCGGGTCGGCGGCAAAGTGTTTGAGCAGGCGGTGGCGGCTTTCATCCCCCTGGCGCAGGCAGTGGTAGCCACGGGCCTGCAGCCCCGGTGCCAGCTCGGCGTGGACCCGGCGCAGCAGGGAGTAGGCGGTGAAGAGGACGAAGGTGCGGCCGTCGGCGGCGACGATGGCGCGTTCGCAGAGTTCGCTGACCGCCTCGGCGTAGCCCGGCGCCCCCGGTTCGGGGATGTTGGCGGGGATAGCGAGGAGGGTCTGGCGGGCAAAGTCAAAGGGGGAGTCGAGGAGAAGTTCGGTGACTCGTCCCGGCTCGCTGGCGTCGAGGCCGACGCGGTGGCGGAAGTAGTCGAAGTTGCCGTCGACGGCGAGGGTGGCGCTGGTCATGACGACGGTGCGGTAGCGGTCGTAAACGGCGCTCTTGAGGCTGGCGGCGACCTCCAGCGGGGCGGTGCAGAGGCGGACGACGAGACCGTTGCCGCGGCCGATGCGGCCGTGCGCCACCTCGAGCCAGGCGCAGGTCCCCGCTTCGAGGGCGGCGAAGAAGGCGAGATCGCCGCCGATCCCTTCGAGGCGCGAGGCGATGCCGCGCAGGTCGGTGAGGGCCGAGACGAGTTTGTCGGCGGCCTCTTCCGGAACGGCGGCGCAGGCCTTGAGCAGCTCGCGCAGGCCGCTGGCGAGGCGGGTGCTTTCGCGGCCGAGGTCGCGCACCCGGGCGGCGATGGCGCCCCACTCGGGGGAGGCGGCAAAGGCCGGCAGGATGCGATGGCGCAACTCCTCCTGGGGCGAGGCGCTGCGGCCGAGGACGGCGGTGAGGTCGAAACCGACGCTGTCGAGATCGGCGACGGCGCGGTCGAGGAGGGCCTGGCGCAGGGCGAGAAGCTCCTCGATGCGGCCGTAGAGGGCGCGGTAGAGGGTGTCTTCGGTCTCCGGCAACTCTTTGGCGAGGAGCTCCTGCAGCCGCGGCAGCAGTCCGCGTTCCGACTTGCGCGGGTGGCGCAGGCGACCGAGGACGCGGCCGAAGGTGAAGCGGGTGGTCTGGGTGGCGAAGAAGCGGGTGGCGACATCCTCGAGATGATGGGCTTCGTCGAGGACGATACGGTCGAAGGGGGGAAGGACGGCGGCGGCGCTGTAGTTGTCGGTCTGCTGGCGCAGGGCGAGGTCGGCGAGAAGGAGGCTGTGGTTGACTACCAGGAGATCGGCCTGGGCCGCCTGGCGCCTAGCCTTGTGGAAGAAGCAGCGGCCGTAGTGGGGGCAGCGGACGCGCGAACACTGGTCGAGTTCGCAGCAGACCTCGTCCCAGATCTCCTCGCGCGGCGCCGTCGGCAGCTCTTCGCGCGAGCCGTCGTTGCTCTTCTCGGCCCAGGCGAGGAGGGCGGCGAGCTCCAAGGCGTGCTCCGCCTCGAAGAGCCCCGGCTCGTGCCGCGCCGTCTCGGCGCGGCGGCGGCAGAAGTAGTTGGCGCGTCCCTTGACCAGGACGGCGCGGAAGTCGAGCTTGGCGGCGCGCTGGAGAAAGGGGATATCCTTGCGGATCAGCTGTTCCTGCAGGTTGATGGTGTTGGTCGAGACCACCACCCGCTCTTCGTTATTGATGGCCCAGAGGATCGCCGGGACCAGGTAGGCGAGGCTCTTGCCGGTGCCGGTGCCGGCCTCGATCACCGCCAGCTTGCCGGCGTTGAAGGCTTCGCTGGCGGCAAAGGCCATGCGCAGCTGCTCGGGGCGCTCCTCGTAGCCGGGGAGGGTGGTGGCGACGATCCCTTGCGGGCCGAGGATGGCGGCGACGGCCGCCGGGTCGAGGCTCTGCTTCTCCTTCGGGGCGAAGGCTTCGACGACGCGATAGATCCGTTCGACGTTGTTGTTGACGATGTAAAAGCCGACGCCGAGAGCGCCGAGGCGCGAAGCGATCTCGATGTCGGCGCCCGAGGGCTGGAGCCGGCCGGAGGGGTGGTTGTGCAGGACGACGTCGCCGTAGCGGCAGAGCTGGAGGATGGCGGGGACCGCCTCGGCGCTGCCGCGGGCCAAGGCTTCAGCCTCGACGACGCGGCGCTCGCGGTCGGTACGGCCGAGGAAAAAGACTTCGTTCCCCCCCGCTTCGGCAATCGCCTGCCGCATGGAGGCGCGTGCCGCGGGGGTGAGGGATTGTTCCATTCGCTAAAGATCTCCTCAAGAGGAGGCGGCATTATAGGGAAAGGGCGGGCAAAAGAAAAGCGCTGTCACCTCCCGGCCGCTCCTCGCGGAGTGCGCGCGGGGCGCTATACTGAATAGGGACCAGAGGTTAGCGCTTGTTCGTGCCGGGAAAGGGCGATGAACGAGACCCCGCTCCACGACATTCTCCTCCTTGAGGGTCAACTGCGCCAGCGCCTTGACGGCGAGGAGTCCCGGCTGCGGGCGGCGTTGGAGCTGTGCGACAAGGCGCTCGCCGCCGACCTTGCGGCCCTCGAGCAGGAGCTGCAGGGCGAGGGGGCGGCGGCACGCGCCGCCGCCTGCCGCGCCGGGGAGGAGAGCCAGACGGCGGCAGTGGCGGCGGCCCAGGCGCGGGCGGCGGCCCTGGCGGGTATCAGCGACAGCCGCCTGTGCGCCGTGCTGCGGCGGCAGCTGCCGCGCTTGTGGCCGGGGAGGTGGCATGATCATCCGCATGGCCAAGGTTGACATCGTCGGGCCCAAAGGGCGTTTGCTGCCGGTGCTCGAGGCGCTGCGCGAGATCGGCGTGGTCCAGCTGGAAGGGGGCGCGCCCTGGCCGGCGACCGCCGCTCACGGTCTGCATCCGTTGCATGTCGACAGTGCCAGCCTCGCCCGCCAGCTCTGGTTCGCCCACCTGCGCGACGGCATCGGCGAGCTCTGCGCCCTGCTGCCAGCACCCCCGCTGCGAGTCGCCTACCTCGATCCGCCGGCGGCGCTGGAGGCGCTGGCGCACCTCCTCCCCCGGCATCTCGACAGCTGCCGGCGGCGGCGGGACGAGCGCGAAGGGCTGCAGCGCCAGACGCTGGAGAGTAGCCGCCAGGCCGGGCTGCTGCAGACGTTGGCTGGGCTGCTGGAGGGGCGCGATACCTCCGCCGGATTGGTGCAGGTCGTCGGCGTGACCCTGCGCGAACCGGAGTTGGCCGGCAAGTTGACGGCAGCGGCGGAAGGGCTCACCGGCGGCCGCTTTCACCTCGACACCGCGGTGGCGCCGGATGGAACAACCGTCGGGGTCATCGCCACCGACAACGATTTTGCCGAGGTCGTGCGGGGGGCCCTGGCTGCTGAAGGGGTAGCGGAATTGGCCCTTCCCGCTGAGCTGGCCGGATTGCCTCTGGAGCAACAGGTGGCGACCCTGTCCCGGCGCAGCGAGGAAGCCCGCCAGCGGGCGCTGCTGCTCGCCGCCGAGGAGGAACGCTTCGCCCGGCGCTGGCTCCCTCTCTACCGCAAGGTCGCCGACTGGCTCGACGACCGCCTGGCGGTACTGGCGGCGGCGGCCGACGTTTTCGAAACCGAGCTCTGCTTCTGTGTGCACGGGTGGATGCCGGCGGCGCGGGTGGCGGGACTGCGCGACGAGCTGGAAGCGCGTTTCGGTGGCGAGGTGGACCTCACCGAAGGGGAGGTCTGCGAACACGACCTGGAGCAAGTACCGGTGCTGCTGCACAATCCCTATTACCTGCGGCCTTTCGAGTTGCTGGTACGACTGCTGCCGCTGCCGCGCTATGCTTCCATCGATCCGACCCCCCTGGTCGCCTTCTTCTTTCCCCTCCTCTTCGGTTTGATGCTCGGTGATCTCGGTTACGGGGGGGTGCTGGCTCTCGTGGCCGGCGGGGTGATGATGCAGCCCCGGATTTCGCCGACGGTGCGCGATGGGGCGCGGATCCTGATGGCGTGCGCTGTCAGCAGTATGTTCTTCGGCCTCCTCTTCGGCGAATGTTTCGGCGAGGAGGGGGGGCAGCGTCTCGGCCTCGCACCGCTCCTCTTCGCCAGGAGCGGATCGCTGGTCCCCTTCCTCTGGTTTGCCCTGAGTGTCGGGCTGGTCCATGTCGGGCTCGGTCTGATTCTGGGCATTTTCGTGGCGGCGCGCTCCGGTCACCGGCGCGAAGCCTGGCTGCGCCTGTTCAATCTCCTCATCCTCCTGGCTCTCGTGCTGGTCGGGGTCGGCTGGGCGGCACCGGAGAGCGGGCTGCTGGCGGTGGCCCTGTGGAGTCTCGGGGTGACGATCCCGCTGCTCTTGGTCAGCGGCGGGCTGCTGGCGCCGCTGGAGATGCTCAAAACCATCGGCAACGTCGTCTCCTACGCCCGGCTCATGGCCATCGGCCTGACCTCGGTCCTCCTCGCCACCGTTGCCAACCGGCTCGGCGGCCTCAGCGGCAGCATCGTCGCCGGGATCTTCGTCGCCGGACTTCTCCACCTCTTCAATCTCCTGCTGGGGATTTTCGCCCCGACCGTGCATGCCCTGCGTTTGCACTACGTCGAGTTTTTCAGCAAGTTTTTCGAGCCGGGGGGGCACGACTATCATCCCCTGGAGAAACGTCCAAAATAAAAGGAGGCGCGAACTCATGGAAAAGGTCCTGATTGCTTTTGCCGCCGCGCTGGCGGTGGGAATCCCGGCCCTGGCCACGGCCTGGGCGCAGTCGCGCATCGGTGCGGCCGGGGCCGGCACCCTGGCCGAGAAGCCGGAGCTGACCGCGACGGTCATCATCCTCCTGGCGATTCCTGAAACCATGGTCATCCTCGGCTTTGTCGTTGCGGCGATGATCCTGCTCATGGTCTGACCGGCCATGGGCCGCGAGGCATTGCTCGAAGCATTGCGCCAGGAAGGCGAGCGCGCCCTGGCGGCATTGCACCAGCGCCACGACGCCGAGATGGCCGCGCGTGAGGCGGCGGCGCAGCAGCGCCGGGACGCGTTGCGGGCGGCCGCCTCACGCGACTGGCAAATGGCGGCGGCGGCCGAGCGCCAGCGCTGTCTGGCCGCCGGGCGGCGGCAGACCTGTGCCCTGCTGTTGGCCGGAGAGAACGCCTTGGCCGAGCGCCTGCGCCAACAGGCGGCACAGCTGCTGCCGGAAGTGGCCAGCCGCGACCCCGCGGCTCTGCTCAGGGCCTGTGCTGAGGAACTTCCGCCGCTATCATGGGCCAAGGTCCGGGTTCATCCCCGGGATCGGGAGGTTGCCGCCCGGCTCTTTCCGTCAGCGGAAATCCTCCCCGACCCGGCTCTTTCCGGAGGGGTGGTGGCAGAGACGGCGGAGGGGCGGGTGCGGATCGATAACAGTCTGGAGAAGCGCCTGGAACGCTGTTGGGACGATCTCCTGCCGGAATTGCTGGCCGCTCTGGAACGAGGTGATGACGATGCGCTTGCTGCGACCCCTTGAAGCTTCCGTTGTTCCCCGCGATTTTGTGCTGGCGCGGGTACGCGGCCGCCGCCGAGGCCTACCGGGGAGGCGGGAAAGTGAGCCCTGGGTGGCGGTTCTGGCCGAGACGCGCTGGCTCTACCGCCGTCTCGATCCCGGCTGGCGACGTGAACTGGGGCCGCTGCTGAGCCTCCTTGAAATCCGCCAGCTCGGCAACGCCCTGCGCCGGCGGCGGGGAGGGGACGCTGCCGGCTGCGCGGCGGCCCTGGCCGGGACGCTGCTGGCGGTGGAGCTGGTGACGCCCCTGGCCGGGGAGATGACGGAGGCACAGCTTGTCGCCGCCCTGGCCGAGCACTGCGGCCTTGGCTTCGTCGCCGGCCTTCGCGAATTCGAAGCGCATCTGACCGACAGGGTGCTGACGGCGGCTGCGGCGGCCGCGCGTAACCCGGCGGTGCAGCTGGTGATCGCCGGGCTCATCGATGGCCGCAATTTGCTGACGGTGCAAAAACAGTTGCGCTGGGATGGCCCCGAACCATCCCTGCTGCCGGGTGGGGAGGTGCCGGCGCGTCGCCTGGCGGCGCTGTGGCGCCAGGGGGAGGTGACAGCAGTGGCGGCGCTGGCGCAGCGGCGCTTCGGCTTGGCGGCGACAGGCGCCGCCTGGGCGCAGCAGGTGCCGGCGGCCCTGGGGCAGAGGCTGCGGCGACTGGGTCCCGATCCCCTTGAGTTCTCTCTGCTGCTCGAAAGTCTCTGTCGCTATCTGGTGTCGGCCCCGGCTGGAGCAGAGACGGGTATGGCGGAGGCAACCCCATGACGCGCATGGTCTTTTTGACGCCGGCGGATGGTCGCGACGCTTTCGCTCTGGCCGGGGTGCAGCAGCGGGTGGTCGATTGCGCCGGGGTCGCGAGCGTGCTGCACCACCTCGTGGCCGACCCCGAAACCGGCGTCATCGTGGTCGACGAACGGCTGCTGCCGGGGTTGGATGAGGCGCGGCTGCGGGCCCTGGAGCGGAGCTGGCGCGGGGTGCTGCTGGTGCTGCCGGCGCCGGCTTTGGGGGCGGCGGCCGGTCCCGACTATATCCGCCGGCTGCTGCGGCGGGTCCTCGGCTATCAGGTGAGGCTGGAGCGATGAACGGGACGATTACCGGCATCTCCGGACCGACGGTGAGTGCAGATCTGGTCGGGGTTCGCCTCTACGAACAGGTGCAGGTCGGCCACGCCGGTCTTATCGGTGAGGTGGTGCGCCTCGAGCCGCAGCGCGCCGTCATCCAGGTCTACGAGGAGACCCGCGGTCTCGCCGTCGGCGAGCCGGTGACGGCGACGGGGGAAGCGCTGATGGTCCGTCTCGGGCCCGGCCTCCTCGGGGGTATGTTCGATGGGCTGCAACGCCCCCTGCCGGCCCTGGTCGCCCGCGACGGCCCCTTTCTCCAGGCCGGCGGCGGGCTCTTTCCTCTCGATCTGACCCGCCGTTGGCACTTGACGCCGTGCCTCGCCCCCGGCGCCGCCGTCGCTCCCGGCCAGATCCTCGGCACGGTGGCGGAGGGACCAATCCAGCACCAGATTCTCGCCGCCGCCGCCGGCACCATCAAAGCCCTCGACGGCGGCGACTTCACCGTCGAGGCGCCGATTGGCCGCCTTGCCGACGGTACCCTGTTGCACCTGTGGCAGCCATGGCCGGCGCGGCGGCCACGCCCCTGCCGGCGGCGGCTGCCGGTGACGGCGCCGCTGATCACCGGGCAGCGCTGTATCGACCTCCTCTTTCCCCTGGTCAAGGGGGGAACGGCCATCTTTCCCGGCGGTTTCGGCACCGGCAAGACCGTTCTCGAACAGGCGATCGCCAAGTTCGCCGATGTCGATGTCGTCGTCTACGTCGGCTGTGGCGAGCGCGGCAACGAGATGGCCGACCTCCTCGACGAGTTCATGGCCCTGCGCGACCCCTGGCGCGGCGGGGCGCTGCTGGAGCGGACCATCGTCATCGCCAACACCTCGAACATGCCGGTAGCGGCGCGGGAAGCGTCGATCTACACCGCCGTGACCCTGGCCGAGTACTACCGCGACATGGGCCTGCAGGTCCTCCTCCTCGCCGACAGCATCTCGCGCTGGGCCGAGGCGCTGCGCGAGATCTCCAGTTCCCTCGAGGAGATGCCGGGGGAGGAGGGCTATCCGACCTACCTCGGCTCGCGCCTCGCCGCCTATTTCGAACGCGCCGGCGTGGTCGAGACCTGCGGCGGCGGCCGCGGCTCCCTGAGTATGCTCCTCTCCGTCTCTCCCCCCGGCGGCGACCTCACCGAACCGGTGACCCAGGCCTGTCTGCGCGCCGCCGGGGCCTTCTTCATGCTCGATGCCGGTCTCGCCCATCGCCGCCACTTTCCGGCCATCAACTGGCAGCAAAGCTATTCTCTCTATGCGCAGGAGGCGGTCGGTTTCTTCAGTGACCGCGCCGCCGACTGGGGGGGCTTGCGCCAACGCTGCCGCGAACTGTTGCGTCAGGAAGAGGCGCTGCGCGAGATTGCCGAGATCGTCGGTCCCGAGGGTTTGCAGGAACCGGATCGCCTCCTCCTCGCCAGCGTCGGACGCATCCGCGACGAGTTCCTCAGTCAGAACGCCTACAGCGACGAGGCCTTCTCTCCCCCCGAGGCGACTGCCGCCTGCCTGCGCGGCATCCTTGCCGACCATGACCGCGGGGTCGCCGGTTTAGCCGGAGAAGCCGCTGGCGCGACAACCGGAGGCGGGCCATGAAACTTATGGAAGCGAGCTATGCCACCCTGCGCGCCGTGCGCGCCCCCCTGTTGCTCCTGGAAGAGATTGCCGGGGCGCGCATCGGCGAAGCGGTGCGGGTGGTGGCCCCGGACGGCAGCGAGCAGGCCGGCGAGGTGTTGCGTATCGACAGCGGCACGGTCCTGGTCCAGCTCTTCGGCGAGACCGCCGGCCTCGATCTGCCGACGACCCGGGTGATCTTCTCCGACCGGGTGCGCCGGGCTCCCCTGGCGCCGGGGTGTGTCGGCCGCATCTTCGACGGCTCCTTCCGTCCCCTCGACGGTCTGCCGCCCTATCTCCCCGAGCGCTGGGCCCCGGTCAGCGGGCGCCCCCTCAACCCTACCGCCCGGGCCCGCCCCGAGGAGTTCATCGAAACCGGCTATTCCGCCATCGACGGCCTCAACACCCTGGTCAAGGGACAGAAGCTCCCCCTCTTCACCTGCGCCGGCCTCCCCGCCCGCGAGGTCGTCGCCGGTATCCTCAGCCAGGCGCAACTCGCCGGCGGCGGCGCCTTTGTCGTCGTCTTCGTCGCCCTCGGCCTGACCCACCAGGAAGCGAATTTCTACCGCCGGGTCCTCGACAACATGGCCGGCGGCTTCGTCGCCTTCCTCAATCTCGCCGACCAGGCCGTGGTCGAACGCCTCCTCGCCCCGCGCTTCGGCCTCACCGTCGCCGAATATCTCGCCTTCGAACGCGGCCTCGACGTGCTGGTGCTGGTCACCGACATGGTCAACTACTGCGACGCTCTGCGCGAGGTCGCCGCCGCCCGTGAGGAGCTTCCCGGCCGCCGCGGCTACCCCGGCTATCTCTACTCCGACCTCGCTTCCCTCTACGAGCGCGCCGGGCGCATCCGCGGCCGCCCCGGTTCGGTGACGCTGCTGCCGGTGGTGACCATGCCCGAGGACGACATCACCCACCCCATCCCCGATCTTACCGGCTACATCACCGAGGGGCAGTTGGTTCTCTCCCGCGACCTGCACCAGCGCGGCATCTTCCCCCCCCTCGACGTCCTGCCGAGCCTCTCCCGTTTGATGCAGCACGGCATCGGCGCCGGCCGCACCCGCGCCGATCACCGCGCCATCGCCAATGGCCTCTACCGCTGTTATGCCCGTGGGCGCGAACTGCGGCGGCTCGAAGCGATTGTCGGCCGCGACGGCATGCTCGCCGGCGATCGCCGCCTGCTCGATTTTGCCGATCGCTTCGAGGCGGCATTCATCGCCCAGAGCGAGCGGCGCAGCGTCGCCGCCACCCTCGATGCCGGCGCCGCCCTGCTGCGCGAATTCGGTGAGGAGGGGAAATGATCCACCCGACCCGCACCAACCTGCTGCGCCTCAAGGAACATGCCCTCACCGTGGCCGGGAGTATCGGCCTGCTCAAAGGGCGACGGCAAGCGCTGCTGCGCGAATTTCTCCAGGCCACGGTGCCGTTGTTGCGAACGCGGGAACGCCTGGCCCTCCTTTACGCCGAGGCGCTTTTGGAGTTGGAGCGGGGGCGACAGTGGGAAGGAGAGAGTTTTGTTGGTGCGGCGGCCATGGCGGCGGCCCGGGATCTGGAGTTGCGGGTAGCGGAGGGGAATTTTCTCGGTTTGCGCTACCGCGAAGTCAGTGCCGGGGTCGATCCCCGGCGGACACCGTGGCAGCGAGAGTACGATTATCGTGGGACCACGCCGCATCTGGAAGAGGCGGTTGACCGCGGCGAGAGCATTGTCGCCGAAATGCTCGCCCTGGCCGCTTTCGAAGGGAAGGTCAAGCGCCTCGGCGATGAGCTGTTGCGGCTGACCCGCCGCATCCGCGTCCTCGAAGAGCGGGTGCTGCCGACGTTGCGTCGGCAGATGCGCGAGATCGCCCGTTTTCTCGGCGAGCGCGAGCGCGAGGCCTACTTTCGCCTCAAGCTCTTCAAGGCCGGACGGCTGCGGCAGGGGGGCGTGACTATTTGATCTTGACCTTGCCCGAAGCGGGGTTGAAGCCGGTGGCTTTCTTGACCTGGCCGGGGGGGGCGGGTTTGGCTTTGACCATGACGCAGGCGGGGAGGGTCAAGGCGAGGGCGATGATCAGGGTGAGGGGGAGGGCGAAACGACGCATGGCGGATCCTTTCGGGTGGTCGAGATGGGTGAGTTTACGCTTTGAGATAACGCCGGACCCCGGTGGCGAAGGGTTCCGGGGTCCGGCCGAAGGCGGTGGCGAAGGGGGTGGGGTCGCAGCTGTTCCCCTCCAGAAGCATGGTCAGTTGACTGGTGGTGAGGGGGAAGGCGGGGATCCTTTCGAGCATGGCGACGACCGGTTTCATCATGAAGAGAGGATAGTGAATCTTGGTCACACTTTTTTTGCCGAGGGCGCTGCCGATGATGTCAAGAATGGCGTCGTAGGTCAAGGTCTCGGGGCCACCGCAGTGGTAGGTCTGGCCGACTGCCGCAGGAGTGGTGAGGGCAGCGACGAAACCGGCGGCGACGTCGCTGACGGCGATGGGCGAGAAGGTGTACTGGCCGTCGCCGATGACCGGTACCGCCGGGAAACGCCGGATCATATCGGCGAGCATGGTGACAAAACCGTCGCCGGGGCCGAAGATCACCGAGGGGCGAAAGACGGTCCAGTCGAGATCTCCCTCGCGGACCCGTTCTTCCGCCGCCCACTTGCTGCTGTGATAGGGAGAGGGGGCGCCGGCGCGGGTGCCGTTGGCGCTCATGTGCAGGAAGCGGCGGATCCCTTGAGCCCCGGCGGCATCGACGATGTTTTCCGTCGCGGCGACGTGCAGTTGGCGGAAGGTGATCCCCTTGCCGGGGAATTCGCGGATGATGCCGATGAGGTGGATGACGGCGTCGCAGCCGGACAGGGCGCCGGCGAGACTCGCCGCCACCGTCGCGTCGCCGTGGTGGATCTCCACCCCGTCCCGCACCGCCAGTTTGTTCTCCGACCCCGGCCGCAGCAGACAGCGCGGGGTGTGTCCCGCCGCCACCAACTGCCGTAGAACCTCACTGCCGACAAATCCGCTGGC
>MGTO01000139.1 GCA_001799485.1 Desulfuromonadales bacterium GWC2_61_20 | reverse complement strand
CGGGGGGGTATTTTTCTTTCACGGGAGATAGTTAGCCGAAAAATGGGGGGGGTGAACATGCTGGTACCGGTGGAGCGCATCGAGACGTCGATCCTGTTTGTCCGCGGTCACAAGGTCATACTGGATAGTGATCTGGCCGAACTCTATGGGGTGGAGATCCGGGTTCTGAATCAGTCGGTAAAGAGAAACGCGAAGCGTTTTCCGCCGGACTTCATGTTCCAGCTGGATGAAGCGGAGTATGCCGACTGCGAAGCTTTAAGATCACAATTTGTGATCTTAAAGGGCGGCCGGGGGCAGCATCGCAAATTTGCGCCCTTTGCCTTCACCGAGCAGGGTGTGGCGATGCTTTCCAGCGTGCTTAACAGCGACCGGGCCATCGAGGTCAACATTCAGATTATGCGAACCTTTGTCAAGCTGCGGGAGATGATCGCCTCTAATGCCGAGCTTGCCCGGCGCCTCGAAGAACTTGAACAGAAATACGACGCCCAGTTCAGCGTGGTCTTCGATGCCATTCGCAAGATGATGACGCCGACAACGAAGCCGAACAAGTCGATCGGGTTCCAGGTGGAGGAAGACGGGGAGGTTTACCACTGACGTCACGCCGCAGCGGCGCAAGATCGGCTTCAAGCCGGAATGAGGGGGCGGGATGTGATTGACGGAGGATGGGGCGGCGGAGTATGAAGGGACATCAATTTTTCGCCGATGTGCCCGTGATGACAAGGGGATGTGATGCCCGGATTGGATGTAAAGAGAGAACCAGCGGATAGATTGAACCGCCCGTTTCGGCTTAAGTGCCGGCGGGCGGTTTTTCGTTTGGAGATGAAAGGTCGTCGCAATCTGCGACCACCTCGGCAGTTGGTACTGTCGATCAACAAGGACATTTTGGCTTTATCGGTTTGTATCGCTAAAAGGGGTTGTAGGGGGGTGCCTCAATGGGGTATAAAGAAGATATCAGCCGTCCATACCTGACGGTTGTCGAAACGCGAGCGTTCATTGCCGATGCCCGGGAATGCCTGAGCGAAGCCGAGCGCATGGATGCCATTGCTATGATCGCCGAAAATCCCGAGCGCGGCGATGTGATTTCGGGAGGCGGCGGCATCCGCAAGGTGCGTTACGCTGTCGGTGGCAAGGGCAAGAGCGCCGGGGTACGGATAGTCTATTACTTTCACAACGCCCTCGTTCCGATCTTCTTGCTCACTGTCTTTGCCAAGAACGAGCGTGCCAATCTTTCGCGGAGTGAATTGCAGCAACTAGCACAGGTCGCCAAGGAGCTGGCGCGCAGATACGGAGCATAAAGTTATGGCACACAAAGCATTCGACAAGATCATGACCGGACTGGAAGACGCCCTGGCTTACGCCGACGGCGACACCACGCGGGCAACGGTACATCGGATCGAGCTGCACGAGGTCGATGTGACGGAGCTGCGCAAGCGGCTGGGGCTGTCGCAGGACCGCTTTGCCGCGACCTTCGGTTTCAGCGTCAAGACGGTGCGCAACTGGGAGCAGGGGGTAAGGCATCCCGAAGGGCCGGCGCGGATTCTGCTCCAGGTGATCGAGCGGGAGCCGGAGGCGGTTCTGCGGGCGCTGCGGTAGAACTAAGTGTGAGCCCCTGATTGCCCCAAAGCCCTTATCTGCGGACATCTGCGACATCTGTGGATAGGCTTTGCTCGCGGTATTGCTCCGGGCGGGATTTGATTGACGGGGGGCGGGGTGGCGGTGTATGAAAGGACGGTATTTTTTTCCAATGTGTCTGTGCTGACTGAGGGATGTGATGCCCGCATTTGGATGTGAAGAGGGGGACAAGAGATAGATCGAACCGCCCGTTTCGGCTTTGTGCCGGCGGGCGGTTTTTCGTTTGAAAATGTTTATTGGATTTTTGACTTGGGAACTTGGAAGCCTGACTCTGCGGCTGCTTCTTGACGGACTGCCTTTTAATGGGTGACCCTGTGGCTGTCTCGAAAAAATTTTAATGACAAATGGAGCCAAAATTGAATCAAAAACCATCTTATAAAGCCTATTCTACAAAACTCGGTTCAATGTGGCATAGCACAATAGAAACTGCCCTCATACAAGATCCTCTTAATGACCTTAAGGGTAAGGTAGACCTTGTTTTCACATCACCGCCCTATCCACTTAAAAGAAAAAAGAAATATGGAAATAAGACGGGCGATGACTACCTCCAATGGCTTAGTGGGCTTGCTCCAAAACTTGCGGCTTTGTTATCACCCACTGGTTCAATTGTCATTGAAATAGGTAATGCGTGGGAGGCAGGGATCCCCGAGATGTCTACGCTTCCTCTTAAGTCGTTGCTCGGTTTTCAAGAAGCAGCCAACCTTAAACTTTGTCAGCATATAGTCTGGCATAATCCGGCAAGACTCCCAAGTCCAGGTCAATGGGTAACTGTCGAAAGGATTAGACTTAAGGACTCTTTCACGCATGTCTGGTGGATGTCTAGAAATTCAAAACCAAAGGCTGACAATCGCAGAGTTCTTATTCCGTACAGTAAGGACATGAAGTATCTACTAAAAAAACAAAATTACAATCGTGGGAAACGCCCATCTGGACATGTCATAAGCGAAAGTGGGTTTTTGACGGACCATGGAGGTTCTATTTCCGCAAGCGTCATTGACTCTGTCGACCACGGGAGATTTCCTGAAAGTCTGCTTCAATTTTCGAATACTAAGTGGGACGCTAATTACTCTGATTTTTGCCGGAAAAACAACTTGACTGCGCACCCAGCACGAATGCCTATCGACTTGGCAGCATTCATGATCCAGTTTCTGACTGAACCTGGCGATCTTGTACTCGATCCATTTGCTGGTTCAAATACAACGGGTGCAGCAGCGGAGCTGCTAGGTAGGCGGTGGGTTTCTATAGAGGCACAGGAGGAGTATATCGATGGTTCGATGGCGCGTTTTGAAAACTCCAATATCGAAAGATCAAAGACTATTATTAAGTCCAAAGATTTAACGTGAGGGATAATCCATGGTGATCCGTGAATAGCGAAAATTCCGAGGATTCAAGTGCAAACCTGTCATTGTTCGATTTCGCGTCATCATACCGAACAAGCCAGCATGATCCCGTCGAAGGATTCTATAAACCCTGCCTTAGTTGCGCAAATGAGTATGACAGGGCGGTTGGCTATTTCAGATCTACGATTTATCTCATCATCGGCGAGGCGATTGTTAACTTCGCCAAGCGGGGTGGGAAAATCAGGCTCATCTGTTCGCCTGCACTCTATAATGATGATGTTGCAAGCATAGAATCTGCATATGAACAGAGACCAGCAAGGATTGCAAACGCTCTTCTGGATGAAATTGACCAGATGATCGAGGTGCCGGATGGTGCGTATCCGACAAAGGTCCTAGCCACACTTGTCTATGTTGGAGCCCTTGAAATAAAGATTGCTGTTCGGCCTGGAGACCATGGGATATACCACGAGAAGATAGGTGTATTTAGTGACGGGACGAACTCTATCAGTTTCATCGGATCGGCGAATGAAACTTGGGGTGGATGGCATGCAAGAGGCAATTTCGAATCAGTTGAAGTCTTCTGTACATGGAAGGATGGCAACGAAAGAGAGCGGGTCCTTCGCCACGAAGAATATTTCAATCAACTTTGGAACGGCAATATTCCAGGTGTAGAAGTTGTTCCATTTCCCGAGGCAGCGAGGTTGCATCTAATTCAAGGCGCGCATCCAACTCTGGACGATATTGATACTGAACAACTTCGAAGACTTCAGCAAAAAGGCCGCACCCCACTCAGACATCAAGTCGAAGCGATAACCAACTGGGAGGCGTGCGGCAAGAGAGGCATTCTTGAACATGCGACCGGCAGTGGTAAGACGATTACTGCCATCACAGCCATCAAGAAACATCTTGCCGATGAGATGCCGACAATAGTCCTCGTTCCTAGCCGTCTGCTTTTGGAACAGTGGGACAGAGAAGTCAGGGAGGAAATCCCGCAAGCAGTTACTCTCCTCGCAGGTGGTGGTAATGACGGATGGAGGAAGGGCGGTAGGCTCAGAGGGATGACCTCAAGCGGTAATGGCTTAGGACTTAGAATTGTCATAGCAACGATGCAGACGGCGGCAACCCCTTTTTTCCGCTCAAAGATTGCACAGGGTGACCACCTCTTGATGATCACCGATGAGGTACATCAATCCGGCAGCTCCTATAATTCCAATGTGTTTTTGATCGATTCCGGCCCTCGCCTCGGCATGTCTGCGACCCCTTATCGCTACGGTGATCCGGAAGGAACGGCAAGAATATTCGATTACTTCGGACAAGTTGTGCTGCCAAAGTTCACCCTTCAAGACGCGATAAGCGCTGGTAGACTCGTTGCGTACGAATATCATCCGCACCCCGTCTATCTTACGGCGGACGAGGCAGAGGAATGGAAAAGTGAGTCGGCGCGCATTCGATTAGAGATTGCGCGAGGCAAGACGGATGATGGCGGAAAGAAGATTATCAGCGACAAGGCAAGAATGATGATCATCAAGCGCTCAAGGATCGCCAAAAAGGCCAGGAATAAACTCCGCCTTGCGGTCGAAACCTTGAGAGATTCCTATGAAGATGGGCAGAGGTGGCTGATATATTGCGAGGACACCGGGCAACTTCAGGAGGTAATGGAACAATTGGCTGCTATCGATTTGCGCCCTATTGAGTACCACAGTTCCATGGATGGTGACCGTAAAGCGGCACTTGAGTGGTTCACGAAGATTGGTGGAATCTTGGTTTCAATCAAATGCCTTGATGAAGGCATTGATTTGCCCGCAGTCGATCATGCGTTGATTCTCGCGTCAAGCCAGAATCCCCGTCAGTTCATACAACGAAGGGGCCGTGTCCTCAGAAAAGCGGACGGTAAGGCTATCGCCATTATTCATGACGCAATCGTTGTTCCAATGTCACTAGAAGACGAGCCCGAACAACTTGCCCTGCTTAAAAGCGAGCTTCTTCGCGCGATTGAATTTGCAAAATCTGCTCTTAACTTGGCAGCAGGAATTGAACTAAGAGGGATAGCCGCCCGGCTTGGTCTCGACCCGGATACACTCATAGAAGACGGTATTGAGGAGGATGAATTATGAAGGCACCTGACATGGTCTTGGATGCGTTGCTTGCCGCTGGTAAACATCATGCGCCTGACTTGCCCGAAACTCTTTTACGTAGTGCGTATGAAATTCAAATCAATAACCAGTTCGAGCGGGATCGCGATATACCGCTTAAAGAAATGGCGCGCCTCGTGGAAGATTATGTAAATAATAATTCATCTGAATAGGAAAGGTATCTTATGAAGCTCGTTAGTCTGACAATGCGAAACTTCATGCCATATCGCGGTGAGCAACCGGTGGTGTTTCCTAGCGATCCTGGGCGAAATGTGATGATTGTACTTGGCGACAACATGCGCGGTAAAACATCGCTTTTGAATGCCCTTCGCTGGGGTTTCTACGGCATCGCCAGGGGCCGACACCTACGAGAAATACCGCTCCATCTGCTTCTCAACACGGATGCACGGCTTGCTGGCGATTTCGAAATGGAAATTGCGATACGTTTTGATGCTGATGGCCACTCCTATGACCTTCGGCGTCGTGCCACGAAGAAGAGACTCGTCGCAACTCCAGATAAGGCGGATGATTTCGATGTTGCAGTCCATCTACAGCGCGACGGAATGGCCATGAATGGTTATCAAATCGAACATGAGATCAATAGGTTTGTGCCGGAGCAGGTCTCCCGTTTTTTTCTGTTCGATGGCGAGTTGTTGCAAGAGTACGAAACACTGTTGATTGAGGGAAGCGACCAGGGTAAGCGGATCAAGGAGGCGATCGAACAGGTGCTTGGCGTTCCATCTCTCATAAACGGTCGAACTGAGTCAGCAACTCTGCTTAGAAAGGCTCAAAAGCAGCAAAACACAGAACTTGCACATTTACAGGGCGCCCAGAGTCATGTTGCAAAACAAAGGGAATTTCAAGTCAAAGCTGATTCGCATGAAAAGGATATTGAAAAATTAAAGGGTGAACTTAACAAGACAAAAGAAGAGCGCACATCCCTTGATGATGAACTTGAAAGCAGTGAATCAGTCCATGCAGCAAAGCAGACTATTGTGGATCGTGAAAAAAACAGAGACGTGATAATAAAAGACATAGAGCGTCTAAACACAGAGAAGCTTGAACTTGTTTCAAGTGCCTGGAGAGATCTCTTGAGGCCAAAAATTTTGCTTCGCAGGGACAATCTGGCTGCTGAACAAAATCGCCTAACTGGCCAGATAGGTCGCCGTAGCTCTATCGATACAGAAATAAAACAACTTCGTAAAATCCTAGATTACTCTACATGCCCAACATGCGGACAGGATGTAGGCCCTTTAAGGCGTGATGAGGTCGGCTCCCGTCTAGGTGTGCTCGAATTTGAGATCAAATCCATAGTCGATGAGCAGGAGGTGCTTCATTCGACTACGGCAGAGATTGAAAGACTCAACAAATTGCTGACTCAAGGGGTTGGTGAGCGGATCAGGGACAGGGATAATCAGATCAATCGAAATGAAGTCGCGCTTACAAAGGTAGATAACGAAATAGAGAAACTGAAGTTAGAGATTGAGGGATACGACACCGCAGAGATTGCAAGAAAGCGAGCTATTCGAGACAGTTTGGTCAGGGAGGAGGGGCGAATAGGTTCGGCGATTACAGAGGCACAGCGACTACTGGATAATGTTAGAAAAGAACTTGCCATAATCGACCGGGCGCTTGCCAGTCTTCCGCAGGCTCGTGCTGCACGTAGTAGTGGTTTAGTGCGTATCTATGCAGGTCTTGAAAAGGCATTCACAGAAAGCATTGAGAACCTAAGAAATAACTTGCGCAAACATGTTGAGTCCAAGGCGAGCGAAGCTTTTGCGGCGATGATAACGCAACAATCATACAGCGGGCTTAAAATCAATAGTAACTACGGTCTTTCAATTCTTGACGAACATGGCAGGGTAATTGTGGGGCGCAGTGCAGGTGCTGAGCAGATTGTCGCATTGTCACTTATTGATGGCTTAAGCCGTACTGGTCGCTCGGGAGGGCCTGTCGTTATGGATACTCCTTTTGGTAGGCTTGACCTTAAGCACAGGGATAATATTCTCAAATATCTTCCAACGACTACAAACCAGCTAATCCTCCTTGTCCATGACGGCGAGATTCGTTTGCAAACGGATCTTGCACCAATCGCTGAACGAATAGGGATGGTGTATTCGATAAACGAAGTTGGTCCACGCCATTCCGTAATCGAAAGGAGCTCATTATGATAGAGCCTACCAACATTGGGATTGGCGATGCTGCCCACGCGAAACTCAAAGCACTATGCCAAGATGGCTACTTCGCACAGATGGCCGATGTGTATCGCTTTGCGGTTGCGCTTGCTCTTGCGTATGGCGTTACCCCAAGCGAGATAACTGGGGCTCGCCAAAATGTCTTTGGTGTCGCAACTGTTGATCCTGATAAGAGCCTCTATACGGCCATCAAGACATTAGTAGATACCGGTGACACACCTGTATACCGGTGGGCGGAGAGGCTGGCTGATTGGGGTGTAATTGAACTCAGCAGACGCTCCGACGAAGGTACGCTCGACATCGGCCAGATCTTAAAAGAAGCCGAAAGACTTAGTGAGAATTAGCCATGCTGCCTCTGAGAGCGTTTCTTATGGCAAAATGTTCAGACGGCTGCTGGAATGTTACGGTCCACAGGGATCTTGATTCCATAGTCACGGCATGGAACTCTGCATGTAATCATGACCAATTGACTGGAGTCATTCATGTTGGTTTCACAAGGTCAGATACCGCTGCATTTGAAGACCTTACCAATCTCTTCCCGTGCAAAATGCTTCTTACCGCACCTGCACTATACTCTTTTGCACGCATCGGAACCTGCGCGCCTGGGATTGCTGGCACCGTTGATGGTGTTCCTGTTTATGTTGCACTCTCTGGTTGGGGATACGAAACTACTTCAGACGAAGTTGGCCTCTCGACTGACCTAAATCCTGCGCCTGAATGCGACCGTTGCCATTTTAAGCTAGGAATCACTGAAAATTCATCCTGTCAATGGCTTTCCAGCTTTTCAGAGAGGTTTCCGCATGATGATGAATCGGTGAAGGCTGCCAGAATAATCGATAATGAATCATATCTCAATTTTGAGAATAAACTTGGTGAAGACTTGCGCATCAAGTTAGGGAGGTATCGTTTTCAATGCCTTTCAATGGATATAGACATTAACTGCCCCAATGAGATTGTCAGCATTGCTCCTCCTTGGGTTTGTGATTTGCCGATAGGACAGGCAGGCTTTAGGGTCCGTGCATGCAACGTTTTTAGTCGTGAAGGTATAAAGTTTATTAAGGATTTATCTAGGTACACAAATAATCAACTCTTGAAGATGGAGCACATGGGGCGAAAAAGTGTTGCTGAAATAGCCCAGACTCTTCTTGATGTAATTGGCGTTTTAACACAGTCAGCAATTTCCACTTGTAATGAAAATGTTGAGGTAGGGATTCCATTCGAAACATGCATTCAAACCTCTCGACAAAAAGTTTTTGAGTCAGACTCGTTCGAAGGATCGTTGCTAGAGTTGTTAAGGTCCATGGAGAAGAATGTTGCGATTGTCATGCGCCGTAGGATGGGTTTCGGAACCAAACAACAAACACTGGAAGAAATAGCGGGACTGTTAGGCGTAACCAGAGAGCGTGTGCGCCAAATAGAGAAGAAAGTTTGTGTTTGCGAAGAGAACAAACAATTCTGGAAGAGGCGAATCGAAGAACCTATCAAAAATGCTATGGACAACAGAGAGTCTCCATTACCAGTGGTTGCTTTAGACATTATTGATCAATGGTTCACAAACATAGGTAATATTGAGGAACCATTCAGGTTTGTTCTTGAAAAATTTTGTTCAAGCACTCTGCATGTAATTAAGATTAACGGCATATCTTATATTTCGATGATTACACAAGATGAATGGGATTCGCTTGTTAAAAACGCTGTCAATGTTCTTGAGGGTGGAGCCACTCGCTGTAGATGGACTGAAGCCGAAGCAAAGCAAACGGTTAGTGAAATTCTTTCGCTTGATTGCCGTGAGTTTGCCGACGATTTATTCTATACGGCATCAAAAAATGCAGTTTTTACCATTATTGACAACACCGATGTGCCGGTTTTAACGAGTATTGGCAGAATTGGCGCAGAAGCTTATGTTGAGTCAGTGTTGGCAGAATCTGATCGACCGCTTCATTACTCAGAGATCGCAGAGAAGTTGTCTGCCAAAGGTCGCTCGATAGAAATTAGAAGGGCTCATAATGCGGCTGCCGAAATTGGGCTTCTCTACGGACGTGGCATCTATGGACTAATGCAACACTACCCACTTGATGAAGAAGAGACCATAGAGATCGTGGCTGAGGCAGAAGATATCATTGGGTCAGGGTTGAATGGACGACAATGGCATTGCTCCGAGATTCTCAAAATATTGGGTGAACGTGGGCTCGATATGGATGGAAGACTGGATCATTATATTGTAAATATTGCACTTATGCGATCCAAGTTACTGGCTAACCTCGGTAGGCTTGTGTGGGCGTCTGGAACGGCATCAAGGCTTACATCAGCAGATAGAATAGAGATCATACAAGCAATTGAGTCTTTGCTTCTCATGGAAGGTCGGCCACTTTCCGGTTCAGAAATTCGTGAACGGCTTTTGATGGAAGGGCGAGGATTAAGCCGATTTTTACAGATACAGAATGTTGGAAACGTTGTAAAACTTGGCCCAAACTATTGGGGACTTGCTGATCGTGACATACCATTTTCTCAGGAGCAGCAAGAATTAATTAAGGAAATACTTGAGAACCGTCTGCATCGATTGCAAAAAGGGATACACAAAACGGAATTATTTTCGGCACTTAATGAATTTTCTTGGATCAATAAATTTTCTGACGTAGATCCTACTTTGTTTGTATCTATCGCTCTTCGCTCAGATCGGATGCGCTATGCAAAAGGCAATTACTTGTATCTGGGTGAGTGGGGCGAACCCCGAAGGCTAACAATAGAAGAAGCTGTCGAGATTGCATTTGAGCAGGTTAGTAGGGAAGGTATTAGAACACAGGAATTGAGAGAATTGATAAACTATACTATTGGTTACCAGACATCAATTTATGCTATGTATGGACCGTTATCTTTGATTGGTGCGCGATATTACCAAGATATTGGTTACTGGAAACTATCTGATAATGAAGAAAATCAACAATAATGTTGTTTCAACTGCACTATAATTTTATATTTATTTTATTTCTGACATTTTTCACAAAAATAGATTGAGGAGGCGTTGAGGGGACGTAGGTAACTTATGTAACTTATTGAAAGTAAACAAAAGGGGCAAGCCTTCAACACTCAATTTTGAGACGTGGAGTCTTGCCCCTTAACGATTTGCAGGGCAACTCTACAACCATCGCTGACCACGAAAAATGGAACAAATTTCCTCTCTTGACGCAATCTTGAAGAGACCTTGCGCAAGGTGATCCGTGAAGAGCTGGGGCGTGCTGCCTGAATCCTCTTCATGAAGTTTAAATTACGCGATTGCTAATTTAAACTTTCTGGCGTAACTTTAAATTACTGAATGCGTAATTAAAGGTTTCGACATGCGCAAGACCGATCTCAGTCCCGCCCGTCGCAAACTCCTCGTTCCTGTCGTCGGTCATCCCGGAGCCTTTGCCCTCATCCCGCCGCTGACGCCGCGTGCCGACCAACTCGTCGGCTTGCAAGGTCTCCAGGGTGAAGTGAGCCGGGCGCATACAGCCTTGGCCAACCTGCAGACGCTGACGGACGGGCTGCCCAATCCGGATCTGGTCACGCGCACCGCCGACCGCCGCGAAGCGGTGCGGAGTAGCCAGATCGAGGGGACCAATGCCGGGATCAACGAGCTGTTGACCTATGAGGCCACGGGGAGCGCCGAGGGTCTGCCGCCGGATGTCCGGGTGACGCTCAATTACGTGACCGCCCTCGAAGCCGGACTGCAACGGGTCAGGGCGCAGGGTGTCAGCGCATTCACGATAGGATTGATCGAGGAACTTCATGCCCGGCTCATGGCGGGCGTTGACGACCCATGGACACCGGGGGCATTCAGAGACCGGCAAAACTGGATTGGGGGCCTCAAGATCGATCAGGCGCGGTTTGTGCCGCCGCCGGCCGATCAGGTGCCTGAGTGCATGGACGATTTGCTCGCGATGCTCCGCTATCGGCCCGCCGAGGAAGACCAGCTCGAAATCCCGATGGTGGTTCGCCTGGCGGTGGTTCACGCCCAGTTCGAGACGATCCATCCGTTTTTCGACGGCAACGGACGGGTCGGGCGGATTCTCATGCCCCTGATGCTGGCCGCGGAAGGCTATCCGCCGGTTTATCTGGCCGGCTATCTCAAAGACCGCCAGCGCGAATATTACGACGCGCTGGCCGGGGTGCAACTCCGGGGGGAGTGGGCCGAGTGGATCAAATTTTTTGCCATCGGGGTCGATGCGGCGGTCCAGGAGTCGATCGGCACGGCGCTGGGGCTCGCCGCGATCCTCCGCAAGTGGAAAGAGCTGGTGGCGGGACTGGGGCTGCGCCGGCACTCGGTGGTGCACAGGTTTCCCGAACTCATGCTCGGCACCCCGGTCTTGACCGCGCACAGCGCCAAGGACGCGTTGGGGATTTCCTTTCCGGCGGCCAACGCGGCCTTGGCCCTGCTGGAAGAGCAGGGGATTCTGGTCCAGCGGGAAAAGCAGCCACGCTATCGAACCTTTTATGCCAGAGACGTGATCGAATTGCTGAATCGGCCGGTCAGAGCCGATAGCTGACAGCTAAAGGAGTTTTGCCATGAGCCCATCCTTCAAACCCCACGGCCGCCGCCCCCAGCCGGCCAAGAGCCAGGAAGAGATCGACGCGCAAGTGCGGCGGATGAAGGCGCAGCAGGAGGCGTCGACCAACTACCGCGAGCGTTCCCTCAAGATCAATGGCTGGATCTGCGCCAAGTGCGGGCGCGAGTTCGAACTGGCCAATCTGCATCTCCTTACCGTCCACCACAAGGACGGCAACCACAACAACAACCCCGCCGACGGCAGCAACTGGGAGAACCTCTGCAATTTCTGCCACGACGACGAGCACAGCCGGTCGCTTCTCGGCGACTATCTGCACGGGAAGTAGCGGCTGATGAAAAACGCCCATCTGCGGCGTTGCCCTCATCCTGCGTCGACGACGTACCTTTTGGTACGCCTTTCTCCGCAGGATTTCGGGCGCCTTGCACCTGGGCATTTTTGATCAGCCTTGTCGGCTGAGTTTTTCGTAAGCACAGGCAACTGCTCATCGTTGACTCCCTTGCAATCGCCGGCAAAATCGGCTACCGTTCCGGTCCATCGCCAAAGCCGGGAAAATCCCGTACATCCCACCAGTTCGAGGCCTTCCATGCGTTATTCCCAGTATCTGCTCAATACCGTCAAGGAGACCCCGGCCGACGCCGAGGTCATCAGCCATCAACTCATGCTTCGCGCCGGCATGATCCGCAAGGTCGCGGCCGGCATCTACAGCTATCTCCCCTTTGGGCTCAAGGCGGTGCGCAAGGTCGAGGCGATCGTGCGCGAGGAGATGAACCGTGCCGGCGCCATCGAACTCCTCATGCCGATGGTGACCCCGGCCGAACTGTGGCAGGAGTCGGGGCGCTGGGGGCAGTACGGCAAGGAGCTGCTGCGCCTCAAGGATCGCAAGGATACGGAATTCTGCCTCGGACCGACGCACGAGGAGGTCATTACCGACATCGTTCGCCGCGAGGTCAAGTCGTACCGCCAGCTCCCCTTGAACCTCTACCAGATCCAGACCAAGTTTCGCGACGAGGTCCGTCCCCGTTTCGGTCTCATGCGCGGCCGCGAGTTCATCATGAAGGATGCCTACTCCTTCGATGTCGATGAGGCCGGCGCCATCGTCGCCTACGACAAGATGTACCAGGCCTACCGCAACATCTTCGAGCGCTGCGGGCTCAAGTTCCGCGCCGTCGAGGCCGACACCGGCGCCATCGGCGGCAACTACTCCCATGAGTTCATGGTCCTGGCCGACTCAGGCGAAGACGCCATCGCCTCGTGCAATGCCTGCGACTACGCCGCCAACGTCGAGAAGGCCGAAGCCCGTCCCGTCACCGCGGTCGAGCACGCCGAGGCGCGTGCGCTGGAGAAGGTGGCGACGCCGGGGCAGCGCTCCATCGCGGAGGTCTCGACCTTCCTCGGCCTGCCGGCGAGCAGCCTGATCAAGACCCTCATCGTCATGGCCGACAACGAGCCGCTGGCGGTGCTGCTGCGCGGCGACCACGAACTCAACGAAATCAAACTGAAAAAAGTCCTCGGGGTCGAGGAGATCGTCCTCGCCCCCGACGAGGTGGTGACACGGGCCACCGGGGCGCCGGTCGGTTTCGCCGGGCCGGTGGGGTTGAAGCTGCGGGTTGTCGCCGACCTCGGGGTCGAGGCGCTGCGCAATGTCGTCGTCGGCGCCAACGCGGCCGATCTCCATCTGAAGAATGTCAATCCCGGGCGGGACTTCACCGTCACCACCTACGCCGACCTGCGCAACGTCACCCATGGCGATCCCTGTCCCCGCTGCGCCACCGGTCAGTTGGAGATGTGGCGCGGCATCGAGGTCGGCCATGTCTTCAAGCTCGGCTACAAATACTCCCAGGCGCTGAATGCCACCTTCCTCGATGCCGAGGGGAAGGAACAGACCATCTTCATGGGCTGCTACGGCATCGGCGTCGGCCGCACCGTCGCCGCCGCCATCGAGCAGAACCACGACGACAACGGCATCATCTGGCCCCTCCCCATCGCTCCCTTCGAGGTCATCGTCACCCTGGTCAATCCCAACGAGGTGGAGAGCAAGGACGCGGCCGAACGGCTCTACAGCGAACTGCTGGCGGCCGGGGTCGATGTTCTCCTCGACGACCGCGACGAGCGGCCGGGGAGCAAGTTCAAGGATGCCGACCTCATCGGCATCCCTCTGCGCGTTACCGTCGGCAGCCGCGGCCTCAAGGAAGGCGCCCTCGAACTGCAGGAGCGGCGCAGCGGCGAGCGCACCATGATCCCCGTCGGCGAGATCGCGGCGAGCCTCGCCGCCCGGGTCCGCCAGGCCCGGGGCTAACGGTGTCGCGCCCGGAGTCCGCCCCGACCATGTCCACCCTGACCCTTGAATCGGGTGGCCGCATGACCCTGCCACCGGCGGTCGCCCGCAACATCGGCGCCGGACCGTTGGCCCTGGTCTCCCACTCGTCCGGCCACCTTCTGGTGGCGCCGGCGCCGGCGGCGGCCGGGGTGGTCCTCGCCGGCAGTCTCGGCAGCCTCAGCGTCGCCGACCTCCTCTCCTTCTTCAATCTCTTTCGCAAGAGTGGTCTCCTCCGCTTTACCTTCGCCGGCGGGGGGAAGGAACTGGTCTTTCTCCAGGGGGAGATCGTCGCGGCGACGACGACCTTTCCCGAAGAAGATCTCGGCGAAACCCTCTTCGCCCTCGGCAAGGTCGACCGCGACGCCCTCCTGCGCGCCCGCCAGGCGGCGGTTGGGAGCGGCGCCCTCGGCAAGATTCTGGTCGATGCCGGCTCGGTGGCGGCCAAGGATCTCTGGCTCGCCGCCCGGGTCCAGGTTGAAACCATCGTCTACAACCTCTTTACCCAGGCGACAGGGAGCTTCGTCTTTCATGACGACGCCACCCCCGGCGACGAGCAGCCGCGCTTTACCCTGAGTACCCAGAACCTCATCATGGAAGGGCTGCGCCGGGTCGACGAGCGCGCCCTCTTCCGTCGCCACATCCCCTCCCTCGACGCCATCCCGGTCACTTGCGGCAAGGCGGCGGACGACCTGCCGCACGCCGAGCAGCGCCTTCTCGCCCATATCGCTGGGGGGAAGTTACGGGTGCGGGAACTGTTGCGCAAGGGGGGGCTGGGGGAATTCGACGGGCTGCGCATGCTCCATCATCTGGCCGAGCAGGGTTTCGTCGCCATGGCGGCGCCAAAGGTCGAAGTCAGCGGCGAACTGGGGGAACTCCTCGGTGTCTTCAACGGCGCCCTGGCAACCATGCACAAGCAGATCCACCCGGTCTGCCCCGGTTTTAGCCAGGAGGTGCGCCTCTTCCTCCGTGATCTCCCCTATCCCTTCTCCGTCGTCTTCGGCGATTGCGCCCCCCGGGACGATGGCACCCTCAATGGGGGTCGCATCGCCGCCAATCTTGCCGGTCTCGACAACAACGACCAGAAACGGCTCCTGGTCGACGCTTTCAACGAACTGCTCTATATGGAGTGCATTATCGCCCGCCGCGAGCTCGGCAGCACCGCTTCGAGTGAACTGGTCCATCGGGTGCAGGAGATCGGCCGGCGGATCAAGGGCCTCATCGGGAGAGAGACATGAATGACGCAGCGATCAAACGGCTGATTTTTGCCCTCGACGTCCAGACCTTCGCCGAAGCTCAAGAGTGGGTCAAGCGCCTGCGCGGCCAGGTCGGGGTCTTCAAGGTCGGCAAGCAACTCTTCACCACCTGCGGCCCCGATGTCGTGCGCATGATCCGCGCCAGTGGCGGCGAAGTCTTTCTCGACCTCAAGTACCACGACATCCCCAACACCGTTGCCATGGCCACGGTCGAAGCCTGTCGCCTCGGCGTGCGCATGGTCAATGTCCACGCCCTCGGCGGCGGCGAGATGATGGCGGTCACTGCCGCTGCCGCCGCCCAGGTCTGCCGCGAGGAGGGGCACCCTCTGCCGCTGCTGCTGGCGGTGACGATCCTCACCTCCAGCACCGACGCCACCCTGCGCGAGATCGGCATCGAGCGCCCGGTGACCGAGATGGTCCCGCGCCTGGCGAAGTTGACCAAAGATTCCGGCTTCGCCGGCGTCGTCGCTTCGCCGCAGGAGGTCGGGCTGATCCGCGCCGCCTGCGGTCCCGATTTCGCCATCGTCACCCCCGGGGTGCGGCCGGCGACGGCCAGCCTCGACGACCAGAAACGGGTCATGACCCCGGGCGAAGCGATCCGCGCCGGGGCCGACTACCTCGTCATCGGCCGGCCGATTGCGGCAGCGGCCGATCCTGAAGCGGCGGCCGCCGCCATCGTCGCCGAGATGGCGACGGCCCTCAAAGGGCGCTGACAGCTGTGGCTGAATACATCTACGGCATCAACCCGGCTTTCGAGGGACTGCGCGGCACCCTGCGCCAGCCCCTCGAACTCCTCGTCGCCAAGGGGTTGACGGCGCCGCGGCTCGATGAGCTGGTCCGTCTCGCCACTGCGGCGGGGGTGCCGGTGCGGCCGCGCGACCGCGCCGAGCTCGACCGCCTGGCCGACAGCAGCCACCATCAGGGGGTGTTGCTCAAGGTTGCCGACTTCGCCTACCACGACCTCGACGATCTTCTCGCCCGCTGGCGCGCCTCCAAACGTCCGGCTCTCTTCCTTATCCTCGACGGCGTCACCGATCCCCACAACTTCGGCGCCCTCTTGCGCAGCGCCGATGCCGCCGGCTGCCACGGCGTTATCGTCGCCAAGGACCGCGCCTGCCCGGTCAGCGCCGTGGTCGAGAAGACCGCCGCCGGTGCTCTGGCGCATATCCCCCTGGCCCAGGTCACCAACATCTCGCGCACCCTCGAAGAGTTGAAAGAGCAGAACATCTGGGTCTACGGCCTCGCCGGCGACGCCGGTTCGACCTCCCTCTACGCCAGCGACCTTACCGGTTCCATCGCCCTGGTCGCCGGCAGCGAAGGGGAGGGGATGCGTCCCAACGTGCGCAAACACTGCGACGGCCTGCTCGCCATCCCCCTGCACGGCGGGGTCGATTCCCTCAACGTCTCGGTGGCGACGGGAATTGCACTCTTTGAGGTGGTGCGGCAGCGGGGGATTTAGGGGTAAGAAGGGGGCGGGGATGGGGGAAGCACCAATACAGGGTCATCATTCAGGCCGCACCGGCTTCATGCCGGTTGCGGCTTGTTTTTTATCCGCAGACCGGGTGGACGCTCTGGACATCTCTGAAACTATTTGCATTGCACAGGGAATCAATGCTATTTATAGTGCGCATAATGCGCAACAGGTATAGCAATGGCCTATGGATATGAAAAATTTGAGCAAGCCCTGCGCCTCCTGAACGGTCGCCTCGTTCTCGCCGCTGCGCCCCGGTTCAATCTGGTGGTGTGTGGTGGTTCGGCTCTCGCGGCGACGGGACTGATTGAACGCACAACCAAGGATGTTGACATCGTGGCTCTGATGGCGGACGAGGGGGATTTGCTCGATCCTGCCCCGCTGCCGCCGGCGCTTGTTCTGGCCGCCGCCGAAGTCGCACTGGATCTCGGGCTGCCCCGCGACTGGCTCAATAACGGGCCGAGCAGTGGCGATGGCGGTCTTTACCGTCTCGGACTGCCGGAAGGATTTGTCGGACGGCTGTCCTGGGTGACCATCGGCGAGCGCCTGACCGTCGGCTTTATCAGCCGTTATGATCAGATTCATTTCAAGCTGTATGCCGCCGTCGATCAATCGGGCAGTTACCATGCCGAGGATCTGCGCCTACTGCATCCGACCGATGCCGAATTGCTGGCGGCGGCCGGATGGACGCGCAGTCATGATCCCTCGCCAGGTTACCGTCAAGGGCTGCAATGGTTTCTTCGGGAGTTTGGCTATGAACATCTCGCTGACCGAGTTTAAGGCCACGGTCCTCAAGGCGCTCCTTGATTTTCTCTGGAGCCAGTGGTCGGCCCTGGGGGTGGCCGGGCAGAGCGCGCCGGAAGAACGCCGCGTGATCGACCCCGAGCCACTGTTGTTGCTGTCGTTAACGGTCTGTCGCTATGATGCCCGTCTTTTTGATGAAATCCTCGATTGGCTCATGGTCAACGGTGCGTTTATTAACGTGCAGCGGCTGAAAAATCTCGAAAGACAGCTCGATTTTCAGTGCAAGCCTCAGTTGAGTGCGGTCTCGGAACTTTTGGGGCAGAAGTCTAGCTATGCCCTCAAGTGGAAAGGGCTTGCCACCGCCCATACCCTGGAGAGTGCCACACCGCTCTTCTTCATGCAGGATGGCAAGCCGCTACCGCTGTCTGCCGACTACTCCCCGGAATTTCAAGGTCATGGTCTGCTGCGGGGTCCGCTCAGGCTGCGCGGCTACTCGCAGCCGTTTCCGGCCCACGGCATGCCAGCCTTGCTCCTGCGGCTGCGGGCGCTGCTGGGGGTCAATGCGCGCTGTGAACTGCTCTGTCTCCTCGGTGCGTCCGACGAGATCCATCCTTCCGACATTGCCCGCCAGACCGGCTATTTCCCCCGCACCACCCAGAACGCTCTGGCCGAGATGGCGCGCTCCGGGGTAGTGGAGATGCGTAGCGGCAATCGCGAAAAGAAGTACCGGCTGCAAGCCGGTCTGCTCGACAAGCTGCTCCGACCCGAGGGGCAACTGACCGCCTGGGTCAACTGGGCCCCCCTCTTCCGGGCGCTGGAAATCCTCTGGTTGGGGCTGATCGACCCGAAGCGGCAAGACCTTGAGCCGCTGTTGCTGGCATCGGAATTGCGCCGTCTGGCCATGGCCATGCGACCGTTTCTCGGAGAAGCTGGTTGGGGGATGGACCTGCGCGACGAGAGCGCCTATCGGGGGGCAGCGTACGGGCACATCTTTGTCGAAGATGTGGGTGCGCTGCTGGAAAGATTGCATCGGGGCTAGTAAGGGGGGGTAGTAATGGACTTGAGGGAACGTTGCTTGCGAATTTGTATTACGGCAATTAGAAAGATAGCAAGCAGCGTCCCTCTGGCTCCCTCGTTAGCAACTACTTCAAGCATCCGAAAATTGCCTATGCTGCCTGATTTGATTGTTTAAACACCGGAGCAATATGTCTCTATTTGGTGTAGTTTTTGTACTTATTGAAATATATGTACGAAAAAGACAACGGGATAGGAGCAGTTGACAAGGGGCATAAAGGAGCGGTGAGGGGTACTGGCACCATCTAATGAGCGATTGTCCTGGGAGCTTAGCAGGTTGACCGATGATCTGTCCTAAATGCGGCCATGAAAACTCGCCCGACCGCGCAGATTGCTCGCGCTGCGGGGTGATCTTCGCCAGAATCAGACCGGTGCAGGCTCCGGCGGAGAGAAGCGCGGCCAGTGCCGGCTCCGTTGAAACGGAAGCCGACACCGCCAGCGACCGCAATCTTTGGGTCTGGGCGGCGGCGCTGCTGATCATGACCGTCTGGGGAAGCCGGCTGATCTTCGTCAGCATCGACAGCAACACCGCCGGCGAGAGCCTGCTGCATCTGGTCAATCTGCCGTTCCACGAAGCCGGCCACGTCTTCATGCGCCCCTTCGGCCAGTTCATGACCACCCTCGGCGGGACGCTGGCGCAGCTGCTGGTTCCGCTGGTCTGCCTGGCGGCTTTCTGGTTCAAATCCCGCGACGCCCTGGGCGCGGTGGTGTGCGGCTGGTGGTTCGGCGAAAACCTTCTCGATATCGCTCCGTACATCGACGATGCCCGGGCCGGCGAGCTGCCGTTGGTCGGCGGCAACTTCGGAGCGTCTTCGCCGTACGGTTTTCACGACTGGGAATATCTCCTCACCGAAACCGGACTGCTCCGCTATGACCACGCCCTGGCGCGGATCGCCCATGTCCTAGGCGCTTTGCTCATGCTGCTGGCGGTGGTTTGGGGTGGCTGGCTGTTTTACAAGCAGAGCCGGAGAAGTGAGTTTTGGGGGAAAAGTTAAAGGAAGATCCATTGGCCACGGATTTCACGGATTCACACGGATTTTAAAGGCAAAGAAATACCAGGATTGAGGTCTGGCCTGATCCGTGTAAATCAGATTTGATCCGTGTCCAAAACGCTTATCGGGGACAGGTCTGAGATTCACTAATAGTTCTAGTGTGTTGCGAATTATTTTCCATCATTGAACCAAAGTGGGTAGCCGGATTCAGGTATTTGCTTGGCGGCTCCTCCGAAGTGGTAGTATGATTTGGTAGGATAAATTCTGACAACAAATGGAGAGTCCATATGGCTCTTACCAAAACATCCATCACCATCCCCGACGAACTGCTGCAGGAAGCCCGCGCCGTTTCCACGAACTTCAGCGGTCTGGTGACCGAGGCGTTGACCGAGTATCTGCGCCAGCGGCGAACGCAGAAGGCGATGGAGAGCTTTGGCGCCTGGGAAAAGGGTAACGAAGACGGCGTCGCAACGGTCAACCGTCTGCGCAGCGAGGGGGGACGCGACTATGCCGGGCGTACTGATTGACACCGACATCGCCATCGACTACCTGCGTGGCGACCAGGGCGTGCGGCCGTTGCTCCATCGGTTCTGGCGGGAGGGGAATGCGGTCTTGAGCGCCGTCAGCATCTTTGAGCTGACCGCCGGCATGCGCGAGAACGAGCGCGGCGCGACCCTGGACTTCATCGGCGCCTGCGCGGTGGCCGAGGTCACCCCCGACATTGCCGTCAGGGGTGGGGAGCTTTATCGCCAGTATCGCGGGCAGGGGGTGACTCTGGCGGCCATGGATTGTCTGATCGCCGCCACGGCCCAGGTCAGGGGGTATCAGGTGGCGACCCGCAATGTCAGGCATTACCCGGAGCCGGGACTGCTGCTGGCGCTCGATGGACTCAGGCAGTAAGTCTCGTATCGCCCGCTCGGCTAACCCAAAAAAACATCCCGCCAGCAGAAAATCCGTTGACAGCTCCGGACCAATCGGTTATAAGTCCTGCTTCGTTCACGGGCATGAAAGGGGAAGGAAAAATCCCCTTGCTTTTCGCTAAACGCTGATGTATATATCCACGCCTTGTGCTGGCGTAGCTCAATAGGTAGAGCAGCTGACTTGTAATCAGCAGGTTGCGGGTTCAATTCCTGTCGCCAGCTCCAATCGGGCTACCGGGCTTTTTTTTTGAGCCCCTGAAAATTTGACGCTTCCCCTGGAGGGGTTCCCGAGCGGCCAAAGGGAACAGACTGTAAATCTGTCGTCGTAGACTTCGGAGGTTCGAATCCTCCCCCCTCCACCACTTAGAATGCTTGCCGGACGAAATCCCGCCGGCGCCCCCCAGGAGGCTTACTAGCCGTCAGTACTGGGAGCGACGATGAGATGATGGGTCCAACCAGCTGCAGATAAAACGGTTTTGGCTTTGGGCGGGAGTAGCTCAGTTGGCTAGAGCATCAGCCTTCCAAGCTGAGGGTCGCGGGTTCGAGTCCCGTTTCCCGCTCCAAAACAAAGCTGTGCTTTCGCAGGTCGACCGTGTTGTTACGCCCACATAGCTCAGTCGGTAGAGCACTTCCTTGGTAAGGAAGAGGTCACCGGTTCGATTCCGGTTGTGGGCTCCAGCGCAGTTTCTCTGGGATGGCTTTTACGTTTCACCACACACAACAAGTTTGCGACACCTAGATCGGCGCTCATTTGTTTGCAGCGCCAGCGCTTTGCAACGAAAACCAGTTCGACTGGAACAACAGGGAGGATCAAGACCATGGCCAAGGCGAAATTCGAAAGAACAAAACCTCATGTCAACATCGGGACGATTGGCCATGTTGACCACGGCAAGACGACTCTGACCGCTGCCATCACCAAGGTCATGTCCTCCCGCGGACTGGCCGAGTTCAAGGCCTTCGACGCCATCGACAAGGCTCCGGAAGAGCGTGAGCGCGGCATCACCATCGCCACCGCCCACGTCGAGTACTCGACGGAGAAGCGTCACTACGCCCACGTCGACTGCCCCGGTCATGCCGACTACGTCAAGAACATGATC
>MGTO01000138.1 GCA_001799485.1 Desulfuromonadales bacterium GWC2_61_20 | reverse complement strand
CGTGATGCCGGGGTCGATCTCTCCCGCCGCGGCGTCGTCGGGGCGCTGGCCGCCGGCGCCCTGCTGGCGCCGATGGCGCGCATCGCCCCCGCTGCCGACCGCGACAATCCCTACCTGATCCGTCCCCCCGGCGCCGTCGATGAGGCTGAATTTCTGCGCCGCTGCATCCGTTGCGGCGAGTGCATGAAGGTGTGCATCGGCGCCGCCCTCCATCCCGCCTTCCATCAGGCCGGTGCCACTGGCCTGTGGACGCCGCTCTTGGTTTCGCGCATCGGCTACTGCGAATACAACTGCACCCTCTGTGGTCAGGTCTGCCCGACCGGGGCGATCAAGCGCCTGCCGGTGGCGGAGAAGCGCAAGATCGTGGTCGGCCTCGCCGTCTTCGACAAGAACCGCTGCCTCCCCTACGCCCGCAACGAGGAGTGTCTGGTCTGCGAGGAGCACTGCCCGACGGGGGAAAAGGCCATCGTCTTCGAGGAGAAGGAGATGCTCCTCAACGGCGTCGCCCGCCGTCTCAAGGTGCCGACGGTGGTGACCAAGCGCTGCATCGGCTGCGGCATCTGCGAAACCAAATGCCCCTTGGACGGCGCCAGCGCCATCCGCGTCGTCAACGAAGGGGAGAGCCGCAAGGTGCGCAGCGGTGGGGCGGGGGGCTACGGGACGGGGTGAGAGGCGTGGTTGTTCTTGGTCAGGTTCTTGTGCTAGATTGGCTCGAACAAAAACTTCAGACATTAAGGAGGCGAGGGGGAAATGACTGCAGACGATCTGAAGAAAATTGAGGCAATGATGGCGCATCAGGTGGGGATCGCCATGGAGGATGCCCGGCATCACTTCGCAATTCTGGGCGAAGGGCATCAGATGTTGGTCGAACGAATCGATCGCTTTGAAAACCGAGTCGATGAGCGCATGGACAAGATGGATGGGCGCATGGATCAAATGCAGGGTCAAATGAATCAGATGAATGGTCAAATGGGTCAGATGCAGGGTCAAATGGGGCAGATGCAGGGTCAAATGGGGCAGATGCAGGGTCAACTGGATCAGAATGACGGTCGACTGCAGCGTGTTGAAGCCAAGGTTGATGCTATCGCCGCCGAATTGACTGCCCACCGCGCCGACACTGAGGCGCACCGCGGGATTTACGGGGTGCGGGAGAGTTGACCGCCCATATTGCTTAGAGTAAAACTCCAGCCCGCTACCGAGCGGGCATTTTTATGGTGTGTTGGGTTGTTGACCTGCGTGGTTCAAAGACAAAACAGTTTCACGCGACGGCGCAACGACGCGACGTTAAGGTCTGAGGGAACAACAGCTTGGTTAAGGGGTTTACGTTGCGTCGTCGCGCCGTTGCGTGAGGCGATCTTTTGGTTCTGGTCGTGGTGATAAAGAGAGAGGGTTTGACAAGCGGGGATGGAAAGGTTTTAATGCCTCTGGCCAGCGGGCGGGAGGTGGCGATGGGCGGGCGCGGGGAGGCATCAGGATAATCAGACAGGCCGTCGGGCCGGCATGTGAGCCGGTTTTTTTGTTGCTGCAATGAGTTCGACTGTCAACAGGTTATTAGGTGAAATTACAAGCGAATGAGAGCAAGAATAGCCTTAGTTAAAATAGCTAAATACGCATCTATATTTTTGGTGTGTTTGGCCCTAAGTGGTTTTCTATTTAGGGCAACACTATATTGGATAATCCCAGTTGAACATGGAGAACCTTTGGGGTTTGGTGATGTTATCGATATGCTCCTCTATTTTTCAGTCTTAGGTGTTTCTTTCATAGTGTTGTTGCTGTCCGCATTAGTTGCCACGGTTAAGGACTATGGATGTTCATTTAGGGTCTTTTTGGTAGGGGTTCTAACCCCTATTGCTTATTACTTTCTGTAAATATCTGGCTAGTTATCGTCAAAAAGGGGGATAAAGATGTTCCGTCCGTTCTACAGCTTGCTTCTCCTGCTGGCTTTCTTTCCCCCCCCCGCCCACGCCGCACCCCGCGTCATCGACGACTTCGAAACCGGTCTCGCTCCCGGCTGGACGGTCAAGGAGTTCAAGGGGCTGACCACCTATGCCGTGGTCGCGGACGGGGGTGGGAAGGTGCTGCGGGCAGAGAGCCGGGGGACGGCGTCAGGGCTGGTTTACGCCATCGACTACGCGCCAGCCGACTATCCCGTGCTAGCCTGGCGCTGGAAGGTCGCCAACATCATCCCCCAGGGGGACGAAACGGTGAAGAGCGGCGACGACTACGCCGCCCGCGTCTATGTCGTCTTCCCCCACTGGCTCTTTTTCAAGACCCGCAGCATCAACTACATCTGGGCCAACAAGCTGCCGAAAGAAGCCTTCCTTCCCAACGCCTTTACCGGCAACGCCGTCATGCTGGCGGTGGAGAGCGGACCTGGTCGGGTGGGGGAGTGGATCGGCGAGCGGCGCAACATCGTCGACGATTACCGCCGCTTTTTCGGCGAGGAACCGCCAGCGGTCGGGGCCATCGCCATCATGACCGATACCGACCAGACCGGTAGCACGGCGACGGCTTGGTTCGACGATATCCGTATCGAGCAGTAGGGAAAGTTCAGCCCGGGAGGGATTCGACGCGGTTGCGTCCCTGATGCTTGGCGCGATAGAGGGCGGCGTCGGCGCTGCGGATGAGACTTTCGACGGAATCGACGGGGGTGGCGCTGACGCCGAAGCTGGCGGTGAGTTTGAGGCCGTTGGCGGGAGGAAGAAAGAGGTGGCTCTCCGTCAGTTCGCGCAGCCGTTCGGCGACCCCGAGGGCGACGGGCCGGTCGATCTCGGGGAGGATGATGGCGAATTCTTCGCCGCCGATGCGGGCGGCGAGGTCGTAGGGGCGCATCTGGCAGTCGAGGAGATCGGCTACTTCGCGCAGGACCTGATCCCCTCCGAGATGGCCGCGGCTGTCGTTGACCGCCTTGAAGTGGTCGAGATCGAGCATGATCAGGGCCAGGGTCATACCGGTGCGCTGACTTTGCAGGAAGGCCGTGTGTAGGCGATCCATGAAGTGGCGGCGGTTGGCGAGGCCGGTAAGGGGATCGGTGGTGGAGAGTTTCTCCAGCTGGCGGTTGCTTTCGCGCAGGGAATCCTGCAGGGCCTTGATCTTGAGTTGGACGCGAATGCGCGCCATGAGCTCCCCCGGATGGAAGGGTTTGGTCACGTAGTCGCTCGCCCCCTGGCCGAGACAGCGGATCTTCTCGGTCTGGTTGCCGTTGCCGGTGAGGAGAATGACGGGAATCTCGCGCAAGGCTTCGACGGCGCTCATCTGCGCCAGGAGGGCGAGGCCGCCCATCCCCGGCATCTCCAGGTCGCAGAGGACGACATCGACCGCATGGCGACAGAGGATGTCGATCCCTTCGCTGCCGTTGGCCGCTTCGTGATAGGTGGCAAAGAGTCCGGTCTCTTCCACCGTGTCGCGAATGAGCTCGCGGGCCGTTGTCGAATCGTCGATGATGAGGATGGCGTGGGGCATGCCGGTGTCTCTCATTAGAGTGCGGAATCAGGATAACGCTTCTCTCGCGCAACTGTAAAGGTCCAATTCATGCCAATCGTTTCAACCCACGGGGAGGTACAAAGAATGTCCGAGGTAAATCGCAGGGCCGCGGGTGATAACAAGCGAGAGAGGCAGCCATGACTGCCACCGGGGAGAACTTCGATGTCGTGGTCATCGGTGGCGGAATCGTCGGCACGGCGACGGCCCTGGCCCTGACGGCGACGCATCCCGGGCTCAAGCTGGCGTTGCTGGAGAAGGAGGCGCACCTCGCCTGCCACCAGACCGGGCACAACAGCGGGGTCATCCACTCCGGGCTCTACTACAAACCGGGCTCCCTCAAGGCGCAGAATTGCACCGCCGGCCGCGATGCCCTCTATGCCTTCTGCGCCGAGCATGCTATTCCCCACCAGCGCTGCGGCAAGGTGGTGGTGGCGACGCGGGACGAGGAGCTTCCCGCCCTCGACGAACTGCACCGGCGCGGCCTCGCCAACGGTCTCGACGGGCTGGTGCGTCTCGACGGCGCCGACTTGCGCGCCCATGAGCCGCATGTCGCCGGCATCGCCGGTCTCTTCGTCCCGCAGACCGGCATCGTCGACTATACCAGCGTCACCGAGGCCTACGCCGCCGTCGTCACGGCGCGGGGGGGGGTGGTGCGAACCGGGTGTCGCCTCCTCGGCGTGCGTCGCGCTGGTGGCGGGCTGCAACTGACGACCACGACCGGGATCGTGCGCAGCCGCCATCTCGTCAATTGCGCCGGATTGCACTGTGACCGCGTTGCCCGCCTCTGCGGCAGCGATCCCGGGGTGCACATCGTCCCCTTTCGCGGCGAATACTACACACTGCAGCCGGCGCGGCGCACCCTCGTGCGCAACCTCATCTACCCGGTGCCCGACCCGGCCTTCCCCTTCCTCGGCGTCCATTATACGCGCAGGATCGACGGCGAAGTCGAGGCCGGTCCCAACGCCGTCCTCGCCCTCAAGCGCGAAGGCTACGGGCGTTTCAGCCTCTCTCCGCGCGATCTTCTCGAAATTTGCCTCTACCCCGGTTTCTGGCGCCTGGCGCGGCTCTACTGGCGGGTCGGCCTGCAGGAGTATGCCCGCTCCTACAGCAAAACCCTCTTCGTCCGTGACCTGCAGCGCCTCATCCCCGAACTGGGCCGGGCCGATGTCGTGCGGGCCGGCGCCGGGGTGCGGGCGCAGGCCGTCGACCGCTCTGGCAAGCTTCTCGATGACTTTCACATTGTCGCCGGCGAGGGGATGATCCACGTCCTCAACGCGCCGTCGCCGGCGGCCACCGCTTCACTGAGCATCGGACGGAAGGTCGCCGGTGAAGTTGCGAAATTGATCGTAAGTTGACGGTTGCGCAGGGAGAATAGAAAAGGGGGCGGATATGCAATCCGTCCCCCACGCGTGTCCAGTCTTCGCCTTCTCGTTCAGGCTTTGGCTTCTTCGCCCTTGCCGACAACACGTTTGTAGGCTTCCTTCCCTTCATGCAGACCTTCCTTGATCGCTTCCTTGTGAATCTTGGCGTACTCCCTGGCATGTTCGAGTTCGTCGTTCATTTTGTCCCGGGTGCGACCGAGCCCGTCAACGATCTTCTGGCGCGTCTCTTTCCCCGAGGCTGGGGCAAACAGCAAGGCGGCTACTCCACCCGCCACTGCTCCGACAAGAAAACCCAACAGAACATTGCTCGTTTCGCGATTCATCGTGAACCTCCTTTCAATCATTGTGGTCCGTCTCTCCGGCGGTTTGCCGGCGATGCTGCAGGAAATGTCTGATGGTGGTGATGGCGGTTCTGATACCGGCGATAATCGCCACCACCGACTTGATTCGCTCGATCAGCGACGGTGCGTGGCCGGCACTTTCGGCGAACCCCCGTAACCTGGCGCTGATGGCGGCGATATCGCTGGTGATCTGTTGCCCCTCGTCGATCAGGATGCGGGCGGCGATGACGGTGCCGGTCGCCTCGTCGGACAGATTTTTCAACGAGTCGAGCAGGTCATCCGTTTTGCCGATGGCGGCTTCCATCTGGCCGGCTACGCGCATAATTCGCGCCAGCACGACAATCAGATAGACCATTGCCGCCACCATGACACCGGTGAGGATGGTCAGAAGCAATGTAGCGTAGCTGATGGTGATGGTCATGGCTCATGCCTCCTGGACTCTTCAAGTGTAAGCGATAACGAACGGACTGCAAGAAAGGGGGGACGTTTAATGTTCCGGGTCACTGGATGCAAAAACAAGGGCGGGACACGTGGTGTCCCGCCCTTGTTTTTGTTGCTGGAATGGTGCAGACGGAGGGCCCTGTTGCAAGTCATCAGGCCGGAAAGACGATCTCGAGTTCGCTCTCGGAAAGTTTGCGGATTTTCAGGTCTTCGCGGAAATAGCGGCCAACCCCTTGAACCAGGCCGATGAGATAGTCGATCATGCCGCGGGTGGAGCGGTACTGCATGAGCAGGGTCTTGTCGTCTTTCCAGGTGTAGCCAAATCGCGGCGGGGCGGCGTGCGCGATGTTCTGGGTGACGTTCTCATGGATCTGATCCATTTTGAGCAGCAGCTCGCGGGCCGAAGTGGCGCCCCGGAAGTAGGGTTTGTAGATTTTCTGGCAGAAGGTGTTGACCCAGTAGTCGCCGAAAGCTTCAGCCGCCTGACGCTTGGAAATCTTCAGGGTGGTGCAGGTGGCAGCGAAGATTTTCATGGCGACCCGGTCGTCGATGTCCTGACTCGGCAGGTAGCGGGTATTGGCCGGCAGGCCGGCGACTTCGAGGGTAGCCTCCCACTGGGAAAGCCCGTGTCCCTCCTTGACCATGCTTTCGAGACAATTGATGATGACAGCTTTCATGATGGCCCTCCTTGGGATTGGGGAAGAAGATTCTCTCAGCGTTGCGCAGGGTGTCGCCATCGACAAACGATGTCGAAGTCTAGCGGAAAATCGTGGTTTACGGACCTGCAACATCTTACAGGGACAAAGAAAGGATCGATGGCGGATCATGACGGGAGCTGACTGTGGCGGGATGGGGAATCTGCGCGAATCGCGCGGAGAAGTCGGGGCATGCACGCCGGCGCACACGGAAAAGGAGACCAGTCATGGCAGAGGGGGAGAAAGGTTGGAGTCGCGATCCGGCAGCACGCGTCATGCTCGAAGTTGCGCGTCAGGCAGGATACGAGACGGTCTGGACGCGGTTACAAGCACAGCAGCCGCAATGCAAGCTGGGGCAGGAAGGGGTCTGCTGCCGTATTTGCAGTATGGGGCCATGCCGTATCCGCGGTGAAGGGAAGAAGCCCGATCGTGGAGTCTGCGGGGCCGATGCCGATACGGTGGTCGCGCGCAATCTCATCCGCATGATCGCTGCCGGCGCCGCATCGCATTCGGATCATGGTCGAAAGCCGGCGCTGCTGCTGCGGGAGATCGCCGCGGGAAGATGCGATGAATTTGTCGTCCGCGATGCCGGAAAACTCTACGCCGTTGCTGCCCATCTCGGCATCGTCTGCACCGGACGCGACATCGCCAGCGTCGCGGGCGCCGTGGCCGAAGCCGCCCTCGAATGCTTTGGCAAGCAGGATAACGAGGCATTCGGTTTCCTGAAAGCCTACATGCCGCCACGGCGGATCGAACGTCTCCGGGCCGCTGGAGCTTTGCTCGGCTGGAATACGAGCGAGGCGGGGGGGCTTTTGCCGCGCAGCATCGATCGTGAGCCGGTCGACGCGTTGCATCGCACGACCTTCGGTAATGATCACGACCCTTTGTCCCTGTTGTTGCAAGGGGTGCGCTGTGCGCTGTCGGACGGTTGGGGCGGATCGTTGATCGCCACCGAACTGCAGGACATCCTCTTTGGCACACCCCATGCGAAGGTAGCCATGGCCAATCTCGGGGTCATCGATGCGGACTATGTCAACATCCTGGTACATGGGCATGAAGCGATTTTTACCGACAAACTCATCGAGTGCGCCATCTCGGAAACGATGCAACAGGAAGCTCGCAATCATGGCGCCCGCGGGATCAAGATGATCGGCATGTGCTGCACGAGCAACGAGGTTTTGATGCGCCACGGAGTCGCCGTTGCCGGCAACCATCTGCATCAGGAACTGGCGGTCATGACCGGGGCGATCGAGGCGGTGGTGGTGGATGTTCAGTGCATCTTGCCGTCCATGGTCGATCTGACCCGCTGTTTCCATACCCGCTTCATCACTACCAGCGAACAGGCGATGTTCCCCGGGGCACTGCAGATCCACTACGATGAGGGCAATATCGGCCGTGTGGCTCGCGAGGTCGTGCGGACCGCCATCGCCGCCTATCGAGAACGCAACCCGGCCAAGGTCAACATCCCCGCCGAGATCATGCCGGCCGAGGTCGGTTACAGCGTCGAAGCGTTGCGCGAGCGCTTCGGCGGGGTGCTGCAAGCGTTGGCGGAGGCGCTGGTGGACGGACAAATCCGGGGCATCGTCGCCATGGTCGGCTGTAACAACGCCAAGATCATGCAGGATTCCCTGCATGTCGGTCTGGCCCAGGCGCTGGTGCAAAGCGGCGTTCTCGTGGTCGCGACGGGGTGTGCGGCCATTGCCATGGCCAAGGCCGGCTTGATGGGGAGCGCTGCTCTGCTTGGTGCCCCCGCTGAACTTCAGGATTTTTGCGGCAAATATCGTTTGCCGCCGGTACTGCATATGGGTTCCTGCGTCGACTGTTCGCGCATGCTGGTGCTGCTGGGCGATGTGGCCGAACGGCTCGGTGTCGATATGACCGAATTGCCGGTGGTGGCGTCGGCCCCGGAATGGAGTACCGAGAAGGCCCTGTCCATCGGCACCTATTTTGCCGCTTCGGGAATCCCGGTCCACCTCGGGCATGCCCCGCCCATTGCCGGGAGCCCGCGTGTGACGAGGATTCTGACGGAAGAGTTGCGGGTTTTGCTGGGCGGCTATTTTTTCGTCGAAGGCGAAGTGGCGGGGGCGCTCACCGCCATTCTGGGGGTGATCGACGCAAGGGGGGAAATGCTGCGCCAGCAATGGCAGAGGATGCGCTTTGATCCATGCCGGGAGCGGGAGCGGCGTCTGGCGGAAGCGGCCTGCAGTGAGGGGGGGCGGGGAGAGGTCGAACAAAACCTGGCCGTGGCTGCCGTCGAAGCTGCAATCGTCGGAGGGGTCCTGGGCGTTGAGCCGGCGCTGGCTCATGGCGCTGACGCCGGCATCGCCGGCTTGGACCGGAAGGGCGACAACGACTCGGATATCGCGCGAGTCGCTTGAATGCTCACTCCCCCTGCTTGGCCGCGCCTCCGTCCAACCGGTGACGCAGGCGGTCGCAGATATGTTGCGCTTCGTCGATGCTGATACCGGCGCCAAACTGGCAGTTCTGGCTGAGGTAGTCGAAGATAAGCTTACCGCCGCCGATGCCGAGGGGGCGCAGCGAGGTGGCGAATTCATAAAGGTTGAAGGGGTCGGAGGTGACGCGCAGATTCTCCATATGCCGTCTTTTGTAGACCTGATTGCTGCCACAGCCCTTGATCTCCCGACGAAGCGTCAAGTTGCTGTCGTCGAGGCTGACGATTTCACGGCCCAGAGTCATCCAGAGAATGGCGGAGAGGGCGACAGCCGCCGCCAGCAGGCAGCCGAAGAACCAGAGGAAAAGGATGACGCCCGTCATGAAGCCGCCGGGGATGTTGGCCCAGATCGCCCCGGCCGAGAAGACGAAGATCGCCGCCCAGGCGGCGAGTCCGCAAGTCAGGAGCAGCAGGGTACCATAGCGCCGTGGCGCCGGCAGGCTGATGCTGAGGCGCTCGGGGCTCTCTTCGACGATAAGGGCGCGCAGAGGCTGCACGGTGCTGGCGGTCATAAGTTTCCTTGGCGCTGGTTTGAAGTCTTCGCGGTCAGGTCGGCAATTTCGCGGTGGCGGAAACAGTCGCGGGTATGGTCGTTGACCATGCCGACGGCCTGCATGAAGGCATAACAGATGGTGGAACCGACGAATTTGCCGCCGGCCTTTTTCAGCGCCGCGCTCATGGCGTCCGATTCCGGAGTGCGTACGGGGACGGTGCCCGGTGTCGCCCAGGCGTTTTGCCGTGGGGAGAAGTCGACGAACTGCCAGAGGAAGGCGTCGAGGGAACCGTACTTCTCGCGTAACCGGAGGACGACGCGGGCGTTGCCGATGGCCGCGGCGATCTTGAGGCGGTTACGGACGATGCCGGGGTCGGCGAGGAGAGCGACTATTTTCCCACTGTCGTAACGGGCGACCGCTTCGAGAGCAAAATCATCGAAGGCGCGCCGATAGTTGTCCCGTTTGCGCAGGATGGTCAGCCAGCTCAGGCCGGCCTGGGCTCCTTCGAGAATGAGCATTTCGAAGAGGTGGCGGTCGTCATGCACCGGCACCCCCCACTCCTCGTCGTGATAACGACGGTAGAGCCGATCGCTGCCGCACCAGGGGCAACGTCTCGCATCCTCCGCCGGCGCCGGGGTCATCACCCCGTTAGCCGAGCTGGCGGCCGCCACTGCGGGCGAGGACGGAATGGGCATGGCGCAGCATGCGTTCGGTCGTGGCCCAGTCGACGCACTTGTCGGTGACCGAGACGCCATACTTGAGTTGCGACAGATCGGCGGGGATCGACTGGCTTCCCCCCTCGATGTTGCTTTCGATCATGACCGAAGAGATTGATTTATTGCCGGCGGCGATCTGCTGGCAGACGTTCGTCAGCACCTCTTCCTGGCGGGCGGGGTCTTTGCCGGAATTGGCGTGACTGCAATCGACCATGATGGAGTTGAGGAGGCCGGACTTGGTCAGCAGCGCCTCGGTTTTGGCAATATCCTCGGGGAGGTAGTTGGGGCGGTCGTTGCCACCGCGCAAGACGATGTGGACATCACTGTTGCCGGTGGTCTCGACAATGGCGTTGCGCCCCTCGTTGTTGATGCCGAGGAAGCTGTGCGGGGCGAGAGCGGCCTTCATGGCGTCGATGGCGATCTGCAGGTTGCCGTCGGTGCCGTTCTTGAAGCCGACAGGGAAGGAGAGGCCGCTCGCCATCTCGCGGTGGGTTTGCGATTCGGTGGTGCGGGCGCCGATAGCCCCCCAACTGATCTGGTCGGCGAGGTAGTGCGGGGTGATCGGGTCAAGCATTTCGCCGGCCACCGGCAGGCCGAGATCGGTGATGGCACATTTGAGGCCGCGGGCGACGCCGAGTCCCTTGGAGATCTGGTGGGTGCCGTTGAGATCGGGATCGTTGATCAGTCCCTTCCAGCCGACGGTGGTGCGCGGCTTCTCGAAATAGACGCGCATGACCAGAAAGAGCTGATCCTCCAGTTCCCGGGCCAGCTTGACCAGGCGGCCGGCGTAGTCGAGGGCGGCCTTGGGGTCGTGGATGGAACAGGGACCGACGACGGCCATGAGGCGGCGGTCGCGGCCGTGGAGGATGTCGGTGACCTGCTCGCGGGCGCGCACGACGAAATCGGCCGACTTTTCGGAGATGGGGAAGACCTGTTTCAGGTCGGCCGGGGCGATGATCGGGTGAAGTCCGCGGATGCGCAGGTTGCTGGTGCGTTTCATGGTGTCTATTGTCCTTCTCTTGACGGGAATGGCGGAAAAAATGCGCTCGAATAGCGGCAAAGCGGTGACAATCTAGCGGTTTTCTTGCGGAAAGTCAAAAGGAAGAGTCGTTCGGTCCGCGACCATACTGTTGCGGGAATAGGTTTGACACCCTTTTGCGCGATAAGCTATAACACGAACCAGCAAAGCACGGCCCCTGCGCTGTCGCACGATCCGGAAATGAAAGGTGCCGCATGAACATCCTGATTACATCCCTGATCGAAGTCGTCAATCTCGTCTTCCAGATTTACATCTTCATCGTCGTCGCCCGGGCGCTCATCTCCTGGGTCAACGCCGATCCCTACAACCCCATCGTCCGCTTTCTCTACAATGCCACCGAACCGGTGCTGTACCGGCTGCGCCGCCTCCTTCCCCTCGAATTCGGCGGCATGGATCTGTCGCCGATCGCGCTCCTGCTCCTCTTGACCATCCTGCGGCGCGTGCTCCTCATGCTCCTCGGCCAGTACCTCTGACAGGATTGACCACCATGCGGATTACCCCCATCGACATCCAGCAGCAACAGTTCAAGACCCGCCCCTTTGGTTATGAAAAGGCCGGGGTCGATCATTTTCTCGAACTCCTCTCCGAAGAGGTGGCGCGTCTCAATCTAGAAAGCCAGCAGCTCAAGGACGATCTGCTGCGGACCCGGGCCGCCCTCGACGAGATGCGCCAGCGCGAAGCGACCCTCAAGGAGACGCTGCTGACGACGCAGAAGATGACGGACGAACTCAAGCAGAACGCCCGCAAAGAGGCCGAGCTGACCATGATGGAGGCCGAGTTGCGCGGCGAACGCATCGTCCGCGACGCCGAGGAGCGGCGGTTGCAGCTCATTGCCGACATCCAGGAGGTCAAACGGCAGAAGATCACCTTCGAGACGAGTCTGCGTAATCTGGTCGAAAGCCACCTGCGGCTCCTCGATCTCAACGTCGTAGCGTTGCCGGGGAGCGAACGGGAGACGCGCCAGCTCGAAGAGACCCTCCCCTTCGACGGCGACAAGGGGCGCTCTTTCGATCCCGGGGATTTCGAGCCGGGAGCGCGCTGATGTCCGCGTGGCTCGAAGCCCAGCCGGGCGGAGTCCTCATCCGGATTCTGGTGCAGCCGCGGGCGAGCAAGAACGAAATCGTCGGGGTGCACGGCGAGGAACTCAAAGTTCGCCTGACTTCGCCGCCGGTGGAAGGGGCGGCCAACCGACTCTGCTGCGAGTTCATCGCCAAGCGGCTGGGGGTGGCCAAGGGGATGGTTGACCTCGCCGCCGGCGAGACTTCGCGCCATAAGCGGCTGCTGGTGCGCGGGGTCGATACGGCGACGGTGCTGCGCCGGTTGGGGGATGGCTGAAAAAGGGCAGGACGTATGAACGATGAAGGGGCTGCGACGCATGGTCGCAGCCCCTTTTTCTCAGGAGAACAGGGGCGGGGTTAGAACGGCAGCTTGGTCAGCGTCGGGATGACCCCGCCGACCTTGAGGCGATGCAACGTCTCGACCAGGGCGAGGGCCAGAAAAAACATGGCGCCGTCGGCCATGGCCCGCTGATAGAACTTGGGGTTCATCTCGAATCCGGGGCGGGACCAGTAGTTGGCGAGGCTCGGGACGACGACCTTGACCCGTTCGCAGTACTCGACAAAGGTGGCGCCGAAGAGTTCTTTCAGGCGTTTCTCCTCAGAGCCGATGACAAAGCGGTAGTAGAGGAGGAAGGCGGGAATCGCCACCACCAGCAGCAACAGGATGCGGGTGGAGAGGACGACGCCGATCAGGCCGATGAAGGAGAAGACGTAGAGGGGATTGCGCCAGAGGGAATAGGGGCCGTCGGTGACGAGTTCCTTGTTTTTCAGGCCGCCGATGTAGGTCGTGCACCAGAGGCGACCGATGACACCGGTAGCGACGAGAAGAAAGCCGGGGATGATGAATGCTTCGAAGAGGGGGGTCGCTTCATGGGGGGTGGTGGTGAAAGTTATCAGGAGGAGGAAGAGGACGCCGGCCAGGAGACTGATGCGGCGGCGAAAACGTTCGACAAAGGTTTTTTTCACGGAACGGCTCCCATGGGCGGCAGAGTGAAGGTCAAGGTCGGCCTCGGACGGGAGCGATGATAGTGCATGCAGCGGGGGAATGCAACCGTCGCCTGCAGGCTCTGTCGTCGCCTACATGCCCTGGCGAATCTGCCAGCGCCAGAGGGCTTCCCAACAGCCGAAATAGGCGTCGTGACGCAGACGATCCCCCTTGGTGGCGACGTCCTTGAAGTTGTCGTAATCGATGGCTTCGGCGGCCTGGCGCACGTACTCGACCCAGAGGGTCTTGGGGATGAGGACCCGGCAGCAGTAGTCGCCTTGCGGCGTGAGGAACATTTCACAGGGATGACCATGGTCCTGCAGCCAGCGGATGAGGCGGCCGAGATCGCGGTAGCACCTCGCACGGACGGCAACATCAGTCGTCTGTCCATCTTCGGTCGGTTGGACGACGGAGAAAAAGCCTTCCTTGGTGAAGATCCACATGGTGCACTCCTCGTGGAGAAAGGATTAAATCTGTCGAGAACATAACGAAAAGTTCTCACAAAAGTCTGACAGTATCCCCTGATACGCTCACTCGCTCGAAATAATAATTGGGGAGGGAAGTGACACTTTTCGTGGTAGGACAATTGGAGTCGGAGCGAGGTGAAAGGGAAACAGGGACTTAGGCAAGGCGCCTAAATCCCTGCTTTTTGTTGTGGCGGGAGTAGATGGGAATCGAACCCACCGGGGACGGGATACGCCCCCCACCGGTTTTGAAGACCGGGCGCGTCACCAGACTACGATCTACTCCCTCATCGGTTATGGCCGGACGATGCGTCCGGCGTGCAGCAGGCCTTCGGCGATGTCGAGCATGTTGGTGACCCGACCGACGGCGAGTTCTTCCTTGAGGTGAAAGAAGTCGAGACAGAGGCCGCAGGCGGCGATGTCGGTCCCCATACAGGCGAGCTTGTCGAGGGCTTCGCGACTCTCGGCTCCGTGCACCGCCAGCTTGACCCCGGCGTTGACCAGATAGATGGCGTCGGGGGCGGCGTCGAGTTCGGTCAGGGTGAAGAGGAAGTTCTTCAGCAGCAGCTTGCCGAGGTCATCGTTGCCGCTCCCCATGACGTCGCTGGCGATAAAGAGGACGGTCTTGCCGCTGACCGTGGCAGTCGCGCCGCCGGGGGGCGGGCGAAGCCCGGGGGTCAGGGTCAGGGCGAAGCCGCCTTCCGTCGGTGCTTCCTGCACGGCGCAGCCGAGACTGATGGCGAGGCGCGTCACGTTCTGGCGGGCGGTATCGTCACCGACAAGGACGGTCAGGACCTGTTCCGGTGCGGCGAGAAGGGCCTGGCGCGCGGCGACGACGGGATAGGGGCACTGTTGGGCGCGGCAGTCGAGGGTTGTCATGATCGGGCACCTGGGCAAAGGAAAGTCGCACTATAAAGGTTGGAGTTCGTTATGGCAAGAGATACGAAGTTTTACTCGCCGCGATCGACCGTCTCGATGTAATCGCGAAAGCTCTTGAACCCCATCATCCGGGCCATCGGCAGCTGGAAGGCAAAGGGGAGCGCGATGAAATAGATCGCCACCGCGACGATGCCGAGGCGGAGATCGACGCCGAAGGCCAGGGCGAGGCCGTACCCGAGGAGGAGCATCCAGGCGGCATTCAGTGCCAGCCGGGCCCACTGCCCCCGGGGATAAAGGCCGGGGCGCTTGCCTTCCGGCAGCTTGTGGCACATGAGGCTGAAGGACTGGAGGAACGAGGCGCCGAAGAGGAGGAGGGCGCTCAGGGTCGCGTCGTTCAC
>MGTO01000137.1:285-14086 GCA_001799485.1 Desulfuromonadales bacterium GWC2_61_20 | reverse complement strand
GTCGATGGTGAGGATATCGCCGTAGAGAAAGCGCATCAATTCGCGGGCGACGTTGCGGTCGCGGCTGACGACGGCGAGACCGAAGGCCAAAACCGCCGAGAAGAAGACGCCGATGACGGTGTCGGAGGCGAGGCTGCTGCGCCGCTGCAGGGCCATGATGGCGAGGCCGACGACGACGCTGAAGGCCGCCGTCGTCCACTGCGGATCGAGGGCGAAGAGGAGGCCGAGGGCGACGCCGGCAAAGACCGAGTGGCTGATGGCGTCGGAGAAGAAGGCCATGCGGAAATTGACGACCTGCACCCCCATCGCCGCCGTCAGCGGCGCCAGCAGCAACAGTCCGAGCAGGGCCTGCTGCATGAAGGGGGCCTGCATGGCGTCGAAGGGGAGGAGGAGGGGGATGAGGGAGGAGAGGGTCTCAGGCATCCGGCCCCCCTTCTCGTGACGTTGTCGCCACCGGCATCGCCGTTGGGTCGACCCGGCCCATGTGCAGGCCGAAGGTGGCGGCGAGGGTGGCGTCGGTGAGGACCTCCCCCGGAATCCCTTCGGCGGCGACACGGCGGTTGAGGCAGATGACGTGGGTGGCGTGGTGGGTGACCATGGCGAGGTCGTGGCTGACCATGAGCTGGGTAAAGCGATGCTCGCGGCGCAACCCCTCGAGGAGTTCGCAGAAGAGGTGCTCCCCCTGAAAGTCGACCCCCGCCGCCGGTTCGTCGAGGACGAGAAGTTCCGGCTTCTGCTGTAGCGCCAGGGCCAAGAGGACGCGCTGCAACTCTCCCCCCGACAGGGCGCCCAGGGGGTGTTGCGCCAGGTTGTCGGCGCGCACCGCCGCCAAAAGTTCGCGGGCCCGCCCGGCCTCCCGGGCGCGGTGGCCGAACCACAGGGGGAGGCGCTGGGTCCCCATGACCATGAAGTCGAGGACGGTGAGAGGGAGGCCGCGGTCGAAGGCGAGGCGCTGCGGCACGTAACCGATGCGCGGGGTCGCTCCATCGGCGCCGGCGGCAACGGTGATGCGTCCCCGAAAGTCCATCTGGCCGAGAAGGGCGAGAAGGAGAGTGGTCTTGCCGGCGCCGTTGGGGCCGACGATGGCGGTGCTGCCGCCGACGGGAACGCAGGCATGGACGTCGTCGAGAATGGCGACGCCATTGATGGTGACGGTCACGCCGGAAAAGACGACGGCGGGGGCAGGGGACTGGCTCATGGTTTTCAGCGGCTTCCCAGAGTCGATTGCAGGATCTGCAGATTGTGGCGCATCGTCGTCTCAAAGCTGTCCAGCGGCGCATCGTCGGCGCCATTCGCCGCCGGGTCGAGGACGGCATGGGGAATGCCGGCTTCGCGGGCGATGGTCGCGGCGACCCGGTCCGGATACTGCGGCTCGGTGAAAATGGCGCCGACCTTCTCGCCTTTGGCCTGGCGGATCAGCGCGAGCATCTCCGCCGCCGCCGGTTCCTGGCCGGGGTGGACCGAGACGACGGCGACGACTTCGAGGCCCATGTCGCGGGCGAGGTAAGCGAAGACCCCGTGCTGGGTGATGATGCGCCGGTTGCTCAAGGTTTGCCCGAGAGCGGCAAAGTCGGCGGCCAGGCCCTCCAGTCGGGCGGCGTAGGCCGTGGCATTGCGTTGATACAGGGGGCCTGTCGCCGGGTCGAGGCGGGCGAGTTCGGCGGCGATGGTCAGGACCTGCTCCGCCGCCATGCGCGGGCTGGCGAAGAGATGCGGATTGACGCCGGCATGGTCTGCATGGTCTGCATGATCGTCCGCGTCGGCGACCTGCTCCGCTTTCGCGCCGACGGCGCGGTCGGGGATGAATGCCGTGCTGCCGCGGGAACTGTCGATGACGGTCAGGCCGGGATGGGCTCGTTGCAGCGGGGCGCCGAGAAATTCCTCGAGGCCGCGACCGTTGATGATCAGGACCTCGGCCCGCCGCAGTTTCTGCATCTCCTGCGGCGTCAGGGCATAGTCGTGGGGGCAGCCGAGGCGGGCCGGGAGAAGGAGCTCGACGACGACACCGCTCGCTCCCGCGGTGATGTTGCGGGTCATCTGATAGATGGGAAAGGTCGAGGCGAGGATCTTTCGCGGCGGTGTGGCGCTCGCGGTCGCGACGGGGAGGAGCGCGGCCAGGAAGCAGATCAAGGCGAGGCGGGCGACGCGGTGCATGGTCTTCTCCTCGATGGGATTTGGTGCCGGCGGAAGGAAGCATATAGAGCCGGGGGGGCGACTGTCAACCGCATCTTCGAGGAGAATCGGGGTTATTCCTTCGCGTCCAGGGCGCGCTGGTAGGCATCATCGGAAAAGCCGTGCACCTTGTGGCCGTTGATGATGGCAAAGGGGACCCCTTTCTGGCTGTCGAGATCGTCCTTGCGCCGGGCGGCATTGGCGTCCTTCTCGATATCGTAGGCGGTGAAGGGAACCCCTCTCTCCCGGAGAAAGGCCTCGGCATGTTTACAGTAGGGGCACCAGTCGGTCACGTAGAGTTCAACCTGCGCCGTCGAGTAGGACGGCTTCGACGACGCTGTTGCCTTCGCTTTGGGTTCGTTGGCGCCATCGTCCGGGGCGGCTGCTTTCTCTGCCGGAAGATTGCCGGCCGGGGTTGGGGCGGGGCTGTCCGACCGCACTTCGACATTGCGCACCTTCCCGCCGGCGGGGGGCGGAGTGTCACGGAAGGTGATGACGCCGTTGGCATCGATCCATTTGTAAATCGCCGCCGTCGCCATGCCGGGAACGGTGAGGCACAACAGGGCGAGGCCGACAAATATTTTCTGTCTCATGACACTCCTTGTGGTGATATCCGGCGAGGACAGGGGGGCGACGCAAGGACGCAAGATGCACCCTTGCCGGGAAAGTGTCGCACATTTTCGTCTTCACCGCCACTAACGCGTCACACTCGTTTCGGCGCAAGTGCACATCCGGGGTCAGAACTCGCGCAGATTGCCGAACTCGCCCCAGGCCAGGTAGTTCTTCGGCCCTTCGACAAAGTCGTAGATGTTGGTAATCATCTGCAGATGCCGACGCTCCTCGGCGGCGAGTTCCAAGCAGAGACGCCGCAGTTCGGGGTTTTCCGCCTGGGCGGCCAGCCCCTCGTAGAGAGCGATGGATTCCTCCTCGGCCCGGGCCACGTCGAGGTAACCGTCGGTCAGGACCGCCCCGGAGTCGCTCAGGAGGCCCGGACGCGGCAGCGATTTGCGCGGACAAACCTCCGTGTCGAAGGCTGTCGTCCCGGCTCCATGCCTGGCGAGCTCGCCCTTGAGCGCGTTGAGTTTTTTCAGCTGCTCCCGCTCCCCCGCAGCCAGCAGCGTAAACAATTCCTGCAGATCCTTGCCGGTGGCCGCCGCCGCTAACTCTTCGTAGCGGGCGCTGGCGTCGATTTCCCGGTCGATGGCACATTCGATGATGTTCATGGCGACTCCTTTCCATCCGTGCGGGGCAAAGCTTTTTTGACGAGGCTTGCGCGGTCCGCGTCTTTGTTTTTATCCTACCACGACGCGATGATTGGCGGGGAGGTGGCGCCTGCAGCGAGATGCCCTCCGGGTGTATAATCACAGCAAGGATTGGATGCATGCGGAGCCGCCGCGGTCGGCTTTTCGGCGTCGTCGTGGATGGGGCCGAAGCGAAAGGAGTATTGTCATGTTGGTCATAACCGGAGCCAGTGGACATATCGGCAGCCAGGCCGCCGAAATATTGTTGGATCAGGGTGAACAGGTGCGGGTAATCGGCCGTAAATCCGAGGGGCTGCAACGTCTGGTCAAACGGGGAGCGGAAGAGATGATCGGCAATCTGCTCGATCGCGCCTTCCTCGGCCGCGCCTTTACCGGCGCCCGCGCCGTTTTTGCTCTGATCCCCCCCAACTACACGGCCGCCGATTTTCGCGCCTACCAGAAGGTCGTCGGCAAGAATCTCGCCAACGCCATTGTCGATGCCGGGGTCGGTCATGTCGTCAATCTCAGCAGCCAGGGGGCCGAGTTGCCGGACGGGACCGGCCCGATTCTCGGGCTGCACGATCAGGAAGCACGGCTCAATGCCCTCTCTGACGTGCAGGTGCTGCACCTGCGGCCGACCTACTTCATGGAAAACCTGCTGCTCAATATCCCCCTCATCCAGCAACAGGGGATCGCCGGTTCGGCGGTGCGCGGCGATGTCCCCTTCGCCATGATCGCCACGCGCGATATCGCCGAGGTGGTGGCGGCGCGGCTGTCCCGTCGCGACTTTGCCGGCAAGACGGTGCTCGATCTCCTCGGGCCGCGCGACCTGACGCTGACCGAGGCGACAGCTGTACTCGGCCGCCGCATCGGCAAGCCTGAGCTCAAGTACGTCCAGTTCTCGATTGAGGAAGCCACCAGGGGGATGCTGGCCATGGGCCTGAGTCCCGACATGGTGCGGCTCTACCTCGAAATGAGTCAGGCCATCAGCGACCGCCGTTTCGCCGCCGGGCGGGTGCGGACGCCGGAGAATACGACGCCGACGACCATCGAGGCCTTCGCCGAGATCTTTGCTGCGGCCTATCGTGACGCGACGACGCACAAGGCGGCCTGAGCGGGCGGTCCCGCGATGGCGGCCCGGGCCATGCCCGTCGCTTTCTCCTCTTCCCTCGGGGACCTCGGTTGTGCTACTTAATGAGGCAATCCGAACCCCGTGCAATGGGAGTAGCCATGAGTCGTCTCAGTCCCCCCCTCAGAACCACCCTGATCTACGGTTTTTTCGGCCTGTGCTGGATCATCTTCTCCGACAGGGTTCTGGAAGCGTTGAGCGACAATCCCCACATCCTGTCGCAATTGCAGTCCCTCAAGGGGATGGCCTATGTCGTCATCACCTCCCTCCTCCTCTATGGCCTGATGCGCCGCGACTACTCCCGCATCGTTGCCCAGGAGGAGGAGAAGCGCCGGCTCTTCGTCTCCACCATGCGGGCGGTGCAGCACATCCTCAATAATTTTCTCCAGAGCATGAGTCTCTTTGCCTTTGAGGCGAAAACCACCCCCGGTTTCCGCCCGGAGGCCATCGAGCTCTTCGACAAGGTCATCTTTTCGACCCGCGACGAGATCGTCTCTCTCAGTTCCCTCGAACAGCCGAGCGAAGAAGAGATCCGGCGCACCGTCTTTCCGCGCTGACGGGTCGGGATACCATAGGCAAAAGGGGCAGGCAACCGTATGGTTGCCTGCCCCTTTGTCTTTACTCTGCGACGTGAATGCCGACAATCAGAAATGGTAGACGAAGCGCAGGTTGTAGCGCTCCACCCCCCTGCTGCGGGCGGTACTCCGCCTCGGTTGCAAAGCAGGCGTTGGCGAAGACCCCGGCCGCCTAGACCGCAGCGGGCTTAAGCATCCCGCCTAGCATATGCAGCAGTCCCAACATCTCCGACTGTTGCTCAAGATAATATGTCGCTGCCGTCTGGTCGTCCCGGCCGACATGGATACCAAGGACCCGGACGCTGCCTAAGCGAAAGACCTCTTCGTCGGTGAGATCATCGCCGAAGAAAATCGCCCGGGCCAAACCGAGCTCGTTCATGGCAGTAACCAGTGCTTCGCCTTTAGTCAAGGCTTCCACGGGCAGAAGGTTGACGACAAATTTCCCGCCGATCCGTTTCGGGCGGGGAGCAAGTTGCCCGATAACGGCATCTATCCGCGACAGAGCATCGTCCGCGTCACGGGCCTTGCGGTAATGGAGAGAAATCGAGGCCCCCTTGAATTCGATTTCTATCCCCTCGATCTCGTGGAGGTCCTTGCGAAGTCGCTCTTCCCAGAGGGTGCACTGTTGCAGGAATTTCTTGTTTTGACTCTCCGCCCCAGGCCATTCGGCGCCGTGGTTGCCGATGAGGAAGAAGGGTTCAAAACCGAGAATGGCCAAGGCATCCCGTCGTGACCGGCCGGTAACCACGGCGACTTTTGCCAGCTGATCCAGTTGCCGCAATGCGGTTCGCATCGGCTCGTCCAAGGTTGCACCGGCATACTCGGCGACGATCGGCGCCAGGGTGCCATCGAGGTCGAAGGCGAAGAGGGTGTCCGCCGCGACAAAGCGGGCCAGCGCGGCCAGTCCTCGTGGCTGCAACAAGTATGACGCGGTCATGATTCCCTGCCGATGCGGTCGGCCAGTTTCTCTCGCTGGCGAACGCGAGCCGCGTCAAGGAGCATTCTCCCTGCCCAGCGGTAGACGTTGAAGTCGCGCACCAGTGCCCGCATGCTGATCATCCGTTCACGCTGTTCGAAGTCCGCCATGGTCAGGGCTTGATAGAGGGCTTCCGCGGTCTGTTCGATATGGTAAGGGTTGACGATGAGGGCTTCCGGCAACTCGTGGGCCGCGCCGGTGAACTGACTCAGCACCAGCACTCCCTGTTCGTCGTCGCGCGCCGCCACAAACTCCTTGGCCACCAGATTCATCCCGTCGTGCAGGCTGGTAACCATGCACACATCGGCGGCTCGGAAGTACTGGTTGATGATTTCGGGTTCGTGGTGCTGGGCCTTGAGACAGATCGGTTGCCAGTTTCCCCTGGCGAAGCGTTGGTTGATGCGGGCGGCAAGGTTGCGGACCTGATCTTCAAAGGTCTGGTAGTCATCCAGGGCCGAACGGGTCGGGGCGGCGATCTGAATGAAGGTAAAGTGCTCGCTCATCTCCGGGCGCAGTTCCAGCATCTTTTCCACGGCCCGGAAGCGTTCGAGAATCCCCTTGGTATAGTCCTGTCGGTCGACGCCGATACCGACTTTGTGCTCCGGCGAGAGGCCGAGAGCTGCGCGGATTTCCGCACGGCACGCCGCGACGGACGGTTGCGTCTCCTGCCAGGGGGGGGGCCATTGAATGGAGATGGGATAACTTTCTACCAGGGTCAGCTTGCCCCGCCGGGAAATCGTCGATGATTCGTGTTCGATCCGGGTCTCCAGATAGCGGTCCACCGTTTCGAGAAAATTCTTGCAATGGTAGGGGGTATGGAAGCCGAGAATGGTGCTCCCCAGCATCCCCTTGAGCAACTCTTCCCGCCATGGGCAGATGCCGAAAGACTCGGGGTTGGGCCAGGGGATGTGCCAGAAGGTGATAATCGTGGCCTTGGGCAGCGCCTGGCGAATCATCGCCGGCAAGAGGGCGAAGTGGTAGTCCTGCACCAGCACCACCGGATCGTCGCTGGCGGCCTCCTTGATCACCGCGTCGGCAAAGCGCTGGTTGATCGCCACATACTGCAACCAATCGCTGGAGCGAAAAATCGGGCGGACGTGGGCAATATGGCAGAGGGGCCACAGCCCCTCGTTGGCAAAACCGTAGTAATAGCCGCTCTCTTCTTCCGGGGACAGCCAGATGCGGCGCAGGGTATATTCGGGGTTCTCGGGCGGAACCTGGACGCGGTCATGGTGATCGACGGTCTCGCGATCGGCACTGCCGCTGCCGTGGGCGATCCAGGTGCCGGAACAGGCGCGCATGACCGGCTCGACAGCGGTGACCAGACCGCTGGCGGGACGATGGACCTCAATCTTTCCGTCAGCATGGCTATGGATGTACGGTTCGCGGTTGGAAACGACAATGACCCGTTCTCCGGTCAGTTGCTTGTGCAGCAATTTGCGCAGGGAGTCAGGGCTCCAGGTGACGGTGGCGTCGTCGGCAAAGCGGCGCTCCGAGTCAAGGGTGCGCAAGAGAGTACGCAGGTCGCCGACGAGGGGCTGGAATTCGGAAGCGACCGCCGGTTGGGAGAAGGGTTTGAGCAGACCCTCTCCCCGCAGCATCGCGCGGACCCCTTCCATCCAGCCCCGCCAGCTCAGGTGGGCGACGAAGACAGTGATGACCGAGGTCACGATCCCGAGGAGAGCAAAAAGAAGAATCACATATTTGCGGGTATCGGCGCTGCGGATTTCGACAAAACTCATATCGTGGATGAGGACGAGGTCGCCGCTATGAGCGCCCTCGTCCATCATGGTGTGGACGGCGACATGCACTTTCCCCTGCGGGAGTTGGTGCAGGGGGATGGTTCCTTTTTTGCGCGCCGTAACCGAGGTACAGTCAATGGCTTCGGGAAAGGTTGTTGTATGGTAGCGCAAGGTGCCGTCGCTGCCGCAGAAACCGAGGGCCAGCAAACGCTCATCCTGGATGGCACGGAGGAGGAGGGCGTTGATCTTGTCGCTGTTCCCCTGCCGGAGTAGTTCCGCCAGAGGTTCTTGCAGGGTATTGCCAATGAGACGGGAACGGATATCCATGTCGCGGACGAACCAGCGCAGGGTCAGTTTGTCCACCAGCGGCACTACGGCGTATGCCAGCAGGATCAGGGCGACGACCAGGGGGACGATGAAGCGTAGCGACAGTCGCAGGGAGCGGATTGAGATCAACATCGACAGACCCTTCTAAAAGGCAGCGTCCCAGCGCTTGCTGAGACGGATGGCGGCATTGATGAGCCCGACCATGCTGTAAGTCTGGACAAAATTGCCCCATTGTTCCCCGGTGCGCACAACGACATGCTCGGCCATGAGCCCGTGACGGTTATGCCGCGCCAGCAGATTCTCGAACAGGGTGCGAGCTTCGTCGGTGCGATTCAAGGCGACGAGGGCATAGATGTACCAGTAAGTGCAGACGATAAAGGCGTTTTCGGGGGCGCCGAAATCGTCCTGTTCGACATAGCGGAAGACATAATCCCCATGGCGCAATTCTTTTTCGATTGCCGCGACGGTGGCGGCGAAGCGGGGATCTTCGGCGGTCAAAAAACCGACGTCGTGCAACAAGAGCAGGCTGGCGTCGAGAGAATCCCCCTCGAAGGCGGCGGTAAAGGCTTTTTTGCTCTCGTTCCAGGCCCGGGCACAGATGGTGGCATGGATTTGTTGGGCATGGGTGTGCCAATAGGTCGCGCGGTCCGGGAGATTGAGGCGGGTGGCGATCCGCCCCAGGCGATCGCAGGCGGCCCAGCACATGATGCTGGAAAAGGTATGGACCCTTTTGCTGCCGCGCAACTCCCACAAACCGGCATCAGGCTGGTCATGGACCAGAATGGCGCTTTCCCCCAGGGGTTCGAGGCGCAGAAAGAGTGCCACATCCCCCCGATGCATCAAGCGTTGATCGAAGAAAACATGGGTGACCGCCAGAATCGCCGAGCCGTAGACGTCATGCTGAATCTGCTCGTAAGCCTGATTGCCCACGCGCACCGGTCCCATGCCGCGGTAGCCGGCCAGGGTTGTGATCTCGCGTTCGATCAGGCTGGCATTTCCGTCGATACCGTAGACCGGTTGCAGGCAACCACCGCCGATGTTGGCGATGACATTGACCAGATAACGGAGGTAGCGCTCCATGGTGTGGGTGGTGCCGAGACGATTGAGGGCGTTGACGACAAAGTAGGCGTCGCGCAACCAGCAATAACGGTAGTCCCAGTTGCGACCGGAGTTCGCCGACTCGGGAATCGACGTGGTCATGGCCGCGACGATGGCGCCGGTATCGTCGAAGGTGTTGAGCTTCAAGGTGATAGCGGCGCGAATGACCTCAGCCTGCCACTCGAAGGGAATCCCGAGGTCGCGGACCCAATCGTGCCAGTAGGCCAGGGTTTCATCCCGGAACCTGCGCGCCAGTTCGGGAATAGCTTCCTGGATCGTTTCGTCGGAGCCGAAGATCAGGGTCAGTTCGTTTTCCAGGATAAAGGGGAGTTCCTGAATGATCGCGGTAATAGAGGCATTGGTCGTCAGGCGCAGCACCCAGTCGGGTGCGACGTAGCGGATATGGTGACTGCCGTAGGTGAATTCGCAGGGTGTGCGACCATAATCATGGGCCGGACGGACCCGCAGGCAGATGCGTGGGCTGCCCTGGACATGACCTATCTGCCGGATCAGCATGGTCGGCGTAAACATCCGCCCGTGCTGGCGAAAACGGGGGGCAAAGTCGGTGATTTCGACTATCGCACCACGGATATCGGTCAGGCGGGTGACGAGCATGGCGGAGTTGGCGAGATAGCTTTGTTCGGTTTTGACCTGGTCGACGAGGTCAATCGTACAATAACCGTTCCCCGCAGCGGACTCGTGTTCCTGCAGTAACGAGCAGAAGACCGGGTCACCGTCAAAGCGGGGGAGGCAGGACCAGACAATTTCGGCGCTGGTGTCGATGAGTGCGCCGATTTGGCAATTACCGATCAGGGCCAGATCGAGAGAATGTTTCATCAGGTGGTCCTTTCTGCCCGGCGGCGGTGGCATTATCCTCGGGTTGGCCGCGACAAATAGAGTCCAAAAACCTTAGACCAGCCAGGCTCAAATTGCAAATACCCCTTTCATGGGGAGATATTGGTGCAGAAATCCCGGGCGATGGGGAGGATTTGCGCAGGTGTCGTGTTTAAGGGGGTAGGTCGCGGGCAGGGTCAGAAGAGGAAGGGGATAAAACGTTTGCTGCGGCGCATGTAGGCTTTGTAGGGAGCACCGAAAAAGGCCAGATTCTCACGTTCCTCGACCAGACCGGTGAGGAGCAGCGCCAGGGTGGCGGTGACCGAGGCGAGGAGCCCGAGGACGCTGAGGTGTTTGAACAGTCCGCCCCAGGCCAGGAGGAGCAGGGAGGCGTACATCGGATGGCGGATGTAGCGGAAGATGCCGCCGCTCACCAGCTTCTCGGTATTTTCGAAGGCGAAGTTCTCCTGCTGGTTGCGGGCTTGCCGGCCGCCTTCCTTTTTCAGCTGCATCAGCCCGCTGAGCACAAAGGCCAGCGAGGTGAGGAGGATCGCCCAGGACAGGAGCTGGTAGGGGGCAAAGAGGTTATGATGCCAGTAGGGGAGGTTGAGCAGAAGAATGACCAGAATCGCCTCGAAGGCAAAGAAGCGGTAGAAGCCGTGACAGCGCGGATTGCGCAGCGGCTTGCGGGAGATGTAGATGCACAGCGCACTGCCGACGAGAAAGGCGAGGCTTTGCCAGGGGGCGAGAAAACCGAAATCCATCGGGCGGGGGGTCCTTGCAGCATGAGGTGGCGGGGAGCGGTGTGCACCATAGACGATTTGGCACCAAGACGCAAGGCTATCGGGCATGCGTCCGGGTGCCGGTTGCTTCAGTTGAAATCGCCGAGATTTTTCTGGACGTAGTTTTCGACATCGACCAACTCGTTCTGCAATTCGTAAAGGCGGTTTTCCAGCACGACGATTTCGTCGTTCAGCCGGGCCATCTTATCCTTGACCATTTTTTGCCTGTTGAGGAGCCGCTTGCAGTCACTCTCGACTTCCGGATTGGGGGAAGACTTGGGTTCGGCGACGTTGTCACACTCCCGCAGGTTCTCGTCCCAGAGTTTGAGAAGATCCTCCTGCCCCTGGCGCGAGATGCGCAGAGAGGCGAGATCGCGCTCCAGCATTTCGATCCGCCGGGAGCGGAAGTTCAGATAGTCGATGGCATTGGTCATTTTGGCCAGTTGCAGACGATTCTGTTCCTGTAGCTGTTCTCGTTCCAGCAATGTCGTCAAACGATTGATTGCCATGGTCAGCGCGTCGAGTTTCGCGGTGATCGGCTGATCCGCCTGGTTGTCATTTTGAGCCCAGCTGGCGCGAACCTCGAAGCCGCATAGTCCGGACAGCAAGATCAGACCTGTGAAGAGCAGGCGCAATTGCATCGGTCAGTCCTCCTGGCGCTCATCACCTGAGCGAACCTGCAAAATGGCGTTACCGGGGCATGGCCCGCAGTCCCTTTGGTGCAAACAGCCACCTTATAGCATCCCGTTTTCGTGAGCCAAAGCACAATGTTGCCAGGGACGAAATCTTTTCCGGGTTTTCCTCCCCCGCGCTCGGTTCTGCCTACAGAGCGTGGTCCTGCCGGATGCGTAAATAGGAGGGAAAGCGCGGGAGGCCGGAGGCGAAAAAGCCGTAATACTTGTAGGTAATGACCGTGCCGATCGGGGGTGGGGTGCTGCGTTCGGCGGCGCTGAAGCCGCTGCCGAGTTTGAAACGGGTGCCGTCGGGGCGTTCGACCAGCAGCGCGCCGAGTTTGCCGCGGTTTTGCCCCCGGCCGGGGAGATGGGCGATCACCAGCGCTTCGGCATCGGCGTACTCCTTGACCTTGAGGACCTCGGCGCTGCGGCCGGCGGTGTAGAGAGCCTCCGGGTCGCGTACGATCAACCCTTCGCCGCCGAGCTCCTGCACCCGCCGCAGTTCCTCCTGCAACTGCGCCCGATCGCGCAGGGGGCTTTGGGCGATGACAAAGGCGTAGGGGGAGGGATGGGCGGCCAGCCACGCAACCGCTTTGGCGATACGGCGGGTGAAGCTGCCCGGCTCGTCCGGCACATCGAAAATGGCCAGCTGCAACTGCCGCCAGCCGTCATGGGGGTGCTGTTGCAGGACGATGGCCGCCGTCTTCTCATAGCCGCCGCGCCCGCCCCACAGCTCGCCCTCCAGGGCGAAAGCGGGGAGCTGTGCGACGAACTCCGGCGGTGGCTGCAAGCGTTGGCCGTTTTTCGACCACAGGGCCGCTCCGTCCCAGGAGGCCCGCACCCCGTCGAGCTTTTCACTGGCCCACCAGCCGGCGATGGTGCAGGTCTCGTCGTAGGTCCGGGGGAGCATCCCCGCCAGCGCCGCGCCCCGCGCCGTTGGCGGCAGCCCGCAGAAGAGTAGCAAGGCGCAGATAAGCAACAGCCGATAGCGCATGGATCCCCCTCCATGGTTGATCGATTTATGGTGATTCTAGCGTAGGGGCAATTCATGAATTGCCCTATCCCCCGACATGCTGCCGGTTAGTGCTTCAGCGGTTGACAAACTCCATCATCGAGGCCGGATAGCGCTCGCCGGCGGCGATCCCCTTGGGAAAGGCGGCGGCGATTTCGGCGAGCTCAGGGGTGCTCAAGGTGATGGCGCCGGCGGCGACGTTCTCCTCCAGATAGCGGCGGCGCTTGGTCCCCGGAATCGGCACGATGTCGTCCCCTTGCGCCAGGACCCAGGCCAGGGCCAGCTGTCCCGCGGTCACCCCCTTGTGCTTGGCGATCTCCTGGACCTTGGCGACGACGTCGAGGTTTTTCGCGAAATTCTCCCCCATGAAGCGCGGCGAGTTGCGGCGGTAGTCGTCGGCGGCGAAGTCGTCGGGGCTCTTGATCTGGCCGGTGAGAAAGCCGCGCCCCAAGGGGCTGTAGGCGACGAAGCCGATCCCCAGCTCGCGCAGGGTCGGCAGGATTTCGTCCTCGACCTCGCGGCTCCAGAGGGAATACTCGCTTTGCAGGGCACTGATCGGGTGCACGGCGTGGGCGCGGCGGAGAGTGGCGGGGGCGGCCTCGGAGAGGCCGATGAAGCGCACCTTGCCGGCGACGACGAGATCGCCCATGGCGCCGACCGTCTCCTCGATGGGGACGCTGGTGTCGACCCGGTGCTGGTAGTAGAGGTCGATGTGATCGATCTGCAGGCGTTGCAACGAGGCGTCGCAAGCGGCGCGGACGTACTCGGGGCGGCCGCTGATGCCGGTGATCGGCGCCCAGCCGCCGCCAGAAGCCGGGGCGCTGCTGCGTTGGATGCCGAACTTGGTCGCCACGATCGCCTGTTTGCGCCGACCTTTGAGGGCCTTGCCGATGAGTTCCTCATTGGTGAAGGGGCCGTACATGTCCGAGGTGTCGAGGAAGTCGACCCCGAGGTCCAAGGCGCGGTGGATGGTGGCGATGGCCTCGGCCTCGTCGCGCCGGCCGTAGAAGTCGGACATCCCCATGCAGCCGAGGCCCTGGGCCGAGACGGTCAAGCCCTGGGTGCCGAGTGTGCGTTGTTTCATGGTCGCTTCTCCTTGCTAGCTTCGAGCGGATGACGGTTTCCCTCTGCGTTCCGGCGCCGCCTTGGCGCATGGAGATGATAACAAATCCCGCCCGAATTTGATTCCGCGATATTTTTAATTTAAGTTGATTTTTCACCCCTTGCCAAAACCTCTCC
>MGTO01000137.1:0-176 GCA_001799485.1 Desulfuromonadales bacterium GWC2_61_20 | reverse complement strand
CAGGGAGGGGGACGGGCGGGAAGCGATCGGGAGCATGCTCGAATTCATGGTCGAGTATGTCACGGTCCATTTTGCCGAAGAGGATCGCTTCATGGTCCGCTACAACTATCCGGAGCGGGGCGAGCATCTGCGCGAGCTCTTCGACCATGTCAACAGCGTCCGCAAGGAGTTGCAGG
>MGTO01000136.1:5244-17445 GCA_001799485.1 Desulfuromonadales bacterium GWC2_61_20 | reverse complement strand
TGGCGGTGGAGAAGCGTTCGCTCTCGGTGCTCTTGCAGGATCTTTTCGCCCGGGTCGGTGCCATTTACAGCCACCGGGACAATCTCCGGCTCTCCCCCGAACTGGAGGCCGGTTATGCCGGCAAACTCGCCACTCCCTTGAAGACGCTGGCCGGGAAGGAGATCGTCAAGACGGTGACGGTTGACGGCTGCAAATATCTCTTCGCCGACGGCAGCTGGGTTCTCTTCCGCAAGTCGGGGACCGAACCGGTGGTGCGAGTCTACGCCGAGGCTGGGAGCACCGCCGAACTGGCGCGCCTGCGCGCCGCCGCCGCGGCCTATGTCAGCGCATAGCGGCCGTACTCTTTTCGCCTGACCCGTAAATTGCCGGCAGGAATCTTCGGGCAAGGGCAAAAAGGCGAAAAAGATACTTGACAGTGCTTTGGTTATTTTGATACACATGGCCGGCATTTCGGACGTAGGCACGTAGCTCAGTGGGAGAGCACTACCTTGACACGGTAGGGGTCGGCGGTTCAATCCCGCCCGTGCCTACCAATTTCCTGCCCCGAAATTGGTTTATGGTCTGAGGCATCTTCTGGATGCCTCTTTTCATTCGCGGAGAGTCCTTCCATGTCTCAAGTTCGCGTGACATTGCCCGACGGTTCCCTGCGCGAGGTTCCGGTCGGTTCGACCCCCCTCGATGTCGCTCGGAGCATCGGCGAAGGATTGGCACGCCAGGCCGTGGCCGCTCGCGTCGATGGCCAGCTGGTCGATCTCGCCACCCGGCTGCAGGGAGATATCCGCCTCGAACTGGTGACGTTGAAGTCCGCCGATGGCCTCGAAGTCTACCGCCACAGTGCCGCCCACCTCATGGCCCACGCGGTCAAGGAACTCTTTGGCGCCAAGATCCAGGTCACCATCGGCCCGGCCATCGATAACGGTTTCTATTACGATTTTTACAGCCCTGAACATGTCTTCGCTCCGGAAGAATTTCCCCGCATCGAAGAAAAGATGACGCAGCTGGCTGCCGCCAATCTTCCCATCGTGCGTGAGGAGATGAGTCGCGACGCGGCCATCGCTCTCTTCCGGTCCATGGGGGAGCAGTACAAGGTCGAGCTCATCGAAGACCTGCCGGTGGCGACGGTTTCCCTCTACCGTCAGGGGGATTTTGTCGATCTCTGCCGCGGGCCGCATCTGCCGGCGACGGGTCTGCTCAAGGCCTTCAAGCTCACCAGTGTCGCCGGAGCCTATTGGCGTGGCAGCGAGAAAAACGCCATGCTCCAGCGTATCTATGCCACGGCCTTTCCCGACAAGAAGGAGCTCGCCCTCTATCTTGAGCGTCTGGAAGAGGCCAAGAAACGCGACCATCGCAAGCTCGGCCGCGAGCTCGATCTCTTCTCCTTCAGCGAGGAGGCCGGCGCCGGCTTGGTGATCTGGCATCCGAAAGGGGCGCTGCTGCGCACCCTGATCGAGAATTTCGAGCGGCAGGAGCACCTCAAGCGCGGCTACGACATCGTCATGGGGCCGCAGATACTCCGCACCGAACTGTGGAAGATCTCGGGACACTACGAGAACTACCGCGAGAACATGTACTTCACCGAGATCGACGAGCAGGGCTACGGCATCAAGCCGATGAACTGTCTCGCCCATATGCTCATCTACAAGTCGCGTATGCGCTCTTACCGCGATCTCCCCTTGCGCTACTTCGAACTTGGTACCGTTCATCGCCACGAGAAATCGGGTGTCCTCCACGGTCTCCTGCGCGTGCGCGGCTTCACCCAGGACGACGCCCACATCATCTGCATGCCCGAACAGCTGGACGCCGAGATCAAGGGCGTGCTCAAGTTCGTGCAGGACGTCATGGGGATCTTCGGCTTCGAGTATGAGATGGAGCTCTCCACCCGTCCGGCCAAGTCCATCGGCAGTGACGAGGCCTGGGCACTGGCGACCAATGCCCTGCGTTCAGCCCTGGACGATTCCGGGCGTCCTTTCGCGATCAACGATGGGGACGGTGCTTTCTACGGGCCGAAAATCGATATCAAGCTCAAGGACGCCCTTGACAGGAAATGGCAATGTGCTACTATCCAGTGCGATTTTACGCTCCCCGAGCGTTTTGATCTCGTATATACTGGAAAAGACGGAGAAAAACACCGGCCGGTCATGGTCCACCGGGTCATCCTCGGGGCCATCGAGCGGTTTATCGGTGTGTTGATTGAACACTACGCTGGCAGTTTCCCGCTCTGGATCTCTCCGGTACAGGCCGTAGTTCTCAACGTCACCGACAACCAGGCTACTTACGCTGAAGAAGTTTGCCGGGCACTGCGCGCGCAAGGGGTACGGGTCCAGCTCGATTTGCGCAACGAGAAACTGGGCTTCAAGATTCGCGAAGCGCAGATGGAAAAGACTCCCTACATGCTGGTCATCGGTGACCAGGAAATGGCGGCCGGAACTATTGCTCCCCGCCATCGTAGCGGCAAGACTCTCGATCCGATGACACCTGCAGCGTTCGCCAGTTTTGTGGCGGATGAATGCCGGCAATACCACTAGGAGGTGGTCCCATAGCCAAGCAAGAAACCAATATCAATCGGGCGATTCGTGCCCGGGAGCTTCGCGTCGTCGATGACGAGGGGAATCAGCTCGGCATCCTGAGCCTCTTCGACGCCCTGGCCGTGGCCGAATCACGGGGACTCGATCTGGTCGAGGTCTCGCCGACCGCCGTACCGCCGGTCTGCCGGATCATGGACTATGGCAAGTACAAATATCAACTGAGCAAGCGCGCGGCCGAGGCCAAGAAAAAGGTGGCCAAAGTCGAGCTCAAAGAAGTCAAGATGCGGCCCAAGACCGAAGACCACGACTTCCAGTTCAAGGTCAAGAACGCCCGGCGCTTCCTCGAAGAGGGAAACAAGGTCAAGGTGACCGTCATGTTCCGCGGGCGCGAAGTGACCCACCCGGAGTTCGGCACCAAGCTCCTGGAAAGAACCATCGAAGATGTCAAGGATATCGGCGTGGTTGAGTCGAAGCCGGTCATGTTCGGCCGCTTCATGACGATGGTTCTCGGCCCGGTAAAAAAATAAACATTATCTGTTCGGTCCCGGCGGTAGCCGACGACCGGCTTTATGTCACTGGAAACCGGAGAGCAGGCACTGTTTTTCCGGACATTATCAGCAAGAAGGAGAATGGGGATGCCCAAAATCAAGACCAATCGCGGTGCAGCCAAACGCTTCCGCATGACCGGAACCGGCAAGATTCGCCGCAACAAGGCCTTTACCAGCCACATTCTGACCTCGAAGACGACCAAGCGCAAACGCGATCTGCGTCAGGCGTCGGTGGTCTCCAAGGCCGACGAGAAGAACATCCGCCAGTTGATTCCCTACCTCTAGGGGCTGCTGGGATACCGATCAATTCCGCGAACTGGGGGGACAACGGCTTCCCCCTCCAGATCCGGCGACGGGCTGACCGTCGTTCAACCACAAAGGAGTAGAAGAGATGCCGAGAGCAAAAGGTGGAGTCAAATCCAGACGTCGTCGTAACAAGGTCCTCAAACTCGCCAAAGGTTTCCGCGGCGCCCGCAGCAAGCTTTTCCGCAGTGCCACCGAGGCCGTCGATCGCGCCCTCAACTACGCGTTCCGTGACCGTCGCGTCAAGAAGCGTGACTTCCGCGCCCTGTGGATCGCCCGGATTAACGCTGCGTCCCGTGAAAACGGAGTTTCCTACAGCCGTCTGGTCTTCGGTCTTAAGAAGGCGGAGATTGCCCTGGACCGCAAGATTCTGGCCCAGCTGGCGGTGACAGACCCGGCCGGGTTCAGCGCCGTCGTCGCCAAGGCGAAGGCCCAGATCCAGTAGCGGTCTGCTGTTACGCTCAAGAGATGAGGGCCTGGCCCTCATCTCTTTTTTTTTGTCCGGTGCGGTCATCGCCATCGGGCAATACCCCCACTTTTTCAACCCAGGGTGTGGTCATGAAGCAACAATTGGAAGGGATGCTGGCAGCGGCACGCACAGCTCTGGCCGGCGCCGACGCCGAAGCGGCGTTGCAGGACGTACGCGTGCGCTTTCTCGGGCGCAAGGGGGAGCTGACGGCCCTGATGAAAGAGATGGGGGCACTGCCGCCGGAAGAACGGCCGGCCATGGGCGCCCTCGTCAATCGCGTCAAGGAGGAGATCGAAGCCTCTTTCGCCGCGCGCCTCGCGGCCTTGCGCGAAGAAGAAATCGGGCGCCGGCTGGTGGCCGAGCGCATCGATGTCACCCTCCCCGGACGCATTCACGGCGGCGGCAGCAAGCACCCCATCACTCTGGTGCGCGAGGAGATCGTCGAAATCTTTTCCTCCCTCGGTTTCGGGGTCGAGGAAGGGCCGGAAATCGAGAAGGATTTCTATAATTTCGAAGCTCTTAACATGCCCAAGGATCACCCTGCCCGCGACATGCAAGATACCTTTTACATCTCCGATGAGGTCGTCCTGCGCACCCATACCTCACCGGTGCAGATTCGCACCATGCTGCAGCATCAGCCGCCGGTGCGGGTGATTGCCCCGGGGACGGTCTATCGCCGCGATTCGGATATCACCCACAGCCCGATGTTTCATCAGATCGAAGGTTTCCTCGTCGATCATCGGGTGACTTTCGGCGATCTCAAAGGGGTTCTGACCAGCTTCATCAGCCAGTTTTTCGGTCAAGGGGTCGCCGTCCGCTTTCGCCCTTCTTTCTTCCCCTTCACCGAACCGTCGGCCGAAGTCGACATCCAGTGTGTCATCTGCGGCGGCAAGGGCTGTCGGGTTTGCAAAAATTCGGGGTGGCTGGAAATTCTCGGCAGCGGCATGATCGATCCCGAGGTCTTCAAGTCGGTCGGTTACGACCCGGAAGTCTATACCGGTTTTGCTTTCGGCATGGGCCTGGAGCGGGTGGCGATGCTCAAGTATGGGGTCAGCGACCTGCGCCTCTTCTTCGAGAACGATCACCGTTTTCTGCGTCAGTTCTAGTAATTAAAGGCTTTTATCATGATCGTCACCCATCGCTGGCTGAAAGAATTCGTCGATTTTGCCCTGACCCCGGACGAGCTGTCCCACCGTCTGACCATGGCCGGGCTCGAAGTAGATACCCTGCACAAGATCGGTGAAGGCCTCGATGACGTCGTTGTCGCCCGCCTCCTCGAAGTCGCTCCCCATCCCGAGGCCGACCGTCTGACCCTGTGCCGGGTCGATAACGGTCGGGAAGAGGTGCAGGTCGTCTGCGGCGCCCGCAATCACAAGACCGGCGATCTGGTGGCCCTGGCCCAGGTCGGCGCCGTCCTTCCGGGCGATTTCAAGATCAAGAAGTCGAAGATTCGCGGTCTTGAATCGTGCGGCATGCTCTGTTCCGAAAAGGAACTCGGTCTCGCCGCCGAATCGGAAGGGATTCTCATCCTTCCCCCCGGACTTCCCCTCGGGCAGCCGGTTTTTGCTGTCCTCGGTCTCAAGGATGCCCGTTACGAGCTGGGCCTGACCCCGAACCGGCCCGACTGTCTCAGTGTCGTCGGCGTCGCTCGTGAAGTCTCCGCCATGTCCGGTTGCCAGCTGCGCCTGCCGCGGCCGGTGGTGGACGAAGCCGGCCCGGATATCGCGTCACTTGCCGCCGTCGTCATTGAAGAACCCGAGCTCTGTCCGCGCTATGCCGCGCGCCTGATTTGCGGTGTCACCATCGGCCCCTCTCCCGCTTGGCTGGTGCGTCGTCTCGAAGCCGTCGGCATGCGCTCCATCAACAACGTTGTCGATGTCACCAATTACGTCTTGATGGAGCTTGGCCATCCCCTCCATGCCTTCGATTTTGCCTTGTTGCGCGGGGGACGTATCGTCGTGCGCCGCAGCGGGGAAGGGGAGGGCTTCACCACCCTCGACAGTCAGGTGCGCCAGCTCAAGTCGTCCGATCTGACCATCTGTGACGGCGTCGGGGCGGTGGCCCTGGCCGGAATCATGGGCGGGGAGAATTCGGAGATTCGTCCCGAGACCCGCGACATCCTCCTGGAGAGTGCCTACTTCAATCCGGCGGCGATTCGCCGGACCAGCAAGCGTCTCGGCCTCCATTCCGAGTCTTCGCATCGCTTCGAGCGGGGGGCCGATATCGATATGGTTCCGGTTGCCCTCAATCGCGCCGCCGCCCTGATTCTCGAGGTTGCCGGCGGCACCGTGGCCCGGGGTGTCCTCGATGTCTACCCGCAGCCGTTGTCGCGGCGGCACCTGACCATCTCAACCCAGCGGACCCACGCTATTCTCGGCATCGAACTCTCCCTCGCCCGCATTGGCGAGCTGCTGGCCGCCATCGGACTGGACATCATCCCCCCCGTCGGCGGGCACCCGGACGGCCTTCTCACCGTCGCCGTGCCGAGCTTCCGTCCCGACCTCGAGCGGGAGATCGATCTCATCGAGGAAGTCGCCCGGCTGCATGGCTACGACCAGATCGTCGAGACCCTGCCGGTCTGCCGTATCGTCAGCCAGCGTCTGCCCCAGCACCAGAAATTGACGACGGCGCTGCGTGACGCCGTCGTCGCCTGCGGCTTCGCTGAAACCATCAACTATTCTTTTGTCAGCCCGGGCTTGTGGGACAAGCTGCAGCTCCCCGCCGAAGACCGCCGGCGCAAGTGCGTCAAAGTCCTCAATCCCCTCACCGAGGAGCAGTCGGTGATGCGGACGATGCTGGCTCCGAGCATGCTTGAGACGCTGGCGCGTAACCTGGCTTACCGGACCCGCGATCTGCGCCTCTTCGAATTGCGGCCGGTCTTCCTTCCCCGGGCCGGCGAGGAACTCCCCGACGAGCCGCTGCGACTGTGTCTGGCCATTTGTGGCCGGCGCACGCCGGAAGGGTGGGCGCAGGGGAACGACGCGGTCGATTTTTTCGACCTCAAGGGGGTCCTCGAAACCCTCTATCGCCAGTTTCGCGCCGATACCATCACTTGGCAGGCCGATGCCGGTGAGCCTTACCTCCATCCGGGCAAGTCGGCCACCCTCTATTCCGGGGGGGTGCGTCTCGGTGTGGTCGGGGAAGTCCATCCCCGGACCCTGGCGGCCTTTGCCATCGACGTTCCGGTCTATCTGGCCGAACTCGAATTGCCCCGCCTCAACAAACATGCCGGCATCCGCCCTTTGAGCCGTTTTCCCGATGCCTACCGCGACAGTGCCCTCCTCCTCGACGAGACGGTGACGGCGCAGCAGATATTCGAGCTCTTCGCCAAGGCCGGGAGCAAGGACGCAGAAGATCTTGTCCTCTTCGATCTCTACCGCGGACCAGGCGTTCCCGAGGGGAAAAAGAGCGTGGCGCTGCGGGTCCGCTACCGCAGTTCCGAGAAGACTCTGACCGACGAAGAGATCAACGCCGCCCACGGTAAACTGGTGCAGACCCTGTGCAAAAAACTCGACGCCACTCTGCGTTGAAAAAAAGCGGTTGATTACGGATACTTGGTGTGATATAAAACCCTCGATTTAACAGAGTTTTAACGAGGTGGAGGAACTATGACGAAGGCGGATCTGGTTGAAAACGTTTATCTGAAGACCGGTTTTTCCAAAAAGGAATCCGCCGACATCGTCGAAATGGTCTTCGACTTGATGAAATCGACCCTGGAAAATGGTGAGAAGATCAAGATTGCCGGTTTCGGCAACTTTGTCGTCAAGGACAAGGCGACCCGCCGGGGGCGCAATCCCCAGACCGGCGATGAGATCAAGATTACCTCCCGCCGCATTCTCACCTTCAAACCGAGCCAGGTGCTCAAAGGCGCCATCAACGGTGAGGAGGAGTAATCCCTTCGCCTCCGGAGCATGTCCATGGATCCCGTGATTCCCGACAAGCTCTATTTCCGCATCGGCGAAGTCGCCGCCCTGACCGGAATCAAACCCCACGTTCTACGCTACTGGGAAGCCGAGTTTCGCACCTTCCGTCCCAACAAGAGCACGACCCGGCAGCGTCTTTACCAGCGCAAGGATATCGAGCTGGTCCTGCGTCTCAAAGATCTCCTCTACCATCAGGGTTTCACCATCGCCGGGGCGAGAAAAGCCCTGCGCGACCGATTCATCCCGGAGGAACCTGCTCCGGCCATCCCTCCGCCTTGCACCCCCTTGCGCCAGCAGCTGGAAGAAATCCGCAACGACCTGCTCCGTTTGCGCGACAGCCTCGGCCGGACCCCCTGACCCCCTGCTCTCTGCATCTCTAGCGAGGCCGCCGTGCTGATTCTCGTGACCAACGACGATGGCATCCACTCTCCCGGCTTGCAAGCCTTGGCCGGGAGCCTAGGTGATCTCGGCCGCGTCGTCGTGGTTGCCCCCGATCGCGAGCGCAGTGCCGTCAGCCATTCGTTGACGTTGCATGCGCCGCTGCGGGCCGAAGAGGTGGCGCCGGGGCATTTCGCCGTCGATGGTACCCCGACGGACTGCGTCAACCTCGGCCTCCACGGGCTCCTCGCCGAGCGTCCCGCCCTCGTTGTCTCCGGCATCAACCGGGGGGGCAACATGGGGGACGATATTACCTATTCCGGCACCGTCGCCGCGGCCATGGAAGCGACCCTCATGGGGGTCCCCGCCATTGCCGTCTCCCTCGAAGCGGCCGCCTTTACCTATGAGGACTTTCTTCCCGCCGCGGCGGTGGCCGCCGAACTGGCCACCGCCATGCTTACCCATCGCTTGCCCGCCGACACCCTGCTCAACGTCAACGTCCCCGCCGGTCCCAGCCGCGGTGTCCGCCTGACCCGGCAGGGGAAGCGCCGCTATGGCGATCTGGTCGTCGAGAAGGTCGACCCGCGGGGACGCAAATATTACTGGATCGGCGCCGGTGGCGCCGGCTTCGTCGATCAGCCGGGGACCGATTTCCATGCCGTCCACCATGGCTTCGTCTCCGTCACCCCCTTGCATCTCGATCTCACCAACTATCGTTCCTTCGCCGCCCTCTCCGCCTGGAACTTTTCCGGCTGGAGCCAGGACAGCGGCCTCGGGACGATCGAGCCGGGGGCACTGTGAACTTCGCCGCCGCCCGCCGCAACATGGTTGAGCGCCAGGTCATTGCCCGCGGCGTCACCGATCCGCAGGTCATCGCCGCCATGCTCGAGGTCCCGCGTCACCTCTTCATCGAAGAAGCCCTGCGCGCCCAAGCCTACGGCGATGCCCCCCTCCCCATCGGACAACGCCAGACCATCTCGCAGCCCTACATGGTGGCGAGCATGACCGAAGCTCTCTGTCTGCGGCGGCACGATCAGGTGCTCGAGATCGGCACCGGTTCGGGTTACCAGTCGGCCATCCTCGCCAAAATCGTCCGCCGGGTCCTGACCATCGAGCGGATTCCCGAACTCGCCCGGCAGGCGCGGCGAGTCCTTGACGCCACCGGTTGCGGCAACGTGCAGATTCGGGTCGGTGACGGCACCCTCGGCTGGCCCGAGGAGGCCCCCTTCGACGCCATCATTGTCACCGCCGGGGCGCCGACGATCCCCGACGAATACCGGCGGCAACTCGCCATCGGCGGCCGCCTGGTCATTCCGGTCGGTGATCGTAGTAGTCAGATGCTGCTGCGGGTGGTGCGTACCGGCGAGGCGAACTATCGCGAGGAATCCCTCCTCGGTTGCCGTTTCGTCCCCCTCATTGGCGAGCATGGCTGGGGCAACGAGGGGAACGGGCTGTGACCGCCTCCCGCCTTCTCTGGGCGAGTGCCGGGGTGGTCCTGATCCTCCTCGTCGGTTGTGGCGCCGGGGGCGGGGTCTATCACCGGGTCGGTGACGGTCAAACCCTCTACCGCATCAGTCGGACCTACGGTGTCGATGAAAACTATCTTGCCCGCATCAACGGCATCAGCGACCCGACCCGTTTGCGCACCGGCGATAAAATCTTCATTCCCGGGGCGACCAGGACGCTCGCCGTCCCTCTCCCCGGCGGCAAAGCTCCGCCGTCCCCCCCCCCGGCTGCTCCTTCCGTAGCCAAGGCGCCGCCAGCCAAGCCGGCGAAAACGCTGCCGCCGACTCTCCCCCCGGCGACGCCGGCGGCGAAACCGAGCGTGCTTCCCGCACCGCCACGGAAAGAAGTCGCGTCGACAACCGGCGGCACCTCGGCAGCGAAGCCGCCGGCCACGACCGGTCGTTTCCTCTGGCCGCTGCGGGGACCGCTGTTGCGCCGCTTCGGCAGCGGCGGCGGTACCTCCGGCAAGGGGCTTGAAATCGGCGCTCCCGTCAACACCCCGGTCGTCGCGGCCGCCGCCGGGCGGGTCATCTACAGCGGCGACGGCATCAGCAGCTATGGCAATCTCATCATCGTCAAACATGACGATACTTTCTTCACCGTCTATGGCTACAATGCGCGCAATCTCGTCTCGTCGGGCACCTTTGTCAGCAAAGGGGAGAAGATCGCCCTGGCCGGCACCCCCCCCGGCGGTGGCAAACCGCGCCTCTATTTCGAAATCCGATACGGCAAGGAAGCCGTCGATCCCACAATCTACTTGCCTTGAACGTGAGTCATCCCTTAGACTTCAAGCGTTTTGTCAATGGTTGCATGACGATGGGAGGGAATACGCATGGTCAAACCCGGCGATGATGTCGATAGTGCTGACGTCGACATGGAGGAAGTCGAAGAGAAGGAAGTTGAACTTCTCGATGATGCAGAAGCGAGTGACGCGGCCGAGGATGAGGAAGACGAGGAAGAGGACGAGGATGACGAAGACAAGGTGGTCGCCGTTGCCCGCGACGAAGATCATTCCGACGATGCCATTCGCCTCTACCTGCGGGAAATCCAGAAGACCAGCCTGCTGACCGCCGAGCAGGAGCGGGCCTTGGCCCGCCGTATCGAACTCGGTGACGGCGCCGCCCGCAATCTCATGATCGAGTCGAATCTGCGCCTGGTGGTGAAGATTGCCAAGCGCTACATGAACCGGGGCTTGCCCTTTCTCGATCTCATCGAAGAAGGGAATCTCGGCCTGATCAAGGCGGTGGAACGCTTCAAACTCTCCAAGGAATGCCGTTTCTCCACCTACGCCACCTGGTGGATCCGCCAGTCCATCGAACGCGCCCTGGTCAACCAGAGCCGCACCATCCGCCTGCCGGTCCATGTCTCCGACGATATCAACAAGCTGGTCAAGGTGACCCGTGAACTGGTGCACAAATTCAACGAAGAGCCCGATATCAAGTCGGTCGCCGACGCCATGGGGGTCGAACCGGCCTACGTCAGCCGGCTCATGGTCCTGGTCAAGAAGACCTTCTCCATCGAGCACCCCATGGGCGAAAACAGCGACTACAGCCTCATCGATACCATCGAGGACACCACCTCGACCGACCCGGCCGCCCTCATCGAGGATCTCGACCGCTACGCCCACATCTCGCGCTGGTTCCACCTCCTCAACGACAACGAACAGGAGATCCTCACCCTCCGTTTCGGCCTCAACGACGAGGAGCCGCAGACCCTCGACACCATCGGCCGCAAGTTCGGCGTCACCCGCGAGCGCATCCGCCAAATCGAATCGAAGAGCCTGGAAAAGCTGCGCCGCTCCATGGAGGGGGAAGAGGAGAAGTCGCGGGCCGAGGCCCTGGCGCGACAGGCGTCAACTCCCCAGACCACATGAGCCTGGACCAATTCCCCCCCTGGAGTTTTGAACCATGGAAGACCTGAGAAAGATCATCCGCGATGTTCCCGACTTTCCCAAAAAGGGGATCGTCTTCAAGGACATCACCACCCTCCTCTCCGACGCCAAAAGCTTCCATCGCATGATCGATCTCATTGCCCACCGCTACATCGGCAAGAACATCCAGCAGGTCGTTGGCGTCGAAGCGCGCGGCTTCATCCTCGGCTCGGCTCTGGCTTACAAACTCGGTACTGGCGTCACTCTGGTGCGCAAGCCGGGGAAGCTCCCCTTCAAGACGCGGCGCAAGACCTATGACCTCGAATACGGCAGCGACACCCTCGAAATCCACGAAGACGCCTTCAAAAAGGGGGATCGGGTCATCGTCGCCGACGATCTCCTCGCCACCGGCGGGACTGTTGCCGCCGTTGTCTCCCTGGTCCAGGAACTCGGCGCCGAGGTGGTCGAGTGTGCCTTCCTCGCCGAAATCGAATTCCTTCACGGGCGCAAACGCCTCCCCGAAGGGATGACCTTCAGCCTTCTCAAGTTCTGACAACGGAACGCCCCGCGCGAAATGGCCATTGCATCTCGCCGGGGCATCCGCTATAAAGATGCACCTTTACGACCCCGTAGCTCAGGTGGATAGAGCGACCGCCTCCTAAGCGGTAGGCCAGCAGTT
>MGTO01000136.1:4954-5225 GCA_001799485.1 Desulfuromonadales bacterium GWC2_61_20 | reverse complement strand
GCCGTTAACGGCGGGTCCCGCGTTTTTCAGCGGCCCGGACGGTTTGCTAGCGAATCTTGTGCGGATCGCACAGCAACTCCTTATTCTCCGCTGGTCGGCCGCAGCTGGCGCACTCGAAAGTCAGGCTCTCCTGCATGGAATCACAGATATCGCGCGGGGCCAGTATGCCGCAATAGCCCTCGCGGCCGGCGACCTCCAGCGGTTGACAGAGGTGGTTGCTCGCTTCGCTGACGACGCCGCATCTGCCGCATTCATAAAGGTTGGTCATGGC
>MGTO01000136.1:0-4925 GCA_001799485.1 Desulfuromonadales bacterium GWC2_61_20 | reverse complement strand
GCCGGAAGTTATATGGTTATCTGCATAGGTGCATCATAGCGGCCGGAGGGGCGGCCGGCACGCCGCCCGAATTAACCGGACTGGCGTTTTGCCATCAGCGCACCTTGCGCGGATCACAGACCGCATCCTTGGTCGCGGCCGGCCGGCCGCAGCTGGCACACTCGAAGGGTAGCTCTTCCCGCGGCGCGACGCAGACATCGCTCTCCGGATTGGTGTGGCAATAACTCTCGCGGTCGCCGACCGCTTTCGGTTGACATAGATAACCGCTGGTCTCGCTGACTTCACCGCAGCTATCGCATGCGTAAACGGTTGACATGACCCTGCTCCTCTCTCCGCCCGGCGCGATGACCAAGGCGCTGTGGTTGTCTCTCCCTGTTTCATCGTAGCACAGGTGGGTCAGAGGCGGGGATGGGGGGCGGGAGGCTGTGCAGGTTGCAGGTCGGTGCGGCTCTTGCGCAGCGCCAGGGCGGGAATTGATTGACGGGGGGTGGCGGGGGAGTGTATGAAAGTAAGTACCCTGCCGGTTCGTGTGGAGACAGATAATCCGATGCGCCTTGCCGCCAACAACAGCCGCCCCATGCGCAAGGCGATCCTCTTCGTCCTGTTGCTGCTCGCCCTCGGTCTCTTCGTCTGGTGGGCGGTGCCGCCGGAACTTTTCGATCCCGACTCGATCGCGACGTTTCTGCAGGGGGCGGAGGGGTGGACCCCCCTGGCCTTCATCCTCTTGCGTGTCGTCGCCATCGTGGTAACAGTCGTCCCCAATGCGCCCCTCGACATCGCCGGCGGCGCCCTCTTCGATCCCTTCTGGGGGACGATCTACTCCCTGATCGGGAGCGAAGCCGGGGCGATCGCCTGTTTCCTCCTCGCCCGCGCCCTCGGCCGGGAGGCCATCGCCCACCTCTTGCACCGCGAACTCACCTTCAGCGCGCGCATTGCCAACCGGCATCTCTTCTACGTGGTCCTCTTTGCCCGCCTCGAACCGATCTTCTCCTTCGCCCTCGTCAGCTACGGCGCCGGCCTGACGCGCATGTCGCTGCGCTCCTTTGCCCTGAGCACGCTGGTGGGGATGACCCCCGGCACCATCATCCTCAACTACTACGGCATGAGTTTCTTCTCGGGCAATATCCTCATGCAGATCTTCCTCGGGCTCTTTTTCGTCATCCTGATTCTCGTCATCCCGGTCTGGATCAAGCGGAAAAATCCCTGGGGCTGGTACGACAAAATGACCGGCCGCGACTAGGAGGGGCAGGGCTGAGGCTGGGGATTCTGCCGATTTAGCGGAGGATTGAGCCAAAAATGCGAGAGGGTTGGCCGTGCACCGGCCAACCCTCTCCTGCTTTTGTTTCCGCGTTCGACTGCCAAAGCTGTCAGGGTTGTAGCGGCCGTCCCCAGTGGGGGGTATAGGGATACGACATATAGGCCGGATCGTAAGGGTTATCGCGCTGGTACCAGGTGGGACCGTAATAGTAGTACCAGGGGGAGAGATAACCGGAGCGGTACGGGTAGGGGTTGCGCCAGAGGTAGAGCTCGACGATGCGCAGGAGCGGATAGTCGTAGGTGAGCTCGCCCAAGGGGCGGAGTTCGTGGCCGTCGACGCGGGCGGTGAGGGTCACCAGGCGCCCGGGCTGGTAGAGGGCGGGATCGAGGAAACGCTCGCTGGTGGCGAGGAAGCGTCCGGCCGCTTCGTCGACGGCGACCGGCTCGCCATAACGGTCGAGGCGCCAGGAATAGATCTCCAGAGTCGAGAGATTGGCTCCTGGTGCATTGTCGAGAATGACCCCGCCGAGGAGGAGAATCTGGCCAGCGTGCGCCGCCGGATCGGCTTTGACTGCGGCGAGAACGAGGTCGGGCGTCACCGCGTCCAGAGAGGGCCTGCCGATGACATGGCTGCAAGCGGTGAGCAGAAGCAATAGCAGGGCGGCAACGGGGTGGGCGCGATGGTGGGACATAGGGGACTCCTCTGCCGGGGAAAAGATTATGGTTTTATTGTCGTCCCTGCGTGCCCCCTTGTCAAACGGCCGCAAGGGAAATGTACGCGAATTCAAATAGCTCCGGGTAGGACCCGGGCGACGGCGGCGCGCTTTTCCATTGACGCGCGGGAGCCCGTTTTGTTAGCCTACCTCTCCCCGAAAAAGGTATTTGCTCCAGGAAGGAGTTGTGATCCCGTGGCCAAGGTCGTCATCGATGAAGCCCGCTGCAAAGGCTGCGCCCTCTGCACCCTGGCTTGTCCGAAAAAACTCATCCGCATGAGCGACAAGCTCAACCGTCAAGGGTTTCTCCCCGCGGTCTTCCCCGCGGAGTGCAGCCGCGATTGCACCTCCTGCGCCCTCTGCGCGCAGATGTGCCCGGACGTGGCGATCACCGTCTTTCGCGCAGAGAAGGGGGAGAAGCCATGAGCGAACGTCAGCTCGTCGCCGGCAACATCGCCGTCGCCATGGGGGCGCTGGCCGCCGGCTGCCGTTACTACTTCGGCTACCCGATCACCCCGCAGAGCGACATCCCCGCCTACATGGCGGGGGAGTTGCGCAAAATGGGCGGCACCTTCATCCAGGCCGAGAGCGAGATCGCCTCGATCAACATGCTCCTTGGCGCCAGTGCCTGCGGCTTTCGCGCCATGACCTCCTCCTCCAGCCCCGGCATTTCCTTGAAGCAGGAGGGGATCTCCTACATGGCGGGGAGCGAGCTCCCCGGCCTCATCGTCAACATCTGCCGCTCCGGCCCGGGCCTCGGCGGTATCGACCCCTCGCAGGCCGACTACTTCCAGGCGGTCAAGACCGGCGGCCACGGCGGCTATCGCACCGTCGTCGTCGCTCCGGCCTCGGTGCAGGAGATGTACGACCTCACCATCCTCGCCTTCGATCTCTCCGACCGCTACCGCATGCCGGCCGTCTTGCTCGCCGACTCCCTGGTCGGGCAGATGAAGGAGGCCCTCGAATGTAAGCCTTACGTCCCTCCGAGCGATCTCCCGGCCAAGGCGTGGGCGGTGACCGGCAAGCAGGGGCGCAAGGACCAGCGCATCGTCAAATCCCTCTTCTTGGGCGAAGGGGAGCTGGAGCGCCATAACTGGAAGCTCTGGGGCCGCGCCGAGGAGTTGAAAGCGAAAGAGCAGCGCAGCGAAGGGAAGTACCTCGACGATGCGCAACTCCTCGTCACCGGCTTCGGCAGCGCCGCCCGCATCGCCAAAAGTGCCGTGGAGATGGCCCGCACCGCCGGACTCAAGGTCGGCTACCTGCGGCCGATCACCCTCTTCCCCTTCCCGGAGGTTGCCTTCCAGCAGGCGACCGCGACCTGTAAAAAAGTCCTCTGTGTCGAGCTCTCCACCGGGCAGATGGTCGAGGACGTGCGCCTGTCGGTGGCGCGCGATGCCGAGGTCGTCTTCTACGGCCGCCCGCCGGGAACCGGCTCGCTGCCGACGCCGGAAGAACTCTTCGGTCAAATCCACAAGCACTACGGAAAGGGGGCCTGAACATGCAACCGGTCTTTCAGCGCCCGATCTCCCTCAAGGATGTCGCCACCCACTTCTGCCCCGGCTGCCAGCACGGCCTCATCCATCGCCTCGTCGCCGACGCCATGGACCATTTCGGCGTGCAGCCGCAGACCATCGGCGTCGCTTCCGTTGGCTGCAGTGTCTTTCTCTACGAGTACTTCGATATCGACGTGGTCGAGGCCCCGCACGGTCGCGCCCCGGCCGTCGCCACCGGGGTCAAGCGTGCCCGCCCCGACAACTTCGTCTTCACCTACCAGGGGGACGGCGATCTCGCCGCCATCGGCACCAGCGAGATCATCCACGCCGCCAACCGCGGCGAGCTCTTCACCGCCATCTTCGTCAACAACACCACTTATGGGATGACCGGCGGCCAGATGGCGCCGACCTCGCTCCCCGGCCAGCGCACCCTGACCTCCCCCGAGGGGCGCGACGTCACCATCGACGGCTACCCGATGCGCATGGCCGAGGTCATCGCCGCTCTCGACGGCGCCGCTTACTCGGTGCGGGTGGCGGTCAACAGCCCCAAGAACATCCTCGCCGCCGCCAAGGCGATCAAGACCGCCTTCTCCTATCAGATCGAGAAGAAGGGTTTCGCCTTCGTCGAAGTCCTCTCCGCCTGCCCGACCAACTGGGGGATGAGTGCGGTGCAGGCGAACGAGCGGGTGGCAAAGGAAATGATTCCGTATTTTGCTCTTGGTACTTTCAAGGAGAAGAACTGACCATGACGCACGATGTCTTCATGACCGGTTTCGGCGGCCAGGGGATTCTGGTCATCGGCAACCTCCTTGCCTATGCCGGGATCATCGACGGGAAGAACGTCAGCTACTACCCCTCCTATGGGGTGGAGAAGCGCGGCGGCGCCGCCAACTGCACGGTGGTCGTTTCCGACGAGGAGGTCGGCTCGCCGGTGATCGGCGCTCCGAGCGCCGGGATCATCCTCAACCAGGCCTCCTTCGACCGTCACATCGGCCGCTTCAAGCCCGGCGCCTTCTGCCTCCTCAACAGCTCGCTGGTCGCGGAAGGGGCGAAGCGCCGCGACGATCTCGACATCCTCCGTTTGCCGCTCAACGAGATGGCGCAGGAGCTCGGCGACGCGCGCATGCTCAACATGATCGCCATCGGCGTCTACGTCGCCAACTGTCGGCCGGTCGCCTTCGACTCCCTCAAGGAGGCGCTGAAAAAAGTCCTCCCCGAGCGCAATCACCGCTTCATCCCCCTCAATGTCAAGGCGATTGATCTGGGGGCGGCGCAGGTGAAGTAACCCGTAGGGGCAAAGCAAGTTTCATCTGCTTTGCCCTGGTTTTGCGCGGGACACATAGCCCGGGCGAAGCAGATGAAGCGTTTGCTTCGCCCCTTGTATATTGAACGAGTAGCCAGTTTGGTTCTATTGCTGTTACAGTTTGCTCCGGGACGCCGGGGTAAAGAGAGAAAGGTGAAT
>MGTO01000135.1 GCA_001799485.1 Desulfuromonadales bacterium GWC2_61_20 | reverse complement strand
CCGGTTCCCTCTATCGCTTCCTGCCCAACGTCGGTTAGCGTGACGCTGTTAATTCCCTTGACAGCGACCTCCCGCCTCGCTTAAATTGACAATCATTTTCAATTGGAGGACCGGATGGAGCGCAAACAACAGTTCCGGGACTATCTGCTAACCCAGGGTCTGAAGTCGACGCGGCAGCGGGAAATTATCCTCGACGCTTTTCTGCAGTCGGGGGGGCACCTCTCCACCGAAGAGCTCTATCTGCAGATTCGTCAGCAGCACCCGGGGATCGGTTATGCCACCGTCCATCGCACCCTCAAGCTCCTGGCCGGCAGCGGGCTGGCCGAGTCGCGCCACTTTGGCGATCGCCAGACCCGCTACGAGCAGTGCAGCGGCGAGGATCATCATGATCACCTCATCTGTACCGCCTGCGGTGCCATCCTCGAATTCGAGGATGGGGATATCGAGCGCCTGCAGCAGCGGGTCGCCCGCCAACATGGTTTTCACATTCTCAGCCACCGCCTCGAACTGTACGGACGTTGCGCCAAATGCGGTCCGGAGTGATGGCCACGCCGCGGCAGTGAAAATGATTATCAATCTTACCCTGAAGAGCGATGAAGGTCTTTCATGAGCAAGCCTGTTTCCCTCTCTGCCGGCGTCCCGAAAATCGTCCTTGTCGGCAACCCCAATGTCGGCAAGAGCGTCCTCTTCAATGCCCTCACCGGGGCTTACACGACAGTTTCCAACTATCCGGGCACCTCGGTCGAGGTCGCGCATGGTTTTTGCGACCTCGCCGGCCTCCGCTACGAGGTCCTCGATACCCCCGGCATGTACAGTCTTCTCCCCATCACCGAGGAGGAGCGGGTCGCCCGGCAGATTCTCCTGCACGGCGAGGTCCATGTGGTGGTCCACGTCATCGACGCGCGCAACCTCGAGCGCATGCTGCCGATGACGTTGCAGCTGGCCGAGGCGGGGCTGCCGCTGCTGGTCGTGGTCAACATCATGGACGAGGCCGAACGCTGCGGCATGACCATCGACCTGCCGCTGCTGCAGTCGCGTCTCGGGGTGCCGGTGGTCGGAGCGGCGACGGCGCGCAAGCGCGGGCTCGCCGAGATCCGCGCCGCCCTGGCCGCCTTTGACCCCTCCCGCCGACCGGTTTTCGCCTACGCCAGCGACCTCGAGCATGACATTCTCCGCGTCGCCGCCCAGCTCGAAGGGAACTATCGTCTCGACCGGCGGGCGTTAGCGTTGCTCCTGCTGCAGCGGGACGAAGAGATCCAGGGCCTGGTCGCGGCGACGGAAGGGGCGCACCACGCCAAACTGCAACAGACGGTCAATCAGGTCATTTTCGAGCGCCGGGTCGATCTCCATCTGCGCATCAGTCTCGAACGCAAGCGCATCTGCCAGGGGCTCCTCGCCGAGGTGGTGACGCAGCGCACGGGGGGACGGCCCAGCTTCGCCGAACGCCTCTCAAGCTGGTCGATGAATCCGTGGACCGGGGTGCCGCTGCTGCTGTTGGTGCTTTATTTCGGCCTGTACAAGTTTGTCGGCGAGTTCGGCGCCGGAACGGTGGTCGGTTTTCTCGAAGGGACACTTTTCCTCGAGCATCTCAACCCCTGGTTCATCGCCGTCGCCGACCGTTTCATCACCTGGTCCTGGCTGCACGAGCTGCTGGTCGGCGAATACGGCATCCTCACCCTCGCCGTGCGCTACGCCGTCGCCCTGGTCCTGCCCATCGTCGGCACCTTCTTCATCGCCTTCTCCATCCTCGAGGATTCCGGCTATTTCCCCCGCCTGGCCATGTTGGTCGATCGTCTCTTCAAGGCCATCGGCCTCAACGGCCGGGCGGTGATTCCCATGGTCCTCGGTTTTGGCTGCGATACCATGGCGACGATGGTGACGCGGACGTTGGAGACGGTACGCGAGCGGGTCATCGCCACCATCCTGTTGGCCCTCGCCATCCCCTGCAGCGCCCAACTCGGGGTCATCCTCGCCTTGCTCTCGGCGACGCCGGGAGCGCTGCTGGTCTGGACGAGCTTTCTCCTGCTGATCTTTCTCGTCATCGGCCTCCTCGCTGCCCGCCTCATGCCGGGGGAGCGGCCGATGTTCTACATGGAGATTCCCCCCTTGCGTCTCCCCCAGCCGGGGAATGTCCTGGTCAAGACCCTGACTCGCATGCAGTGGTACTTTTTCGAAATCTTCCCCCTCTTCATCGTCGCCTCGATCCTCCTCTGGGCCGGCAAGCTGACGGGAGGGCTCAATATCCTGGTCGGCTGGGTGCAGCCGGTCATGCTCAGTCTCGGTCTGCCGGTCGAGGCGGCGGCGGCCTTCATCTTCGGTTTCTTTCGCCGCGATTTCGGAGCGGCCGGACTCTACGATCTGCAGACGAGCGGGCTGCTGTCGCCGGTGCAGCTGACGGTGGCGGCGGTGACCTTGACCCTCTTTGTCCCCTGTGTCGCCCAGTTCATGATGATGAAGAAGGAGCGCGGTTGGATGGTCTCGCTGCTGATCTTCGTTTTCGTCACCGCCATCGCCTTCGCCAGCGGCTGGGGGCTGAACCGCCTCCTCCTCGCCACCGGCTGGCTGGCATGACCTGCTCGTTCTGCGGCCGCGAGATCCCCGACCAGCCCGGCCGGGCCGAGCCCTGTGGGAGTTGCCTCGGTGGCTGCCGCAAGGTCCATTGTCCCTGGTGCGGCTACGCCAATCCGCTCCTCCCCGATTATCTGAAACGCTTACAGCAACCCCACAAGAAGAAGGAGTAGGGTCATGCAACTCTCCGCCAAAGCCGAAGAGATTCTCGAAGCCTTGTGGATCGGTACCGAGGAGCGCGGCGCCGACGCTCTCCCCTTTGCCGGCCTCGGCGTCGTCGCCAACGACGACGGTTTAGCCGAATTGAGCCGGCTGGCCTACGTCGAGGTGCGCGGCGACCGCGTCTTTTTGCGCCAGGAAGGGCGCTTCGAGGCGATGATGACGGTGCGCCGCCACCGCCTCGCCGAACGTCTGCTCATGGACATCCTCGATCTCAAGGGGAAGAAAGGGGATGCCAAGGCCTGCGAGTTCGAGCATCTCCTCCACCACGGCGTCGACACCAAGATCTGCACCCTGCTCAATCATCCCACCACCTGTCCCCACGGCCGTCCCATCCCGCCGGGGAAATGCTGCGAGGAAGCGCGGGCCGAAGGCAGCGTCGGCGTCGTCGCCCTGACCGAGCTCAAGGCGGGCGAGCGCGGCGAGATTGCCTATCTCTCCACCGCCGACGCCAAGAAGATGCAGAAACTCATGAGCATGGGGGTTCTCCCCGGCAATCAACTGCACCTGAGCCGGACCTTCCCGACCTTTGTCTTCCGGGTCGGCAACTCCGAATTTGCCGTCGATGACGAACTGGCGCGGGAGATTTTTGTGCGTAAGGGGTAGGGGTGAATCCGGCGAAATAAGTATGATGGCATGACCCTACTCAACTGTCCGCTGCTGCCGCCACGGCAAAATAATAGGGGGCACAATTGCTTTGACAACAATCATTTAATGCACGTATCTTAACCCCTGCTTGTTTGTCTTGCGACGGAAACGGAGCCGGGGGGGTTGGTGCGGGGGAAAGTTCAGAACATTCAATAACGATCCGACGAGGACTGGTGTTTGCACACCGGATTCGCGTACGGGTCGTTTTCGTTTACGGGAGATGACGATGACGATGCGAGTGACGACGGGCAACAGGCGTTTCGGCAAGGGACTGCGCGGTACTGCGCTAGTGGTGGCACTCTTTTTCACTTGGACCCTGGCGGGTGGAGCGACGGCTGCACATGCGGCGAAGCTCGCAGTCAACGGCACCGGTTCTCGCGGCGGTGAAAAGCAGGTGCCATCGGCGGAGGAGCGGCTGGAGTCTCTGGTGCAGGCGATCGAGACCGACTTGGCAGCTCCCGCCGGAGATGTCGAGCAATTCCGTCAGAAACTTAAGACGCATCGAGAAGAGATCGATACGGTCGATAAAGAGATCGGCCGAGAGCTTGCCGCGACTCGGAAAAAGCTTAAGGCCGCCAAACTCCCCGCTGAAATACTCAATCGCCACGATGCGTTTGTGCGTCACTACGAAAGCAACGTCGCCGAGTTGCAGGGCGAGTTGGTCGCAATCGAGGGGGCGAAGACCCCGTCAGCCAGCGAGACGGCGCGGGCGAAGCTGCGCCAGCACCGCGAGCGGACTAAAGCCCCCTCCCGCCACCAGAAACTCGACCCCAACAACCTCCCGCATCGCCAACCCAAGGCGCAGAAACGCGAGCCGCGCCAGTTCAAGGAGGAGTTCGACCAGGACTTCAAGAAGGATAAACACGCCTGGAAAAACCAGAAGCGTATTGTTGTCGCCGCGACCGGGTCGCTGACCGGACTCCTCGGTCCCGCCGAGCTGGCCGAGACCATCGAGGTGCAGCTGATCCCGGAGATTCGCGCCAAGGCGCTGGAGCTGGGGAACGATCCGCTCAAAATCTACGAGTGGGTGCGCAACAACGTCGAGTACGTCCCGACCTGGGGTTCGATCCAGGGGGCGCAGTTGACGTTGGAGACCAAACAAGGCAACGCCTTCGACAACGCCTCGCTCCTCATCGCCCTGCTGCGTGCCGCCGGGATTCAGGCGCGCTACGTGACCGGGACCATCGAGCTGCCCATCGACAAAATCATGAACTGGAATGGCGGCTTTACCGACCCCACTGCCGCGCTAGAATTCATGGCCAGCGGCGGGGTGCCGATCAAGGCCGGGATGGCGGGTGGCCGGATCGTCTCGGCGCGGCTGGAGCACGTCTGGGTCGAGGCCTTCATCGATTACTTCCCCTCGCGTGGCGCCCGGCACAAGTCAGGGGGAGAGGACACCTGGATCAGTCTCGATCCGTCCTTCAAGCAGTACAGCTTCACTAACGGTATCGACCTTAAGACCGCTGTTCCCTTCGACGTCCAAACCTTCGTCGACCAGCTCAAGGCGAGCGCCACCATCGACGAGGCCGCTGGTTCCGTCACCGGGGTCAATCCCCTGCTGGTGCAGCAGACGTTGCAGGACTATCAGGCGCGGGTGCAGAGTTACATCGAACAGAACCATCCCGGCGCCACCGTCGGCGATGTCCTCGGCAAGCAGGCGATCGTCAAACAGGAGTATCGCTACCTCCTCGGCACCCTGCCGTACAAGACCGCCGTCAAGGGCGCGACCTTCGCCGCCATCCCCGACAGCTACCGGCACAAGCTCTCCTTTAACGTCAAGAACGAGACCGCCGATCTTACCGTCTTCGACCCGGATGCCCCCGAGCCGGTGGAGATCACCCTCAACCTCACCAAAAGTCTGCCGGAGCTGGCGGGGAAGAAGATCACCCTGAGCTATGCTCCGGCCACGGCCCAGGACGAGGCGGTGATCGCCTCCTACCTGCCCAAGCCACACGCCGATGGCACGCCGATCCAGCCGAGCGAGCTGCCGTCGCAGTTGCCGGCCTACCTGATCAAGGTCAAGCCCGAGCTGCGCCTCGACGGCCAGGTCGTCGCCACCGGTGCCCCTATCGGCCTTGGCGGTACCAATATTTTTACTATGACCTTCTCTGATCCGGCTTACGGATCAAGTCAGATCGTCAATAGCATTGACGCGGGTGTCTACCAAGCCATCGGGCTGAACCTGGGGCAGATCAGTCAAGGGCAGTTGACGACGCTCAAGTCCAGAATGGAAGCTACCAACGCCAAACTGGAGTCTCAAAATTTTGCCGGACTCACTAAAGACGATCTAATGGGAGATCTTTTTTTCACAACAGCACTTGCCTATCATGCTGAATTAAACACCATGAAAATCATTGCTGCGAAGGTGATGGGGGTCAAGGCGATCACCCTGCCATCGGAGACCGTCTTTGCAACAAAACTCAATGTTCTTACCCTGTGGGGCATCCCGCGGATAGTGAGCCCAAGTGGTTTGAATATGGATGCGGATTATCTGATGTCTGTTGTCAAGGCAAAGGACGGTACCAAAGACAGGGTTGTACATTACATGCTCAATACTGGTGTTGTGTCCTCTTCCTTGGAGCACACCGTCCCGGAGCATTTTTTTTCCACCCCGGAGCAACCCGCCGAGGGGGTGAGCACCGTCAAGGCTCTAAGGATCGCGAACGATCAGGGTATCCCAATTTACACTGTAAATCAGGGCAATGTTACGGCAGTTATGCCTCAATTGCAGCTTGATGGGCAAGTAAAGACCGACATCAAAAATGCCATAAACGCTGGGAAAATTGTCATCGTTTCTAAAGAAAATATCAACTTTCACGGCTGGAAAGGATGCGGGTATATAATTGTAGATCCGTCCACCGGTGCCGGAGCATATATGATAGGAGGTGGTACAAGTGGGTGTTGGGTATTTATAGTTATAATTGCTCTAAGTATTGCATTTATTTCGGCATTTGCAAAATCTGGAACAATAGGAAAAGTATTTTCTATTGCTGCATTATTTTATGCGTACAATAAATACATTGATACAGTTAATGAGTATATAGAAAAAGCAGAGAGTGGTGAATGGACTAGAGAAAAAGCAGATAATATGGTTAGAGTCTTGTCTATAATATACATTTCAGGAGCAATATTTTCATTCATGTCAGATGATGATTACATGAAAGCACTTCCACTAATACTAATCCCTTTCACAAAATACTTATTTTATGAATTGCTTATACCACTATTTGATAAAATCGATAATGGAGAAATATTAAAATGAGCATAAAATTCGATATTTGGATGATAGTGTTTGCACCGTATTATTTATTTAAAATTCTTATATGTGGAAATAGTATTAAATTTAAATCATTTAGCGCAGTATATTTCATTTTCTGCATATCAAACTGGTGTTACATATTTATTATGTCACAACATAAGGTTATCGGATTTATAAGTGCAAATCTAGGAATTGTTGGATTATTAATTGGAAATATATATTCACATGTAACAAGCGAATCAGAAATTGTAGATGAGAAATATTCTATATGCAATATTATATTCGATATTCTTGTAGGAATTGGTAGTATTGTATGCATGTTGCTGTTTGTGTATATGCCAAGTATGATATTTAAATCATATTTAAGTGGAGAAAGTAAATATCATTATAACTTTTCTGTTTTGTCAATTTCTATTATAATTATAATTTTTCAAATTATTTACATATTATTTAACAAGGAATTATTTTTAAATTTTCCAAAAGATCCGCATGGTATGACTAAAAATAATGATAGAGATTATAACGTATTACATATTGTGGTAATATATATGATTGGTTTATGCATATTTTATTCAGAAATGAATGATGCTTATTTTATGTCAACGCTAAAGCCATATCTCTCGCAAATTTTTTAAATGAGCAGGAAAGGTGAATAAATAGAGGGTAGATTCAAATTGAAAATGCATCACTTTGCGCAGCGGCTATAAAATAAACATGAAGCGTCTCTGTGATGACGCAGTTGTTTTATTGCGATAGTTGGGAAGTCCAACCTCCGTAAGTTGGGGCGAAGAGCCGGCGGTGCCACGAGCAACGAAGATCTGGCGCGGGAGAGGTGAGAGGGTTGTAATATCCTATGTGGTCTTTCCCGGTGACGCCGAGACGAGGTGCTCCCAGAAAAAAGAAAAAGAATGTTGTGTTGCCAGAAAAAGCGCTTGACATTTAGTGCACGTTTGGGTAGTTTCTCACCTTCTGTGAGCCCCGTAATCACATCACAGTTGCCGATAAGAGAGGATTTTTCATGTCTACCGAAGTTGCTAAAGAAGCGGATATCAAGAGAAACTGGCTGATCATCGACCTTGACGGACAGGTCCTTGGCCGTGCCGCCACCCGGATTGCCATGGTGCTGCGCGGGAAACACAAAGCCATTTACACTCCCAGCGTTGACACCGGCGATTTCGTCATCGTCATCAATGCCGGCAAAGTGGCTCTGACCGGGAACAAGATGGCGGACAAGGTCTATCATCGTCACACCGGGCATCCCGGCGGACTCCGTTCCATCACCGCCGAGAAGCTGTTGCAGACCAAGCCGGAAGAAGTCATCAAGAAGGCGGTCAAGGGGATGCTCCCGAGTAACAACCTCGGTCGTCTGATGCTCAGGAAACTCAAGGTTTACGCCGGCGCCGATCATCCCCACGCGGCCCAGCAGCCGAAACCGCTGAACGTTTAATCGTCGCAAGGAGATAGAAGCATGGCCGAGCAGAAAATTTACGCTACCGGAAAAAGAAAGACCTCGATCGCCCGCGTCTGGCTCAAGCCGGGGAGCGGCAAGATCGTCGTCAATCAGCGTCCCCTCGACGAATTTTTCGGGCGCGAGACCTCCAAGATGGTGGTGCACCAGCCCCTCGAGTTGACCGACAACGTCGGCAAGTTCGATATCTTTGTCAATGTCACCGGTGGCGGTCCCTCGGGCCAGGCCGGTGCCATCAAGCACGGCATCACCAAAGCCCTCCTCGATACCGACCCGGCCCTGCGGGCGGTGTTGAAAAAGGCTGGCTTCATTACCCGTGACAGCCGCGTCAAAGAGCGCAAGAAGTACGGCAAGGCCGCCGCCCGCCGCAGCTTCCAGTTCTCCAAGCGCTAGACGTCACAGCGGGCCGGTTCTCCCGGCACCCATTGGTACGACAAAAAAGGGAAACCCGCGGGTTTCCCTTTTTTGCATCGAGAGAGGTTCCCATGGTCAAGGTCGCGGTCGTCGGAGCGAGCGGTTATACCGGCGCAGAGTTGCTGCGTTTGCTCCTTAATCATCCCGGGGTCGAGGTGACCTGCGTCACCGCCCGGCAACACGCCGGCAGTCCGGTGGCGGCGGTCTTCCCTTCCCTGTTGGGGCGGACCAGGCTGATCTGCGAGCCGCTGGAACCTGCGGCGGTGGCGACACGAGCCGATCTGATCTTCACTGCCCTGCCGCACGAGTCGGCGATGGCGGCCATTCCCGAGATCCTCCAGGGCGGCGCCCGGGTCATCGATCTCTCCGCCGACTATCGCTTGCGCGATGCGGCCGTCTATGCCGCCTGGTATGCTCCCCACAGCAGTCCCGAGCTCCTGGCCGAAGCCGCCTACGGTTTGCCCGAGCTCTATCGCGAGCAGATCCGGGGAGCACGGCTGGTGGCCAATCCCGGCTGCTACCCGACCAGCGTCGCCCTGGCTCTGGCGCCTCTGCTCAAGGCCGGGGTCATCGATCCGGCCAGCCTCATCATCGACAGCAAGTCGGGGACGAGCGGCGCCGGGCGGGCGGCCAAGCTCGACAGCCTCTTCTGCGAGGTCAACGAGGGGTTCAAGGCCTACGGCGTTGGCAAGCACCGGCATACCCCCGAGATCGAACAGACCCTTTCCGCCCTGGCGGGAACAACCGTGGTGGTCAGTTTCACCCCGCACCTGCTGCCGGTCAACCGCGGCATCCTCTCGACCTGCTACGCGACGCTGACGACGCCCACGACGACGGAAGATCTCCTCGGCCTCTTCGACGGCTTCTACCGGGATGAACCGTTTGTGCGCGTCCATCCTCCCGGCAGCCTCCCCAATGTCGCCTACGTCCGCGGGAGCAACTTTTGTGATCTCGGCCTCGTCGTCGACCCGCGTACCAACCGGGTCATCATCGTGGCGGCCATCGACAATCTGGTCAAGGGGGCGGCGGGGCAGGCGGTGCAGAATATGAATCTCCTCCTTGGCCTCGATGAGCAGACCGGCCTCGGTGTGATCCCCCTTTACCCCTAGGAACTTTGCGCCATGGGATGTCCGAACCAGAACGCCACCGGCGGTCGCTGTCGCTGTACTTATCCCGGCTGCAGCCGCCGCGGCAACTGCTGCCAGTGTGTCGCCTACCATCGCGAGCGGGGCGAGTTCACCGCCTGTTTCTTCTCTGCGGAAGCCGAGGGGAGCCATGACCGCTCCTGGGCCCGGCTCTGCCAGGACCGCAGCCGCTGAACGCCGCCGCGGCCCCGTGCACCTTTCTCCCCATCTGCCGCGCCGACATGGCGGCGCGGGGGTGGGACGAGCTTGACGTCCTCTTTATCTCCGGGGACGCCTATATCGACCATCCCGCCTTTGGTGTGCCGCTCCTGGCTCGCCTCCTCGAAGCCGCAGGCTATCGCGTCGGCATCCTCGCCCAACCCGACTGGCGCAATCCCGAGGCGCTGCGCGCCATGGGCCGGCCGCGTCTCTTTGTCGCCATCTCCGCCGGAGCCATGGACTCCATGGTCAGCCATTACACCGCCGCCAAGAAAGTCCGTAACGACGATGCCTATACTCCGGGCGGAGTGAGCGGCGCCCGTCCCAACCGGGCCCTGATTGCCTATACCGCCGCGGTCAAGGGTGCCCTCAAGGGAGTGCCGGTGATCATCGGCGGGATCGAGGGGAGTTTGCGGCGCCTGGCCCACTACGATTACTGGGACAACGCCGTCCGCCGCTCCATTCTCGTCGACAGCAAGGCCGATCTCCTTGTCTTCGGCATGGGCGAAAACCCGCTCCTCACCATCGCCGCACGTCTTGCCGCCGGGGCGACCCTGGCCGATCTTGGCGATATCCCCGGCACGGCTCGCGTCGTTTCGGTGAAACCGGAGGGAGAGGCCATCGAGCTGCCGGCCTTCGAGACCGTCGCGGCCGATCGCAGTGCTTATGGCGAAGCCTTTCGTCTCGCCGAAGCCGAAGCCAACCCCTGGTGCGGGCGGCCGTTATTGCAACAGCATGGTGGGCGCTGGGTTGTGGTCAATCCGCCGGCTCTTCCCCTCGACGAAGCGGCTCTCGACGGGATCTACACCTTGCCCTTCGTCCGCCGCCCCCATCCGGTCTACACGGAAAAAATCCCCGCCTTCGAGCAGATCCGATTCTCCATCACCGCCCATCGCGGCTGCGCCGGCGGCTGTGCTTTTTGCGCCATCACCGCCCACCAGGGGAAGGTCATCCAGTCCCGCTCCACCGCCTCGATCCTGGCCGAGGTCGCCCGCCTGGCCGGCCATCCCGATTTTCGCGGCACCCTCAGCGATGTCGGCGGTCCCACCGCCAACATGTACGGTCTGCGCTGCCGCCGCCCGGAGGTGCAGGAACGTTGCCGCCGCCCGGGCTGCCTCTATCCCGAAATCTGCCCCCACCTCGTTGTCGATGACAGCGCCGCCGTCGGTCTTCTCGCCGCGGTGCGCAAAGTGCCCGGGGTGCGCCACGTCTTTGTCGCCTCCGGGGTGCGCCACGACCTCCTCTTGCGGCAGCCGGCCTATTTCGCAGCTCTCCTTGCCCATCACGTCGGCGGTCTCCTCAAGATCGCCCCGGAGTCGACGGCCAAAAACGTCACCCGGGTCATGCGCAAGCCCGGCCCCGAGGTGCTCACTGCCTTTCTGCAGCGCTTTCGCGAAGGAAGTCTGAAGCTCAAGTTGCGCCAGGCGGTGATCCCCTATTTCATCTCCAGTCATCCCGGAAGCACTCTTAGTGACATGATCGATGTCGCTCTTTATCTCAAACGCCAGCAATTGCGAGTCGAACAGGTGCAGGAATTCACCCCGACCCCCGGCACCCTGGCGACCTGCATCTACTACACCGGGTGCGATCCACAAACCGGGGAGAAAGTGCATGTGCCGCGTGCGCCGGAGGAACGGCGGATGCAGAAGGCCCTTCTCCTCTGGCATCTGCCGACCAGCCGGGCCGATATCCGCGCCGCCTTACGGCGCTGCGGGCGGGAGCGGGACGGGGCCGAGTTGTTGCGAGAGTGAGGGACAAAGGGGGGAGGGGGGCGGGGCAGGGAGAGACGATAAGGGACAGGGTCAATCGGTGAGCAGGTTGTGCCGTGCCCTCCCGCCGGAGAGAGAGGGGTGGGCCAGATCGTTGCTCCAGACGACGGTGCGATTGCGCCCCCGCTCCTTGGCCAGATAGAGGGCGCGGTCGGCGAGGTCGATGAGTTCGTAAATATCCTTGCAGTCGCCGGGAAATTCGGCGAGTCCGAGGGAGATGGTGAGGTTGGTGACATTCTCGACCCCCCCTGCCAGGGGGATGGCTTCGGCGGCGACACACAGGCGCAGCTTCTCGGCGGCGGCGTGGGCCCCCTCACGGACCGTTTTGGGGAGGAGGATGATGAATTCTTCGCCGCCGAAACGGGCGACGAGATCGATGCCGCGGGTATTTTGCAACATCAGGGCCGCTACCTTGCGCAGGGCGACATCGCCGTTGAGGTGACCGTGGGTGTCATTGAACTCCTTGAAAAAATCGATGTCGATCATGATGATGCTGAAGCTCGACTGATAGCGGCCGGACTGGGTCAATTCACGCTTGAGGATTTCGTGGAAATAGCGGCGATTGGCAAGTCCGGTGAGTTCGTCGGTATTGGACAGGGCCCGGGTTTTCTCGTAGAGCTGGGTGTTTTCGATGGCGATGGCGAGCTGGTTGCCGGCGGACTGGATGATCTTGAGCTCGGAATCGGTGAAGGCGCCGGGACGCTCCTTGTGCAGATTGAGGACCCCGACCAGGCCCTGCTTGAAGGTTAACGGCATCGACACCATGGAGCCGGTTCCGACCATCCTGCTTTTGTAGTGAATGTAACGACTCTCCTTCCCCACATCCCGGACGTACTGCAATTCCCGGGTCCGCGCCGCCAGTCCGGTAATCCCCTCCGTGAAAGTGAAGTGCATCCCCTTGAGCACCTCGGCATCGATGCCGATGGATTTGTGCACCACCAGCTCTTCGGAGCCGGGCTGGTAAAGGAGGAGGACCATCTCGCGGCAGAGGAGCAGATCCCTGAGGGTGTTGAGGGTCCGGTCGAAGAGGACCTGCAGGTCGAGGGTGGTGATCATCGACTGATTGATCTGAAAGAGGGCGGAGAGTTCGCGCAGATGGGCCTTGAGCTCGCGGTTGGTCCGCTCGATTTCGAGGTTTTTTTGCTCGAGGATGCCGCGAAAGCGTACCTCGTCTTCGCTGGCGACCTGAACTTTCTCACGGGCAACCCGTTCTTCGTACAGACCGCCGAGCTGTTCGAGCATGGCGTTGAAAGCTGCCCCGAGTCGGCCGAGTTCGCCATGGCCATCGGTGCGCACGCGATAGTGCAGATCGCCGCCACTGACGGCCCGCGTCGCCGCCAGGAGCTCCTTGAGGGGGGCCATGATCTGGCGGATGATGCGATAGTACACGAGGCTGCCGAGAACCAGGGCGAGGAAAATAGTGAGCCCGGCGCGGGTGGCCAGGGTGGTGACGAGGAGGTCGAGGTGGCGGGTAGGGAGTTCACTGCTCACCAGGACCATGTCGGTGGTACCGAGGGCGATAGCCTGAATCAGGTGACGGTGGGGGGGGGTCTCACCCAGATCCTTGAAAAGGCGGTCCCCGGAGATGACCGCCGCCATTTCCGCGCCGTTCAACTCCGGCGGGTTCAGCTCGGCATTGCTGGCGGAGAGGGTTTCCCCACTGAGGGAGAGGAGAAAGGTTTCAGCCTCGAAGGGGCGGCCAAGTTGGCGCAGAAAGGCCGGGTCCATCGGCGATTGCAGCAGCAGGATGCCGCGCAGTTGGCCTTTGCGGCTGAGGGGCGCGGCGATACAGAGGGCAGGATTGGGCCCGCTGTCGGCAGTGAAGCGAAAGCGTGGTTTGCCGCTGCTGACGGCCTGATCGAGGAGGGCGCGCAGGGTCGAGGAGGTGATCTGCCGTTGATAGCCGGGGGGGAACAGGGTGACGGAAATTTGCGCCTGGGCCAGGCTGGCGTAGAGTTCGTCGCGCAGCACCAAGAGCTCGGGCGACCCTGCCGCTCCCGCCGCCTCCAGATACTGCAAGTTAGTAGCGTAGGTCGAGAGGAGAATTTCCTGTTGCTTGATCTCGCGATAGACCACATCCTGATAGGCGAGGAGGCGGTCGTCGACGGTTTGCAGCAAGGCACTGCGGATGAGGGCCAGGGACCCCACCGACGCCACCAGGCCGAGGATGACGAGGATGACAAAAAAAGGGAAAAGGATCTTGCTGCGCAGGGAGAGTCCCGAGAAGGAGCCCGGCTGGCGGATGGACATGTGCCCCCCTCTACGGTCAGGTGTGAAGTTCACCGCGAGCGCAGAGACTCAAAAACGCCTCGGCGACGTGGGGGTCGAATTGGCTGCCGGCATGGTCGCGAATCTCCTGCAGGGCGACTTCCTGGCTCAGGGCGCTGCGATAAGGGCGATCGGAGGTCATGGCGTCATAGGTGTCGGCAACGGCGAGAATGCGTGCTTCGGTGAGGATCTCGATCCCCCCGACCCCCAGGGGGTAGCCACGACCGTCATAGCGCTCGTGATGCTGGACAATGATTTCGCGAACTCCCTTGAGAAAGACGATGGGGTCGAGAATGCGGACCCCGATCAGGGGATGTTGCTGGAGCAGGGCGAAATCCTCGGGCGAGAGCTGGCCCTTTTTATGGAGCAGGGAAATGTCGATACCGATCTTGCCGATATCATGGAGGACGGCGGCATGTTCCAGCCGTTTGAGGGCATCATGGGGGAGTTCGAGGGCACGGCCGAGGGCCAGACTGTAGCGGGTCACGCGCTCGGAGTGGCCGCGCGTATAGGCATCGCTCGCCTCGACCGCCGAAACCAGGGCTTGCACGGTGCTGAGGTAGGTTGACTGCTGTTCCTCGTAGAGCTGGGCGTTCTTGATGGCGACAGAGGCCTGGGCGGCAATGGTGGTGAGGAGTTCGAGATCTTCGGGAGTGAAGCTGCCGCCGTCGAGACGGTTGGCAATGGTGATGGTGCCGATGACTTCATCCTTGACGATCAACGGCGCGCAGATGACCGTTTCGCGGAGAAAGCCGAGGCGGCTCATCTTGGTGAAGTCCTGGGCCTCGTCGAAATTCTGCAGCAGCACCGGCTGGCGGTTTTCGACGACCCAGTAGGAGACCCCCCCCGGCTTGAGGGGAATGCGCGTTTGCCGGTCGATTTCCTCCGGGGTGCCGACCACCGCCCCGACCCGCATGCTCTGCCGCTCGCCATCGAGAAGGAGGATGTAGCCGATGCGCGCTTTCAGGGTCGCGTTGGTCTTGCGAATGAGGAGATCGAAAAGCTTGTCCTGCTCCATGGTCGAGTTGATCGCCAGGCCCATCTTGTAGAGAGCGGAAAGGCGCGATACCACCTGTTCCAGGGTGGTGTTCTTGCTTTCGAGGTCGCTGGCGAGGTCGGTGATTTTGTAGCTGGCCTCCTCGATCTCCTCGATCCGTTCCTCCAGGCTGATATTGAGATATTCGATCTCCTTGAGCCGCTCCTCAAGGGTGATGTTCATGTTGAAGATTTCGTCATGGTGGGCCAGCTTTTGCTGACTGATGGCGAGTTCGCGTTCGTGGTTGACGGTACTCTCCATGAGTTGCTTGAGACGTCCGACCATGCGATTGAACTTTTCCGAGAGCTGTGCCATTTCGTCGGAGCTGTCGATGGTCAGTTGCGCCGCCGCGAAGTCCCCCTCCTCGACCCGGGTCATGGAGGTGACCAGCCGGCGAATGGGGGAGTCGACGTAGAAGATGACAAAGCCGGAAATGGCCAGAATCAGGACGGCCAGCATGGCCAGGGCCGAGAGGATGGTGGTCTGCCGGGCCTGAGCCTGCATGGCGCCCAGTTCGGAGAGGGAAAGATGGACGGCGAGGACGCCCAGGACCTTGGTCTCGGCGTCGTGGCAACGGTGACAGGCTGGCGCGTTTTCGATGGGGATAATGGTCTTGAAGAGATCCTCATGGCCGTGCGTGTCGGTGAAGCTGGTTTTCTGGGCGCGGTAGGCCAAAAGATCGCTGGTTTGCACAAGGTCGCCGATCTCATCGCCATTGGCCGAGACCATGATGCGCCCGGTCTCGTCGAAGATCTTGGCCCCGGCAATGGACTTTTCGGCGGAAATTTTTTCGAGAATGCGCGCCACCTCGGGATTCTGGCCGTTGGCCATGTTGGTGATGACGCTGCTGCGGACGATTTCGGCCAAAACCCGCCCGTTCTCCTGGGCGAGCTGGCTCAACATCGATTTCTGGGCGTCAAGATGGTGCCAGACCTCGAGACTGACCGTCAGGATGAGAATGGTGGCCATGAGGCCGAGGATTTTGACTTTCAGGGAGTTCATTCCGGCCCGCTTATGACCTTTGTTGATTTCTGCATGCTTCCGCCAACGTTGCTGCCAACCGGATACCGATGTCGTTGCTCGTCCTTCGGCGGGGAGCAAGCGCTCGGCCTTGTGAAAAGCCGAGGCCCTGCTGCAAATGACGGAGTTTGCCCGGCATGCTTACCTCCCCTGCAACAGTGCCACGTAGTGACGGGGCAGGTCAATGCAGGCGTCAAGGTCAACGCCAACGCTACGCGCCGCCTTCTCCCCTTGACAGGTGCAGGGGGAGTCCCTAAGATGCGCCTGCCCTTGTCGGGAACACAACTCTGGCCGCAGGCAGTTTTGCAATTTCCTGGCCAGAAAATCGTTATGTGACGAGAAGTTAGAATTGCCTCATGCATGTCGGGGGGGTGGCGGAGAGGGTGTGGCGAGGGCTCGATTTCTGCTTGCCCAGTTGTGCCCCCTGGATTGTCGGGAGAATGTGCCGTTTCCCCTCCCTTGGCCGCATGCAGGACCGCTGTCCGCGAGGTTAAAAGCGTTGACTTCGCGCGACAGTTGTGGTTGTTTTGTACGCTGAAAAAAGGGGATTACCGGTTGTGCAACTGAGCGATTTCGACTTCGAACTGCCGGAAGCGTTGATCGCCCAGACGCCCCTGGCGCGACGTGACGCTTCGCGCCTGCTCGTCCTCGACCGGAAGACCGCAACTTTGCGCCACGAGGCCTTCCCCGCGATTGCATCGATCCTTGGCGCCGGTGACCTGCTGGTCGTCAATGACACCCGGGTGATTCCGGCGCGACTTCACGGGTTCAAGGACTCGGGCGGACATATCGAGGTTTTTCTCGTCCGCCGTTATCCCGGGGCTGAGGAGATCTGGGGTTGCCTGACCCGCAGTTCCAAACCGCCCCGCCCCGGCTCACGTCTGCATCTGGCGGAAGGGGTGGTCGCGACGGTTCTCGACGGCGCTGACGACGACCTGCGTCGTGTGCGCTTTGAGGGGGTCGGTGATTTCCTGGCGACCCTGGAACGGGCCGGGGAAATCCCTCTCCCTCCCTACATTCGCCGTGAGGCGGAGGAGCTTGACCGGGAACGCTATCAGACGGTCTTTGCCGCGGCGCCTGGAGCGGTGGCGGCGCCAACCGCCGGGCTGCACTTCACCCCCGAGCTCCTTGAGCGACTGCGTCGCCGGGGGGTCGAGATCTGCAATCTCACCCTGCATGTCGGACCGGGGACCTTTCTCCCGGTGCGCGAGGATGGTCTGCGCAACCATCGCATGCATGCGGAGTCGTATCTGATTCCCGCGGCGACGGCGACGGCGGTGAACCGGGCCAAACGCGAGGGACGGCGGGTTGTTGCCCTCGGCACCACCACCACCCGCACCCTCGAGCATGGTGCCGACGTCGGGGGCGAACTCCTCCCGGGAGAGGGGATGACCGACCTCTTCATTCTTCCCGGCTACCGTTTTCGCCTGGTCGACGCCATGATCACCAATTTTCACCTCCCCCGCTCGACCCTGCTCATGCTGGTCAGCGCCTTCGCCGGGCGGGAACTGCTGCTCCAGGCGTATCGGGAGGCGGTGCTTGAGCGCTACCGCTTTTTCAGCTACGGCGACAGCATGGTTATTCTTTAGTTGCAGGAGCGGGTACGATCTTTGTCGGTCTTTGAACTGCTACAACAGGATGGTGCCTCGCCCGCCCGGCGCGGGCGACTACGGACGCGGCGCGGTGACATCGAGACCCCGGCCTTCATGCCGGTCGGCACCCGCGGTACGGTCAAGGCCATGAGTGTCGAGGGGCTGGAGGAGGTCGGCGCCCAGATCATCCTGGCCAATACCTATCACCTCCTCTTGCGTCCCGGGCATGAACTGGTCGGGCGCCGCGGCGGGCTGCATCGTTTCATGCACTGGGATCGCCCGATTCTCACCGACAGCGGTGGCTTTCAGGTCTTCAGCCTCGGCGAACTGCGCCGCATCAGCGAGGAAGGGGTCCGTTTCCAGTCGCACATCGATGGTGCCAGCCACTTCCTCTCCCCCGAGGTGGCGATGCAGGTCCAGGAAACCCTCGGGGCCGACATCCTCATGGCCTTCGACGAATGCATCCCCTATCCGGCCACCCGCGACTATGCCGCCACCGCCACCGCCCGTTCGGGACGCTGGGCCCGGCGTTCCAAGGCCGCCCGGACGCCGGGGGATGATGCGGCCCTCTTCGGCATCGTCCAGGGCGGAATGTACGAGGATTTACGTCGACGCAGTACGGAAGAGCTCCTCGACATCGGCTTCGACGGCTATGCCCTCGGCGGACTCTCCGTCGGGGAGAGTGCCGAGGTCATGTATCAGGTCATGGATTGGACCCTCCCCCTTCTCCCCGCCGGGCAACCACGCTACGTCATGGGGGTGGGGACGCCGGAGAATCTGGTCGAGGCGGTCAGTCGCGGGGCGGACATGTTCGATTGTGTCATGCCGACCCGCAACGCCCGCAACGGGCTGCTTTTTACCACCTTCGGCAAGGTCAGCATCAAACAGGCGCGGTATGCCGAGGACGACGGCCCCCTCGATCCGGCGTGCAGCTGCCGGGTCTGCCGCAACTACAGTCGCGCCTATCTGCGGCACCTCTATCAGAGCGGCGAGATCCTGTCGTCGATGCTCAATACCCACCACAACCTGCACTACTATCTGACGTTGATGCAAGGGATGCGCACAGCCCTGGAAGAGGGAAGTTTCAAGGTATTCAAGGACGATTTTTACCGTCGTCGCCAGGCTTCAGCGACGGCCGCAGTCTGATCGTCAGCCGACCGGTTTGTCCGGTTTCCGAGACGCAACAGTTCAATTTCAGCACCTACAAGGAGGTCTTCCCACATGGTATCCGAAGCATTTGCAATGGCCAGCAATGGCGCCGCCCCCCAGCAGGGCAACCCCTACTCCGGCATCATCATGCTGGTCATCATGTTCGCCATCTTCTACTTTCTGCTTATTCGCCCCCAGCAGAAGCGGGCCAAGGAGCACAAGGCTCTCGTCGAGGGGCTCAAGGTCGGCGACCAGGTCGTGACTGCCGGCGGCATGCACGGCAAGATTGCCGCGCTGCAGGATGAGTACATCACCCTGGAAATCGCCACCGGTGTCAAGGTCAAGTACAATCGTTCCGCTGTCATGTCCGCTAAAAGCGAATAGTCGATGCCAATAACTGCGGCGGCGCTGGCGGATCCTGCCCCCAGCGCTTGTCGCGGTTCTTTCGATTCTGCATACAGAAAACGGAGCTGTCATGTCCAAAAGCGTCAAGATGCGGTCCCTTCTGGTCGCCGGTTTGGTGGTCATCGCCGCGATCGTCCTGGCCCCGACCTTTCTGCGCAGCAGTCTGCCGGAATGGTGGGTAAAATCCTTTGACCCGATCCATCTCGGACTCGATCTGCAAGGCGGCATGCACCTCGTCCTCGGGGTGGAAACCGACAAGGCCGTCGACAGTCGCCTCGACAGTCTGGTCGACCATGTCGAAGGGGTGTTGAAGGAGAAGGATCTGGTCTTCAAACGGGTCGAGCGGGTCGGCGCCGAACAGCTGGCGGTGACGGTTTACGATGCCGAGACCGCAGCCCAGCTGGAGAAGCTGATGTCCGCCCAGGTCGGCATTCTGCAGCCGGCCGGCGAAAGTGCCGATGGTGCTTTCGTGCGCAGGCTCTACCGCCTCGACGCGCGCGAGATTGCCAATATCCGCGACCTCGCCGTGCGCCAGGCCATCGAAACGATACGCAACCGCGTCGACCAGTTCGGCGTCTCCGAGCCGATCTTGCAGCGCCAGGGCGAAGATCGCATCCTCATCCAGCTCCCCGGACTCAAAGACCCCGCGCGCGCCAGAGCCCTCATCGGCCAGACCGCCCGCCTTGAATTCAAGATGGTCCTCGACGACGTCAATCCCGAGGAGGCGGTCAAGGGGCGGATTCCGGCCGGGGCGCAGCTTCTCTACGAAAAGCGTGTCGACCCCAATGGCAGCGTCCGCGAAACCCCCATCGTCGTGCAGGAACGCACCGCCCTCACCGGCGACCTCCTCGCCGATGCCCAGGTTCGCATCAATACCCAGTTCAACGAGCCCTATGTCGCCATCGACTTCAATCCGGTCGGGGCCAAGCGCTTCGACCAGCTCACCGGCGCCAACGTCGGCAAGCGCATGGCCATCGTCCTCGACGACAAGGTCTACTCGGCCCCGGTCATTCGCGAGCGCATCTCCGGCGGTAGTGCCCAGATCAGCGGTTCCTTTACCGAGCAGGAGGCGACCGATCTCGCCATCATCCTGCGCGCCGGCTCGTTGCTGGCCCCGGTCAAGGTCCTGGAAGACCGCACCGTCGGCGCCTCCCTCGGCGCCGACTCCATTCACCAGGGGATCATGGCGGCACTGCTGGCAGCGGTCTTCGTCATCGTCGCGATGATAATCTACTACCGCCTCTCCGGCCTGGCGGCCAATGTCGCCCTCGCCTTCAACCTCCTCTTCCTTCTCGCCGTGCTGAGTCTCTTCAAGGCGACCCTGACCCTGCCGGGGATCGCCGGCATCGCCCTGACCCTGGGGATGGCGGTCGACGCCAACGTCCTCATCTACGAGCGGATCCGTGAGGAGCTGCGCCTCGGTAAAGGGGCCAAGGCGGCCCTCGATGCCGGCTTTGCCAAGGCCTTCATCACCATCGTCGATGCCAATGTGACCACGCTGATCTCCGGCCTGGTCCTCCTCCAGTTCGGCACCGGCCCGGTAAAAGGCTTCGCCGTGACCCTCTGCATCGGGATTCTGACGACCCTCTTCACCGCCATTTTCGTCACCCGTCTGCTCTTCGATTTTTTCATGGATCGCCGCCCGATCAACCGGCTGAGCGTCTGAGGAGTTTTCACATGGAACTGATACGTCCCGATACCAATATCGACTTCGTCGGCAAGCGACTCATCGCCATCGCCTGCTCGGCGGTCCTTATCCTCGTCGGCATCGTCTCCCTGGTCGCCAAGGGCGGGCCGGAATACGGCATCGATTTCGCCGGCGGCACCCTGCTGCAGGTGCAGATTGCCGCCCCGACCGACGCCGCCCGGGTGCGCGAACTGCTCAAGGAGTTGCCGCTGCGCGGGGTTTCCATCCAGCAGTTCGGCGAGGGGGCCAACGAGTACCTGATCAAGATGCAGGAATCGAGCGCCGAGCTCAAAGGGGTCTCCGCCGACATCCAGGCCGCCCTGGAAAAGGGCTATGGCGCCGGCAAGGTCGAGATTCGCCGCACCGAAATGGTCGGGCCGCAGGTCGGCAAGGACCTGCGCCAGAAGGGGCTCTTGGCCCTTCTCTTTGCCATCGTCGGCATGCTCATTTACATCACCTGGCGCTTCGAATTGCGTTTCGGCGTCGGCGCCGTCATCGCCCTGGCCCATGACGTCTTCATCACCATCGCCATCTTCTCCGTCTTCAACCTGGAGATCGACCTGACCATCGTCGCCGCCCTGCTGACCATCATCGGTTACTCGGTCAACGACACCGTCATCGTCTGCGACCGCATCCGCGAGAACATGGGGCGCCATTCCAAGGAGAGTTTGAGCTGGATCATCAACCGCAGCATCAACGAAACCCTCTCCCGCACCTTCATGACCTCGGGGCTGACCCTCTTGAGCGTCACCGCCCTCTACTTCTTCGGCGGCAGCGTCATCCAGAATTTCGCCCTGGCCATGCTCCTCGGCATCACCGTCGGCACCTATTCGTCGATTTACGTTGCCAGCCCCGTCATCCTTTTCTGGGAAAGCCACAAGGCCCGGCGCCTGGCCGCCGCCAAATAACAGGAGGATCCCTTGAAAAATAAAGAAACCCTGCTCCTGATCGGGGCCGCCCTGATTATCGGTCTCCTCGTCGGGATCCTTCTCAGTAAGGGGAAACAAGGAAGTCCCGAACCGCAGATGACCTCCGGTCAGCCTCCGGCGGTGAATTACCAGCAGAGTATCAAGATGCTCGAAGGGCTGGTCGCGACCGATCCGAAGAACCGCGGCGCCTGGGTCGAGCTGGGCAACAACTATTTCGACTCGAGCAACCCGATGAAGGCGATCGAGGCCTATGACAAGGCGCTGGCCCTCGACGGCAACGACCCCAACGTCCTCACCGACCAGGGGGTGATGTTCCGTCAGGTCGGCTGGTACGACCGCGCCCTGGCCAACTTCACCAAGGCCAACCAACTCGATCCGCGTCACCTGCAGAGCCTCTTCAATCTCGGGGTCGTCTACCGTTACGATCTTAACGATTTCCCCAAGGCCAAGGTCGCCTGGCAGAAATACCTCGAAATCAGCCCCGTCGGCCCTGCCGCCGACAAGATCCGCAGCGAAGTCGAGTTTATCGACTCGCACCCGAATCTGCCGGCCGAAGCCGTCAAGCCGCGTGCGGCATTTCCGAGCGCCCCCCAATAACTTACCTTCGGGGCGTCGGTTCGTTGCGAATCGACGCCCTTTTTTCTTGCAGGATCCCCATGCCCGCCCTCCGAGTCCTGACCTTGCTCACCCTGACCCTCCCGCTGCTGTGGGGGTGTGGTGCCGGGCGCGGGCTCACGATGCGTGGCGAACTGGCGGGGGCGCAACACTGGCAAGGGCGGATCTATATCCAGGGAGATGTGGTCATCCCGCCCGGCGCATCTCTGGAAATTGATCCGGGGAGCGAGGTTCTCTTCCTCCCGCCGGGAGCGGACGATCTCTACCGCGAGCATCCGCACTTTCCCGGCAGCGAGCTCATCGTCCGCGGCACCCTGCGGGCCGAAGGGACCAAGGATGCCCCCATCCGCTTCGCCGCTGCCGATCCTGCTGCCGCCCCGGGGAGCTGGGGCGGCATCAACCTGCAACAAAGTCCCTCCGCCTCATTTCGCTTCTGCCACTTCAGCCAGGCCGACAGCGCCCTCCACAGTCAGGAATCCGAAGTCTATGTCGAGGATTCCGTCTTCGCTGACAACCTGGTCGGTATCCGCTTCCACACCAGCCGCATCCTCATCGAAAACAATCTGCTGCACCGCAACGGCGTCGCCATCCGCTTTCATTTCGGCGCGCCGGTGATCTGCCACAACGACATTCGCGACAACGACAAGGGGTTTTTTATCACTGCGCACCCTCGCGATTATCATATCGAGGGCAATCGCATCGCCGGCAATCGCGAGGCGAACATCGTCCTCGGCGAGGAAGTCCCCGAAAACGTCGCCCTGCCTCGCAACGACTGGGGGACGACCGATCTGGAGGCGATAGCGGGCAGTTTCTTCGATGGCCGCCGCGTCGACTATCTCGGCCGGATCGAGTTTCTTCCTCTGGCGCCGGTCGCCAGATCAGTCGAGGTCCCCCGATGCAGCCGGTGACCGTGCGCCGCTGGCTGGCACGTGGTGGGGAGCCGGAGGTCGGCGCGGTCGCGACGCTGGCCCAACGTCTCGGCATCCGCCCGCTCACGGCCCGTGCCCTGTGCTTGCGCGGCATCTGCGATGAAACGGCGGGACGCGACTATCTCGACGGGCGGTTGAGTGCCCTGCCCGACCCCTTTCTCCTCTCGGGGATGGCGCCAGCGGTAGCGCGCTTGCTGCGGGCGGTGCAGAGGGGGGAGCGCATTGCCATTCACGGCGACTACGACGTCGATGGCGTCAGCGGCACCGTCCTCCTGGTCGAAGCGCTGCGTTCCTTCGGCGCCGAGGTCGAGTCCTTCATCCCCTTGCGCTTGCGCGACGGTTACGGTCTGTCGGCCGAAGCCCTGGAGCGGGCTGCCGCCGCCGGGGCGCGCGTAGTGGTATCGGTCGACTGCGGCATCGCCGCCGTCGGCGAAGCGGCCCGCGCACAGGAGCTCGGTCTCGATCTCATCATTACCGACCATCATCTCCCCGGACACCATCTCCCGGCAGCTTACGCCGTGATCAACCCTCACCTCGAGGGCAGCGCTTTTCCCTATACGTCCCTGGCCGGTGTCGGTGTCGCCTTCATGCTTCTGGTCGGGTTGCGCAAGGCCTTGCGCGAAGCCGGGCACTTTGCCGCCGGGGCCGAACCCGACCTGCGCCCCTCCCTCGACCTGGTCGCCCTCGGGACCATTGCCGACATTGTGCCGCTGACCGGAGTCAACCGCCTCCTTACCCGGCACGGCCTGACCCAGATGAACAAGCGCTGCCGTGCAGGTTTGGCGGCACTGATGCTGGTGGCAGGGGTCAAGGAGGCGAATTGCGGCGCCGTCGGCTTCGGTCTGGCCCCGCGGCTCAACGCGGCCGGCCGGCTGGAGGATGCGGCCCTCGGGGTCGAGCTGCTGCTGACGAAGGAGAAGGACCTGGCCGCGGCATTGGCGGCCAGACTTGACGGGATCAACCGGGAGCGGCGCGAGGTGGAACAGGAGACCTTTGCTCAGGCGGTGGCCCGCCTGGAGGAGGGAAATGAGGGCGGGGCGCACTCCATCGTTCTGGCCGATGCGCGCTGGCACGCCGGGGTCATCGGCATCGTTGCCAGCCGCCTGGTTGAACGCTACCACCGCCCCACCGTTCTCATCGCCCTGACCGCCGCGCTGGGCAAAGGTTCGGCCCGCTCCATCGTGGGCTTTCATCTCCATGCCGCCCTGGAGCGGTGTCGCCATCACCTCGGCGGTTTCGGCGGCCATGCCATGGCCGCCGGGGTCAGTCTCGCCGCCGACGAGGTGGCGGCTTTCGCCGCGTCTTTCGAAGCCGTGGCCGGGGAAGCGCTCAGCGCGGCGGACCTGCTGCCGCGACTCTGGCACGATGGCGAACTGTTGCTGGCAGAGCTGGATCGACAGAGCGTCGAGGAGCTGGCGACATTGGCCCCTTTTGGCGCCGGGAATCCCGAGCCGGCCTTCCTGCTGCGCGGAGTCCGGGTCCAGCAGCCGCGCCTTCTGCAAGAAAAACACCTCAAGTTCACCGCGCGGCAGGGGGGCGATAGTCTCCCCTGCATCGCCTTCGGCATGGCCGGACGGCAGCAGGAGCTGGTCGGCGAACTCGACCTGCTGGTGACGCCGCAACTCAATCTCTGGCAAGGCCGGACCGAGGTGCAGCTGCGCATTCGCGATCTGCGCACCGCTACGGCCGACTGAGCCTTCCCTTCGTCTTTGTGCAATCTCCATCGCCGAATAAATCACCCGGCAGCGCCCGGACCCGTCTGCGGCAGGGCTCTCCTTACTCGGCGGCCTTGAGGGCAAATTCCGCGGCCAGGGCGGCCCAGGCCGGGAAGCTGCGGCGGATGGCGGCTTCCTCGACGCAATAGGCGATGCGGAAGAATCCCGGCGCGCCGAAGCCGGTGCCGGGGACGAGAAGAAGATTGTGGCGCAGGGCGGCCTGGACGAAAGCAACGTCGTCGGCAACTGGGGATTGGGGGAAGAGGTAAAAGGCGCCATCCGGCTTGACCATGCGGAAACCGAGGCCGCTCAGGTGCCGATAGAGAAGGTCCCGCTTGCGCTGGTACTCGGCGATATCGACGCCGCTCTCCTGCAGTTTGGCCACCAGTCGCTGCATCAGCGCCGGAGCGTTGACGAAGCCGAGGACACGATTGCAGAAGATGGCTCCCTCGATGAACCGGTCGACCTCATCCATGGCCGGGTTGGCGGCGAGGTAGCCGATACGTTCGCCGGGGAGGGCCAGATCCTTCGAATGGGAGGTGGCGACAACAGAATTCTTGATGCAGGAAAAAATACAGGGGACCTCGTGTCCGTCGTAGGCCAGACGGGCGTAGGGCTCGTCGGAAATCACCGTGATCTGGCGGTCGAGTTCGGCTTCCTTGCGCGCCAGCAGGGCGCCGAGGGCAGTCAGGGCCTCGCGGGGATAAATCACCCCGGTCGGATTGTTGGGGGAGTTGAGGATGAGCGCCCGGGTCATCGGTCCGATGGCTTTTTCGATGGCGGCGAGATCGAGTTGAAAGGTGTCGCGATCGGTCCAGACTTCGCGGCTGACGCCGCCATGGTTGTCGATGTAGAACTTGTACTCGACAAAATAGGGGGCGAGGATGATGACCTCCTCGCCGGGGTTGAGCAGGGTTTTAAGGATGACGTTGAGACCGCCGCCGGCGCCGCAGGTCATGATGATATGGCGCGCTGCGACGGGGCGGGGGGAGCGGCGCGACAAGTGTGCGGCTACGGCGGCACGGGTTTCCTCGTAGCCGGCGTTGTTCATATAACGGTGCATCCCCGCTTGCGGCTGACTGGCGAGGCGTAACAGCTCGGCGCGGAAATCGGCCGGCGGTTCGGTCGACGGATTGCCGAGGGTGAAGTCGAAAACCTTGTCGTCGCCATGCAGCGACCTGAGTCGGGCACCCTCTTCGAACATCTTGCGGATCCAGGAAGAACGTTCGATGCAACTCGAAACCTTGATGGCAACAGACATGACAATTTCTCCTTGTTGAGAACGCGAAATGGGGTGCAGTGTAGCCGTCACCGGCAATGGGGTCAAGGGGGTCGCGGGTACCGAGGTTGTAGCGCATGGTCACCCCGCTTGGCCATGAGCCGGGCTGCATTAAATTGTCGAAATGGAGCTGGGCAAATTTCGCAATTTATCAATTTTGCTTTGAAAAAATGCCGGGCTTTGGTTATAGTCGCAAACTAGTTACGAAGATACGCTTGCCGCAGGGATCACTCTTGGTTGAACCCGCGGGCGGGCTTTTGACGATTCATCCCGGCTGCCGGGATGAAGAGGAAGGAATTGGGGAATGTTCAAGAGATGCAGTCATATCCTCCTGCTGGCAGGAGGGCTCCTCCTCGTTGCCTCCGCCGCCGCGGCGGGCAATCGTCCCTTTGCCTTTACCCTGACCCCGCAGGTTGGGATCATGGTTTTTGAGGGGAATCAGGATCTCGACACCGGGTATGCCGGGGGTCTGGCCCTCGGCTATAACTTCAGTGAACACTGGGGTGCCGAGGGGGTTTTTACCTTGACCGATAGCGCATTGGAATCGGGGAGCGCGGAGGTCGACGTCTACGCGGCTCACCTCGATCTTCTCTATCACTTCCGTCCGCAAAAGCGTCTGGTTCCCTATGTCTCCCTGGCTGCCGGGGGGCTCGTGCTGGAATCGAATGGCGGGAACGACGGTGATCTCCTGGCCGGTTACGGTGTCGGTCTGAAATACTTCCTGCCGGAAGGGGTGGCCCTGCGTCTCGACCTGAAGCATCTCGTCGATATCAACTACAGCGACAGCCCCAAAGAGCACGATTATTACAACATGTTTGCCGCCACCGCCGGGATTACCTTCCAGCTCGGTGGGGAAAAGATGGCCCTGCTCGTCAACGACACCGATGGTGACGGAATTGTCGATGCCTATGATCGTTGCCCCGGTAGCAAGCCCCGGGTGACGGTGGATGGTTCCGGTTGCGCCCTCGATGCCGACGGTGACGGGGTTGACGATCGCAAGGATCTCTGCCTGGAGACTCCGGCCGGGACCCGGGTCGATGCCTCCGGTTGCCCCGAGCCCGTTGTCCCAGCAGATACCGATGGTGATGGTGTCGCCGACGATCACGACCGTTGTCCCGAGACCCCCGCCGGGTCCCCGGTCGATGCCGCCGGCTGCCCGAGTGGCGTGCAGGACGCCGATGGCGACGGCGTGGGGGATGATCTGGACCGTTGCCCCAATACTCCAACCTATGTGCCGGTCAATGCCTATGGTTGCCCCAGCGATTCGGATGGCGACGGAGTCTTCGATGCCGACGATCAGTGTCCTGGCAGCGCGCCGGGAGTCGAAGTCGGACCGGATGGTTGTGAAACCCTGGCCGGCGGGATGGCTGCGACTCCGGTGACGGAGATCGTCGGGAGTGCCATGATTATCCGGCTTGAACTCCCGCCGGGTGAGTATAAGGTGCAGCCGGAAAACGAAGCCGCCCTGGCCCGGGCTGCCGCGTTTATCTCCCAGCAACCCGGGGTACGCTTCAATATCGACGGTCATACCGACAGTGTCGGCCCGTCCGAATTCAACCTCGAATTGTCGAAGAAGCGGGCAGAAAGCGTGCGGGCTTATCTGGCCCAGCGGTTTGGTGTCGAAGCCGATCGTCTCATTGTCCGCGGCCTCGGTGAGGGCGATCCGATCGGAGATAATTCGACCCAGGAAGGGCGCTTCAGGAACCGGCGCGTGGTCATCTCGCCGGCAGACGCTCCCTGACCGCAGCCGCCTTGACCCAGCCCCTGAGCGCCGGGAGGCATAGCCCCATGGTGACGCCATGACCCAGAAAAATATCAAGTTGGGAGAAATGCTCATTCAGGCCGGAAAGCTCAATGCTTTTCAGCTCAATTCGGCGCTATCCCACCAGCGCAACTGGGGGGGGCGCCTGGGGGCGTCCCTCCTCAGTCTCGGCTATATCAGCGAGCAGGAGTTGCTGAAGTTTCTCGCCACCCAGCTTAAATTGCCGCGGGTCAATCTGGTCGGCTACAAGATATCCAAAGAGGTCCTGCATTACATCCCCGCGGAAAAGGCCCTCGAACTGAATGTGCTGCCGGTGGAGCGTAAGGATGTCAACGGGACGATCTACCTGCTGGTGGCGATGTGCGATCCCACCAACCTGATGCTCCTCGATTCCCTGCAGTTCATGACCGGCTGCCGGATCAAGGCCGCCCTCGCCTCCGAACGCGAGGTGCGCGAAGCGATCAATTTCCATTACTACGGGGCCCCGGCCCCGGTCGAGGCGCCGCAGGCCGTGGCTGTCTCGGCGCCCCTGGCGGCCGCCGGCGAAGAATCTCCTGTCCGCTCCAGTTATTCGTCGGAAGGGGTTGAAGTCATCCATTCGCAGACATTGATGACGGCCACAGAGAATAAATCAGCAACGGTCGCGACCCTGTCGGCCAATGCCGGCTTCGAGGAAAAATACCAGGCATTGCTGCGCCTGCTCCTCGATAAGGGAGTTCTCTCTCTTCTCGAATTCGATCGCCTGAAGTAACCCCGCCCTTAAGTCATGGTCATGACTCATTTCCCCGGACAGCGACTCTTTGTGCGCCTGCGTCGCAACCGCATGGCCCTGGCCGGTGGCGTCATCGTCGCGACCATGTGCCTGCTGGCCCTGCTGGCTCCCCTGTGGCAACATGATCCCGGTGCCATCGATATTGCCGGGCAGCTCCTTGCCCCGGCCTGGGAACATCCCCTGGGGACCGACGACCTTGGTCGCGATGTCCTGGCCCGCATTCTTCACGGCGCGCGCATTTCCCTTCTCGTCGGTTTTGTCGCTGTCGGCATTGCCACCCTGCTCGGAATCGTTATCGGTGCCGTCGCCGGATTTTACGGCGGCTGGGCCGATGCGACACTGATGCGTTTTGTCGACATCATGCTCTGCTTCCCGACCTTTTTTCTTATCCTGGCCGTCATCGCCTTTCTCGACCCGTCCATCTGGAACATCATGATCATCATCGGTCTGACCGGCTGGATGGGGGTGGCGCGCCTGGTCCGGGCCGAGTTTCTCACCCTGCGCGAACGGGATTTCGTGGTTGCCGCCCGCGCCCTCGGGGCCTCCGACAGCCGGCTGATCTTTCGCCACCTCCTCCCCAATGCCCTTTCACCGGTTCTGGTTTCGGCGACCCTCGGCGTGGCCGGGGCGATCCTGACCGAGAGCGCCCTCTCCTTTCTCGGTATCGGCGTGCAACCGCCGACCCCCTCCTGGGGCAACATGCTCATCGCCGGCAAGCAGACCCTCGGCACCGCCTGGTGGCTGTCGGTTTTCCCCGGGCTCGCCATTCTGGTCACCGTCCTCGGCTACAATCTTCTGGGGGAAGGGATTCGCGATGCCCTTGATCCCCGTCTACGCGATTAACGTGACCACCGCACAGGGCGTCAGACGATGACAGCTCCCTTCCTGCCCGATCTCACGCTTGCGGCCGAGCGGCTCTATCCCCTGGCCACCGCGGCGCCGGTACAACTACTGCTGCGCCGGCTGGAGGCGTTTCGCCACGCCGATTTTGCCGCCATTTACGATTCGTACCATCCCGAGGCGCCATTTCTGCGCGTGCATCCCGACCGCAACGAATATCTCGCTTTCGCTGCAAGCCTCAAGGAGGACTTCGTCATCGCCATGTGCCGGGTGCTGCAGCTGGAAGAGCATGGCGATACGGCCAGCATCATTGTGCAGATGCAGGTCATCTTTCGCGGGGAAGGACAGGAGTACCTGGAGCTCTGCCGCCTGCGCCGGACACCCTCTGGCTGGACGTACCATTCCGGGCTGAAACGCCCGCGCACCGACTTCCCGGAGAGTTTGGATGACGTCATCCTGGACGATTTCGCCGGGCTTGACGAGCGCCTGGCAATTTAGCCGGAGGAGTTTCATGCCTGAATTGCCGGAGGTCGAAACAATCCGTCGCGGTCTGGAGCCGGCGCTCCTCGGCCGGACCATTACGCAGGTGGTGTTGCGGCACACCCGTCTGCGTCTCCCCCTGGCGCCGGAGTTGAAGAAAATGCTCCCCGGTCAGCGGGTGCTTGCCATCGAGCGTCGGGCCAAGTATCTGCTCCTGCGTCTCGACCAGGGCGTACTCCTGTTCCATCTCGGCATGAGCGGCTATCTGCGGCTGGTGCGGGCGGAATTGGAGGTGCAGCGGCATGATCATGTCGACCTGCTCTTCGATGACGGCACAATCCTGCGCTTCAACGATGCCCGTCGCTTCGGCCTCATGCTTTGGCTTGGCCGGGAAGCGGATGGACATTCGCTGCTGGCGGGGTTGGGGCCGGAGCCGTGGGATGCGGCGATGACCGGTGACTACCTGCATGCGGTCGCCGCCGGGCGCAAGACCGCCATCAAGAATGTCATCATGGATCAGAAGGTCGTCGTCGGAGTGGGGAATATCTACGCCAGCGAGGCTCTCTATCGCGCCGGCATCGCCCCGCAAGCGGAGGCCGGGAGGATCAGCCTGCCCCGTTATCAGCGCCTGGCGGAGGCGATGCGCGCGGTTTTGACCGAGGCTGTGGCCGCCGGCGGGACAACCTTGCGGGATTTTCGCGACAGCCAGGGGAAGCCGGGCTACTTTTCCCGGCAACTCGATGTATATGGTCGCGCCGGCGCACCCTGCCACGGTTGCGGCCGGCCAATCAGTCAGCGAAAAATCGGTGGTCGTTCGAGTTTTTTCTGCCGGCATTGTCAACGCTAAGTCGGATTTGCAGGAGGAGAAGATGGAGGGATTTCCCTTTGTCCTGCCCTATGTCGTGCGCATTGCCGATATCAACTACGGTGGCCATGTCTCCAACGCCGCCGTCCTGTCGTTTTTCCAGGATGCCCGCATCGGTTATCTGGACCGGGTCGGCGGTTTTACCGAACTCGACATCGGTGGTTGCGGCATCATCCTGCCCGAGGCCCAGCTTCGCTACCTGGCCGAAATGTTTCACGGCGACCAACTGGAGATCGGGGTGAAAGTCGGGGAGATCCGCAACTCTGCCTTCGTCATGCACTACCGCATCGAACGCAAGGGCCGGCCGACGGCGGAAGGAACGACCAACCTGGTGGCCTTCAACTATCAGAGTCGCAAACCCTGCCGCTTGCCGGCGCCCTTTCGTGCTGCGGTCGCAGCCTTCGAGGCCGTCACCGACCAGCCCTGAACGGACAAAAAAAGAGCGGCGGCCTTAAAGGGGCCGTCGCTCTTTTTTTGTTGCAGGTGCGGGATCGACTAAAAGGCGGCGAAATTGTTCTTGGTCGCCATGACATCGACGATGGGACGGATATCGGCTTCACTCATCTTGAAGGCTTCCAGATAAAGGGTCAGCATCTCCTTCTCGGTCCCGGCGAGGTGCCCGTCGGCCATGGCCAGATCGACCAGGTTGGCCATCACCACCTTTTTCTGCTTGTCATCGAGGGTGGCCGCGACCATCGGCACGCAGTCGCGAACCGAGGCGCCTCCGCGCAGAACCTTGACGGCCTGTTCGAGGGCACTCTGGTCGCCCTTGAAGAGGCGGCGCAGATAGAGGAACTCCTCCTCGTCGACCTGTCCATCGGCGGCGATGAGGGAGAGGATGGCGAGGGCGAATGCGCTTTTCGGGGTCAATTTGGCTTCCTTGCCGAGAAGCTTGTCGAAAATACCCATGATTGAAAACCTCCTTGGGGTGTGTGGCTGCGGCAGCCGGTAAAATCGGGTATGCGGTTCTTGCGGGGCCGGATTATAGGAAAATGGCTCTGGCGTTGCAAGGGATTTTTCAACCGGGATTTTTCAACCGGGATTTTTCAACCGGGATTTTTCAACCGGGGCCGATCCGGGAGGGCTGACCGGTCGGGAGGGTCATTATACGGTTGCTCAAGCGCCGCGTTCGCGCTAAAAATAGGCGGCGCCGCCGAAAGTGTCCGGGAAGTGCCACAGCAAGTCCAAGAAGGGATGCCCAAGATGTCATTCGCCGGTGATCTGGAACATCTGCCGATCGTCGATGTCATTCAGCTGCTCCACGCCACGAAAAAATCGGGGACATTGCATCTGCGCAGCCAGAAGGGCGAAAGCCAGCTGGTTTTTCAGGATGGCTTTATCGTCAGCGCCAACCATCTCAACAACAGCGTCCGCATCGGCCAGGTCCTGATGGAGCTGGGGACGTTGCCGCGCGAAGCGCTGGAGGCGGCCCTGCAACAGCAGCAGGGGGCCACGGAGCGTCGGCCGCTTATCGCCATGCTCATCGAGGGCGGACAGATCAGCAAGGCGGATGCCTTCAAGGGGCTGGAACTCCTCATCGAACTGACCATCGTCGATGTGTTGAACTGGGAGCGCGGGACCTTTACCCTCGATATGGACGAGATCCTGATTTCCGAGGAATACAACTACTTCCCCGCAACCTTGAAAGAGAGCATCACCCTCAATACCCAGAACATCCTCATGGATGCCCTGCGCATCTTTGACGAGAGACGGCGGGACGGTGTGGTCGAGGATACGACCGTCGATGACGACGAGCTGGCCCTCGCCTTCGGCCCCGGCACCCCCCTGCCCACGGCGGCGCCGGCACCCAAGCCCGAGCTTTCGGCCGAGGACCTCGGTCTTGACGCCCTCGACGCCCTGGAGCGGAAGATTCCGGCGGTCTTTTCCGGAATCAAGGATTACGATCCGATCAACATTCACCGCCATTTTGTTCGCCAGCAGTTAGGGGATTTTCCGGTTGCGGTGCAGGACCAGCTGTTGGCAGTGCTGATCGATGCGAGTCGGGCGCTCCCCCTGGCCAGCGGCACGTCCGCCTCGGGGCGGGCGCTGATTCTCTATGGCCACGACGAGTTCCTCCACCATCTCCTGCAGACCCTGGGCAAAAAGGCTGGGACCTTCGTCTTTGCCACGGATGACGCGTCGAATCTCGACCTCATCATCGGCCAGTCCCTCGCCAAGGATCTTCCGCCGGTACTGGTCTTTACCGCGCCCTCGGCTGACGGTGGCAACAGTACAGCGGAAAAGCTCATCGCCCTGATGCAGGAAAAGATGACCCAGTATCCTCGTCTGGCCGTATTGCAGCTCGTCCCGGCCGGGGATCTGTTCTCTACCTGGCAGGCCCTGGCGGCCGGGGTCCGTGCGGTCTTTCCCCGCCCGCCCCATGATCCCGCCAATGGGGCCTTTCTCGATGAAATCAATGCCCTGGTCAGGGCCCTCCTCGGCTACCTCCATACGGGCTTTGCCGGCAGCGAAGCGGAACTGCCGCCACCCTTTGCCGCGGCAGTACGTGAACTGGCGGCTCTGAGCGACCCGGCCCAGATTGCCTTCGTCTTGCTGGCTTTTGTCGCCCGCCATTATGCCCGGGCCGTGACTTTTGTCGTCGCCCGGGGGGAGCTGGTGGCCGAGCGCAGTTTCGGTTGTCAGGGGGGCGGCAAGGAGGGGGGCGCCGTGCTGAAACTCAGGCTGCCTCTGGGCCGGCAATCCCTGGTCGATCAGGTTATGTCCAGCGGCGCCTGTCATTACGCCGCCGGTAACGACCCCCTGCTGACCTCGACCCTCTATCCGGTCCTCGGTTCTCCTCCTGACGGCAAGGTTCTCCTCCTCCCCTTGCGCAGTGCCGGTCGGGTCATTGCCTTGATTTACGCCGATGGCGCGCGGGGTGTGGCGCCGCCCGACCTGCTCGAAATGCTCGCGATCTATGCCGGGCAACAGGTGGAAATTGCCGCCTGTCGAAAAAAGTTTGAAAAATCGGCGTAAGATGCATAGACTGACCGGGATGAAGAATCCTTGCAAGGGGTGGACATGGACGCCAAGACGTTAAATCAGATCCTCGAAATCGCTTTTCAGAAAAAAGTCTCCGATGTGCACTTCGAAGTCGATAATCCGCCCTTTTTCCGCGGGCGCGGTCAGATCGTCCGTTCCAAACTCCCCAACCTGACCGCCGCCGACACCGAATTCATCGCCACCCAGATTCTTGAGCACAACCGGCGGAAGCTGACCAACGATCTCAAGGAACTCGATGCCTCCTACGCGCTGCCGAGCGGCGGACGCTTTCGCGTCAGTCTTTTTCGCCAGCGCGGCAGTCTGGGGATCGTCATGCGCGTGATCCCCCCGCATATCGGCAACTTTGACGAGCTGCACCTGCCGGCCGTCCTCGGCGAAATCGCCCAGGCCCCCAACGGTCTGATCCTCGTCACCGGCCCCACCGGCAACGGCAAGTCGACCACCCTCGCCTCGATGATTCGCTTCATCAACGAGAATGCCAGCTACAACATCATCACCATCGAGGATCCCATCGAGTTCCTCTTCGCCTCGCAGAAGAGCTGCATCATCCAGCGTGAGGTCGGCATCGATACCGCCGGCTTCGCCCCGGCTCTGAAGGCGGCGTTGCGCATGGACCCCGATGTCATCATGGTCGGGGAAATGCGCGACAGCGAAACCATCGATTCGTGCATCAAGGCGGCCGAGACCGGGCATCTGGTTCTCTCGACCCTGCACACCCAGGGGGCGATTTCGACCATCAATCGCGTCATCGGCAACTTTCCGCCGGAGGCGCAGGAGATCATGCGCCAGCGCCTCGCCGACATCCTCGTCGCCACGGTCTCGTTGCGCCTGATCAAGGACAGGAGTGGCGAGCAGATCCTGCCGGTGGTCGAGATCATGCGCTCGACCACCACCATCCAGGCCTGTATTCGCGAGGGGCGTCTCGATGAGTTGACCAAGCATATCGAGAACGGCCGCAACGAATACGGCATGCAGACCCTCGACCAGCATCTGGTCCAGCTCTATCAGGCCGACCTCATCACCATCGAGGATGCCAAGCGACTGACGCATTCGATGGATCTCGAACGCAAGCTGATGTTTACGAATTAAGACGGCTGAGGAAAAACGCCCATCTGCGGCAAGGTCAGAGGCTATGTGACTAGTGAGAAAGTTCGCCCCGGTTTCTCCCGATCCGGGGTTTCGTTATTCCGGTCGCTGCTGGCGCAATTCTTTTTTTTCGGAGGATCAGATGAAGCAATCGTGTGGTGCCAAGACCCTCGCCATCCCCACCCCCGTCTGGGTGATCGGCAGCTATGACGAAGACGGCAAGGCCAATATCGCCACGGCGGCCTGGGCCGGGATCTGCTGCTCGCAGCCGCCGTGCCTGGCGGTTTCCTTTCGCAAGGCGACCCATACCCACGGCGCCATCGTCGCGCGGCAGGCCTTCACCGTCAATATCCCCGGCGAAGCCCAGGCGATTGCCGCCGATTATGCCGGCATCGTTTCCGGACGTGACGTCGACAAGTTCGCCGCCGCCGGATTGACGGCGGTGCGCAGCAAGCTGGTCGATGCCCCCTATGTCGCCGAGTTCCCCGTCATCATCGAATGCCGCCTCCTCCACACCCTCGAACTCGGCCTGCATACCCAGTTCGTCGGCGAGATTCTCGATGTCAAGGCCGACGTCGCCGTCCTTGGCGCCAAGGGTTATCCCGACATCACCAAGGTGCGGCCCTTCACCTGGGATTCGGCCCACCGCGGTTACTACGGCCTCGCCCCTTCCCTCGGCATGGCCTGGGAGATCGGCAAGGTTCTGGAGAAGAAATAGCCCCGCCTGGATTCGCGCACAGGGGGAGCAAGGAGGGCGCGGCGCGCACCGGCCATGATCGAAGAACTCCGCAACGAAATCCGGCGTTTTGTTCGCGAGGACCCGGGGAATGGTTTTGCCGACGGCAGCGGGCCTTATTTTGCCGAACCGCTGGTCGGTATAGCCGCGGCTGCCGACCCCCTCTTCCGCGACTACAAAACGATCATCGGCCCTTTCTACCTCCTGCCGCAGGAATTGCTCGCCAGCGCCGCGTCGGTGATCTGCTGGGTGCTGCCGATTGTTCAGCCGACCCGCGCGAGCAACCGGCTGCAGAGCCAAGGGCCGTCGCGGGAATGGGCACTGACCCGCAGCCACGGCGAGGCCTTCAATGGCGCCCTGCGCCGGCATCTTGTCGCCTGGCTTGAAGGCAGGGGAGGGGAGGCAGCGGCCCCCCAGTTCTCCCCCCTCTGGCGGGAATTCGCGGAGACCCCGGTCGGCATCGCTTCCAACTGGTCGGAGCGCCACACCGCCTACGTTGCCGGCCTGGGGACCTTCAGCCTGAATGACGGGTTCATCACCGAAAAAGGGATGGCCCACCGCTGCGGCAGCGTCATAACCGATCTGTCCCTCCCGCCGTCACCCCGTCCTTATCCGAACCATCTTGACAACTGTCTCTACCACCGCAACGGCAGTTGTGGCGCCTGCATCGGCCGCTGCCCGGTCCAGGCCCTCAGTTACAGCGGCCACGACAAGGAGCGCTGCCGGGCCTTCGTCTACGGGGCCGCGCCGCAGGCTCTGGCCGAGACCTATGGCGTGGCGCAGACCGGCTGCGGTCTCTGTCAGACCCGGGTCCCCTGCGAGGCGGCCATCCCCCTCTCCGGGCGCACTCTGCCGGTCTAGGGTCAAGGACTTCCCGTCGGGCGGATGTGTGCAACCGTTGCCCTCCCTGCCGAGAGATGGTATAAAGCACAACCTTTCCTCTCATTATCTGCGAGGTCGTGTTGAAAGTATCACTGCTGCGCCGCTGCTGGGTCACCTTCTCCGTTTATGTCATCGGCCTCTACGCCTCCGGCCTCAACCGTTTTCGCGTCGAGGGGGTGACCCATATCCCGCGTCAGGGCGGGGTCCTCATCGCCTCCAATCACATCTCCGGCTATGAAACGGTCTTTCTCCCCTGGGCGGTGATCGGCCACTTTCGTCTGCAGATGCTCTGGGCGCCGGCCAAGGTCGAGCTTTTCGCCAACCGTTTCCTCGGTGCCATCTTCGCCTCGTGGGGGGCCTTCCCGGTCAAGCGCGGCCGCGACCTGCGGGCAGGGAAGACTATTGAGGAGCTGCTCAAGAATGAGAAGGTCATGCTCTTTCCCGAAGGGACCCGCAACAAGGAGGGGGTTCTCGGCAAGGGGAATCGCGGCGTCGGCAAACTTATCTACGACGCCCGCCCGGTGGTGATTCCGACGGCCTTAAGCGGGCTCAATCGCTGGCGCTTCCCCGGCTGCGGCCAGGAAGGGCGGGTGCGTTTCGGCGCGCCGTTGGAGCTGGCCGAGCTCTATCTCCTCCCCGACAACAAGGAGACCCACACCCTCATCGTCGAACGGGTCATGGCCGCCATCGCTGCCCTGCTCGAGGAGAATCCTTCCAAACCATCGACCTGACCGTATTGGTGCCATTTGCAACGACAAAGAGCCTGCATTTGCAGGCTCTTTGTCGTTGGGGGAGGTCGTTTTGCGCGTTTGGTCTGAGAACGGCTATTGACCGAGAAGGCGCTGCAAGGCATTGCCGCCCTGTTTGCGCAACAACTGTTCCGCTCCTTGCCGGGCCGCCGCCTCTTCGAGGGCGCGGATCAGGGCATTAAGGACGGTGCGACTGAGTTCCTCGGCGGTGATCCCTTTGCTCCCGCCAAGATTGGTCAGGACAATCGGCGGGAGGGTTGCCTGCAACCGTTTGCCGCCAAAGGCGGAGAGGTCGACCATCCCTTTGCCGCCGGCGATGGTCAGGCGCTTGATCTTCAGGCGCACCGGCTCGCCGTCGGAGGCGGTTTGCGCTTTGCCGCCCCCTTTTTGCAGATGTTTCTGGATGACGCCAAGATTGCTCGCCCCCTGGCCATTGAGCTGATAGAGAAAGTGCGGCGCAGCGATCTTGATCACCTCGATCACCGGGACCTTAGCGGTCAGCGAAGCGGTGTCGAGGTCGAGGGTAATCTCACCGAGGGCGAAAAGAGGCTCGGATGAGAAGCCGGGGGGGTTGGCCACGGTCAGTCCATGGATGGAGCCGCGCCCCGCTTGCAGCCCGATCGTGACTCCGTCGACCCGGACCGCCGTCCCGGCCGCCGCCGAACCGTACTTCTCGATGGCCCGCTCGACGATGCCGTCGAGATTAAGTACGAAGACATAGAGGGCGGCGACCGTCAAGGTGGCGACGACGGCCACAGCGATGAGGATGAGATTTCGGCGATTCAAGTGAGACTCCCGACAGGTCATGTGCGTTGCAAGATGCGATTAGTCCTTGATGTGAAAGGCGACCTTGAGGACGACCTGGTACTCGGCGACCTTGCCGTCCTCGCCGATGTGGCCGCGGATGCCCTCGACCTCGAACCACGACAGCTCCTGCAGCGACTGCCGCGCCTGGGCCAGGGCGACCTCGATGGCCGCTTCGACCCCGCGTTTGGAAACACCGATGACCTCGACCTTCTTGTAGGTGCGATCCTTGCCGTACATAAGACCTCCTTGGATGGTTATGCGCGCCGCCGTCGGGCGGGCCTGCCAGTAAAAAACGGCCGGTGCAGAGTGCCGCCGTTGATGGTTTTAATGCCAGAGAGTTTAGACCCTGCTGCCGCTTGTGCAAGGGGAAGGGGCGCAGCCGTCAGTATACCCGCAGCCGGGAGGCGACGCAAACGTTGCGTATGGGGAGAAGCGGCACATTTTCCTCTAGGGCAAAACGGCTGCGATGGATTACATTGGTGCGGATTTTTTAACGTTATTCTTTTCAGGAGGTGGATGATGGTCATGCGGCGCATGTTGATGGTGGTCATAGTGGTGCTGATCTCGGCGTGGGGGACGGCCGCGGCGGCCGCCGGCGGTTTCTATCTCGAAGGCGGGCACGGTTACGGCGAGATCGACAATAACGATACCGGTTTCGATACCGATGTCGACGTCAGTAACATCAGCGCCGGCTTTACCCTCTCCCCCAATGCCTTTTCTACCTCGTCCCGCCCTTCCTATATCCTGCGCGTCGGCTACGACCGGCTGCGGCTCACGGATCAGTATGATATCGACATCGACTCCCACGGAGTTCGCATCGACAACAGCTTCGCCTGGCCCCTGTACAAGGGGGAGTCGGCCCGGGTTACCCTCGGTCCCCTCTTCCGCTGGGGTTACTATTGGGGGAAGTCGGATGGCGCGGTCCCCGGCTCCGCCGGCTCGACAGCCAAGACCTGGGTCAGCGCCTTCGGCATCGGCCCGGAGTTGACGACCAACATCAAGCTGAACGATGACCTCGGTCTCGGCTTCTCCGTCGGCTATGCCTTCAACTTCTTTCTCGGGCGTATCAAAGGCGATTTTCCCAGCGACGACTACATGGGCCATCGCTACAACGGCTACGCCGTGGTCTCCCTCCTTTTCCTCTAATCCTCCGCGATCGAGTCGGGAGTACGAAAAAAGCCTGCGCAAGCAGGCTTTTTTTTGTAACTCTGGACGGTTGCCCCCTGATGCATTGGTGGCATGTGATGGCTATGCGCGGTTTTCGTGCGGAGGGGGGAGGAAGACGGCGCCGAGGGTGGCGCTGACGGTGCAGAGGGCGGCGAGGAGGTAGGCGGTCTGGAAACTCCCCGTCGCTTTGGCGATGAGTCCGGCGGCCGAGGGGCCGAGGGTCTGGCCGAGGGCGAAGAAGAGGGTGACGGTGGCGAAGGCTCCCGCCGCCCGGGCGAGGCCGAGGTAGTCGGCGACGGCGGCGGTCATGATCGAGGGGATGGCGAAGACCGTGGCGCCGTAGAGGAGGATGGCGACGATCAGGCCGGCCTCGCCGAGGTGCAGGCCGAAGAGGGCATAGGCCACGCTTTGCAGGGCGAAGACCAGGGCCAGGCCGTACTTGCGGCCGATGCAGTCGGAGAGGGCGCCGAAGCCGACCCCGGAGAAGAGGCTGCAGCAACCGACCCACGACCAGTAGAAGCCGGCCCGGGCGTCGCTGAGGCCGTACTCCTTGACCATGGTGGTGACGCAGAAGGTGCCGAAGACCATGAAGGTGGCGCCGAAGGCGAGATAGAGGAGGCCGAGGTGGAGGAGGGTGCGGCCGTCGCCGTGGTGCTCCACCGGCACCAGGTTTTCCGGTGCGAGGGGAAGCGGTTTTCCGACGGGGGCGAGGCCGAGTTCCGCCGGATCGTTGCGCAGCAGCAGGGCGACGATGACGGCGACGACCAGGGTGATGATCCCGAGAATGAGCCAGCCGAGACGCCACCCCTCGGCGCCGAAGGTGCGATTGAGGGCGGGGATGACGAGCCCGGCGAAGACGATGGCGCCGCCGTTGCCGCCGATGACCAGGCCGATGGCCTTGCCGCGCTGCTCGCGGCGGAACCAGCGGGTGACGACGGTCATCAGCGGGATGTTGGCGAAGCCGCCACCCATGCCGACGCAGAAGTAAAGGGCGAAGGCGCCGGCAAAGCTCTGGCAGCGACTCAAGGCGAGCATGCACAAGCCGATGAGGAGGAGGCCGCCGGCGACGACGTAGCGCGGTTGCCAGCGGCGGATGAGCCAGGGGGCGAGGAGGACCGAGAGGAGGTAGCCGGCAAAGTTGCCGGTGCCGATGAAGCCCATGCGGTCGTAGGCCAGCCCGAGGCCGCTCTGCATCCCCGGCAAGAGCATGGCATAGGCGTAGCGGGCCAGGCCGAGGCAGGCGAAGAGGGTCAAGGTGCCGGTGGCGACGATGACCCAGCCGTAGTGGAGGGAGGGGAATGTGCGGCTCAGCGGCATGAAGCTCTCGCAGGATGAAAAGGGTCGTTCGTTTTTCCTGGACCACGGACTTCTTAAACACGAAGACTATGTTGCCGAGTCTAGTTGATCGACCTTCCCCAGCAGGACAGCAGCGGCTTGCACGAGGTCTGTGACCAGCTGTTCATTGATTTCAAGAAAGCCTTCGTATTCGCCTCGGTTGCGCACGTTATGGCAATGCGACAAGACTCGCCAGACCTCTGGCCCCACTCCAAGGGTATGCGGCAGACATTGAAAGACGATGAAGCGGGTATCCGATCGGTATCCGTGCCAGCGTAGAGCCGCCAGGGCTAGGGCATGTGCCGCGTTATAAGCCAGGTCGAAACGGCTTTCAGGCGCAAGAGCAGCATTCCCTGCGTCTTTCAGGCGTGCCCGTGCCGAACGTACCAGCCCGGCGAATTCCCGCGCGTCCGGCGGTTCGCTCTTGAGTTGTCCAGCCTTGGCCAGATTTTCAAGGTTGGGGGATGTCATCCACGGTCCCAATCAGAAAAATCTTCGGTTGTTTGATGATTCGCGTGACAAAACTGCTGTCGGTCGCCAGCTTGGTCCGGAACTCCTGCGACTGGTACAGATTCGGACTCACCTTGCGGCCGAGCTTCGTTTCGAGTTCTGCACACAAAGCGAAAATTTCGGCATAGGTCAACTTGTCGGCAACCACGAGTAAATCAATATCACTACCGGCCGTATCGGTCCCTTTGGCCACCGAACCATAGACAAAAGCCACCGAAATCCGATCGGCCACTGTCGTCAATGCCAGGCGCAACAGATCGCCGACGCCAAAGGTCTTCTGCACGAGGCCGCGCAGTTCTTCAAAGATCGGGGCGTGCCGGTTGGCCTGGTAGTGTTTCTGGTTGCCAATCTTGCTCACCGTCAACAACTCCACCCGCGCCAGCTTATCCAACTCCCGCTGGACCGTGCCGATGCCAACCCCCGCAGTTCGCACAATCTCGTTGAGGTAATAGCTGCGGTGGGGATTGCCAAAGAGCAATCCCAGTACCTGCCGCTGCGTCTTGGTAAAGAGGGCGTCGCCCATGCTGTTATGTCGGCTATTAGTTCCCATATTGGGATTTATAGTTCCTTTTTTGGGTATTATCAAGATGAATTTTGCGCCGGCAATCGGCGGTGTAACTATTGGCTGAGGGAAATTGCGATAACGTGCTCGCCGTGGTCCGCTTGCCGAACTCGCCGTGGGCGTCACTGCCCGCGTTTTCTCCGGGCGGTGATTGATTCGCCGCCGATGCCCCAGTTGTCGGTGGGGACTTCTTCGATGACGACGACGGTGGTGGCGGGGTTTTTGCCGAGGATGTCTTTGAGCAGGTTGGTCACGCCGGCGATGAGTTGGGCCTTTTGTTCGGCGGTGGCGCCTTCGTTGGTGATCTTGATGTTGACGTAGGGCATGGGGGGTCTCCTGTTACTCGTTATTATGCAGCCAAGCCAGTCCAGAATTGCTGCCCGAAAAAGACAAAACCGCTCCCGGTGATGACCGGTAGCGGCGGATTTTTTAGGGCTTGGTCTAAATCCCGCCGTGAATGGCGAGTATTATGCGGGGATTGTGGGTGGGCGTCAACGGCGAAAGGGGGGGGCTTTGTCTGGTCTGCTATGTCGATGGGCCACAATAAACTTTGAAGTTCGCCGGTCCCGGCCGGCTGCCGGGTGACTTTCCTTGCTGGTCCAAGGAAAGTCACCAAAGGAAGGACCCTTTCGGCTGCGCCGGGCATTTCTTGCGCTTGAGGTGCGCCTGCGTCGCACCGAAACTGCCACCTGACAAGCGATCCGTCGCTGGTTGTCCCTCGTGCCGTCACCACTGCTCCGCCAGCGGTCTGCGCGGCTTTTTTCAACACCGGCGCTGCTGGTTAAAACCGATAAGAACAAAGCATTGGAGTGGAGGGTCAGCGTTCTTTGGTCTTGACCGCGGCCAGAGCCTCCCGGGCTGGGGCGGTCAGGTGCGGGCGGAGGGCGCTCATGAGGACGGCGTTGCCGCGGGCCAGGGTGGCGTCGTTGACCTCCTCGCCGCCGACCTCCAGGTAGTTGAGCCAGAAGAGGATGATCAGCCACAACTCCTCGACGAAGAGGGTTAGCTCCTCATCCGCCAGCGGTGCGATGAAACCCTCGCCGACGGAGCGGGCGATGGCGTCGTGGACCATCTGCCGGTGGCTGCGGTGGACCTCGGCGAACTCAGCGGCGAGGAGGGGATCGTGGTGCAGCAGCACGGTCAGCTCACGCTTGAAGAAGCGGTAGCGCCAGTTGAAGCGCTGGACCATGACGAAGGTGTCGAGCATCGCCGTCACCGCCGCCGCCGTCTCGGGGGGGCGCGCGGCGTTGATCGCCAGGTACTCTTCAGCACCGACCCGCGTCAACTGGTGGAAGATGGCGCGGATGATCTCTTCCTTGTTGCGGAAGTGGTAGTAGAGGTTGCCGGGGCTGATGCCGCAGGCGGCGGCGATGTGGTTGGTCGAAACCACGCCGCTCCCCTGCTGGTTGAAGAGGGTCAGGGCGGTCTCGACGATGCGTTCGCGCGTGCTCATGGCGCCGCCTCGTAATCGAGATGCGACCGCCGCACCTTGGTGAGGAAGGTGGCGAAGAGACGCAGGCGCACCCCGAGGTTGCGCCAGCCGAATTTGAACAGGGTCGGCAGAGCGCGGTGCAAGGGGAGCGCCTTCTGGTAGAGGTTGGCCAGCTCGACGTAGAACTCCGGCAGCGGCAGGCGGGTCGCGACCAGGGCGTGCAACATGTCGTACAACTCCGGCCTGGTCGAAAGGAGCCGTCCCTCGACCTGGCGATGGAGTTCGGTGCCGGGGAGGGGGGTCATGACGGTGAAAGTGGCGTAGGTCAGCTTGAGTCGGCGGATATGGGCGCGCAGCCCGGCAAAGTCCTCGCGGCTGTAGGCGGGATCGACCATGAAGGAGGCGTACATCATCACCCCGAGTTGTTGCAGGATACGCGCGGCCGCGGCTTGCTCGGCGACAGTGGTCCCTTTGCCCATGGCCGTCAGACGCGCGTCGGAGAAGTCCTCCATGCCGACGAAGACCTGCTTGAGGCCGATTTTGGCCCACTTGGCGAAGAGCTGGGGGTGGCGGACGATGGTGTCGACGCGGGCGTAGAGGAAGTAGGTCTTGCGGATGCCGGCGGCGGCGATGAGGTCGGCGAGCTCGTCCATCCTTTTGGTGTCGCACATCGACTCGTCGTCGCAGAAAAAGACATGGGGTTCGGCGATGGACTGCAGTTCCGCCGCCACCCGCGCCGGCTCGCGGCGCAGGTACTTGCCGCCGGTGATGGCCCAGAGGGCGCAGAAGTTACAGCGCGCCGTGCAGCCGAGGGAGGTGCGGATCGAAGCGAGGGGGGCGAACCATTCGCTGAAGTAGCGGTTGCGATAGGCGGCGGTGAGGCTGCGGTCGGGAAGGGGAAGTTCGTCGAGGGGGGTGTAGGGACGCTCCGGGGAGAAGAGCATCCCATCGGTCGCGGGGACGGCGAGCCCGGCGATGGCGGAGAGAGGGGTGCCTTTCGCCAGGGCGCGGACGATGGCGCGCAGCGTCGCCACCCCTTCGCCGCGCACGACGATGTCGATCTGCGGCCGGTTGAAATCCTCGGGGCGCACCGTGGCGTGATGGCCGCCGACCACCACCGTCACCTCCGGGTCGCGTTCCTTCAACCGCTCTGCGATGGCGAGGACGATGTTGCGATGGCTGGTGAAGCCGGTGAGGCCGACCAGCTGCGGCCGCAGGCGGGCGACAGCTGCGTCGATGTCGGGATCGAGGCGGGCGTCAAGAAGGGTGACTTCATGGCCATCCTCCTTCAGGCCGGCGCCGAGGTATTCGAGGGCCAACGGCTCAAAGAGGTAAATCTGGTCCATGAGTGGATCGTTGCTCGGCGGCTGGATCAGCAGAATGCGCATATACCCTCCCCTTTAGAGTGATTGCTCCACAGCGTAGAGTAAAGACTCTAACGGTGTCAAGGGGAAAGGCCTTGACA
>MGTO01000134.1 GCA_001799485.1 Desulfuromonadales bacterium GWC2_61_20 | reverse complement strand
GCTGGCAGAATAGCATAATTATCAAATAACTTCGATATGTTAGAAGCTACTTGGAGCAATTTTCTGTATGTAGCGTCACGGAGTCAGGTAAAGTGCTTTCAAAAGTTGCGCACGAAGGCGGTAACCCAGTTTCCAGCGGCTATCAACAGGTGAAATCGGCGGCAACAACAGACGAACAGATCTCCTTGACGATCGCCACTACCGCCTGATGATCGGGATGGACCTGATAGCGTTGCAGCGCCGCCTGGTCGTCGAAGAGGGAAACCAGAGCGAAATCGTAAGAACGCTCCGTATGCAAAACATCATGGCCAAAGACGAATTCGCGAATTTCGGGAATGCTGTCGGGAAGGGCGCCGAGACCCACAGCAAGATCCTCGATCCGCCCGGTTTGGGCTTCCGGCTTGAACTTGAACAGCACCACATGTTTCAGCATGGACTTTCTCCTTGTCAGTTGCCTTACGTCAGGGGGCAAATTTCTCTTAAGTCTGTCATCATTTCTCCCGGCAACATCCGCCGGAGGATGGAACGCCCCGCACCATCTCGTCCACTGCCGTATCGAGGGCCTCTTCGATGGCGACAAGCTGCGCGGCAAACTGGCTGGCGGCCAACCCGCCACCGCAGTGCGGGCAGGTGGAATAGGTCTTTTTGAACCAACTCAGCGGTTGACTGATCGCCGTCTGGCAACAGGGGCAGTCAAGGGTTATGATCTCTTCTACAACCACGTCGTTTCTCCTAAAACATTGAGTCTGTCGGCATTACCGCCCAATCTCATCCGAGCAGCTGGAACTCCTGGAGATCATCGTTGAAATTGAAGATCTCGCCGGTTTCAATAATGTAGTGCCAACCATAGATATTTAGCTCGCCACGCCCATATTTCTCCTTGACATAAGGATAGGTGAGCAGGTTGCGCATCTGTACCAGAATATTGACCTGTTCGGTCAGCCACTCCCGCTCCTCCGGAGTATCTTCGGTCACCAGGCGGTCAACTCGACCCTTGACCTCCTTGGAGAGCTCCAGCCATTTGCGCACATGCGGGATATGCTCCAGCTCCTCAGGCGACAGGTTCATCGCCGCACAACCACCACAGTTCGAGTGCCCGCAGACGACGATAGTATCGACTTTAAGCACCAGCACCGCATATTCGATTGCCGAAGTCGTGGAAACGTATTCCTCTGTCTTGCGGTAGGGGGGGACGATATTGGCAACGTTGCGGACAATGAAGAGTTCGCCGGGGTGGGTATGGGTGATCAGATTCGGCACCACACGCGAATCGGAGCAGCCGATGAAAAGGGTGTGTGGGTCGTGGCTACGGCTCAGCTGACGGAAGAGTTCGCGGTGGCTGGCAAAATCCTCACGCCGGAACTTCATATACCCTTTGAACAACCGATTCATGCAACATCCCTCTATCTATAAGTTAGGCGTGCAAAAACGGCAATTACGGCACATTTCATATTTTTTAGCGATATGAAAATTTTCTGGTCGGGGTGAGCTGACGGAAGATAGCGGCAGTGGTGGTAATTGTCAAGCGGTGCCGATTGTGTGCAACAGACGCACACCACCCCTCTTGTGCATGTGGTCGCTGCAAGCCGTTCCGTTGGTCCAGACCGGCAAACCTGGGCACATTACCGGCCAGTTATGCACACCAAGGTATGCACACCAAGGTTCCCTGACTCATTTTATTCTGATATCGTAGCAATTCTTCCTTCAATCCACTCTAGGAGATCTGCCGTGACCCGCGCTGGACAACTTCCCCCTTCTAAGCTACCCGCTCCTTCTGTCGACCTTGCCGGCGATTCCAGCTGGGTCCCCTTTGATGCTCCGGCTCTGGTCGGAGAATCTCTGCGTTTCGTCTCGGGCGAGCCCGAGGGGAACCGTTTTCGCGTCCGTTACTTCCGCGATACATTACTACAACTGCGCGCCCGCGTCTGGTTCGGCCCCGAGACCGAGGGCCCCCCGGGTCATGCCCACGGGGGCGCCATCGCCGCGGTCCTTGACGAAGTCCTGGGACTTGCTGCCTGGAATGCCGGACATGCCATTGTCGTCGGCAATCTCAACGTCGGCTTCCGCAGCCTGTTGCCGTTGCAGCAGGTGGTGACAGTCGAAACCGACATCGTCTCCGTTGCCGGACGCAAGGTCATGGTTCATGGCCGTATCTGCAGCGGCCTGACGGTTTATGCCGAGGGGGAATGTCTCTGCATCACCATCCCGGGGCGCTAACTAGCGCCCTTAGAATAACCTGTTACAACCAGAAAAGGCGGCCGCATTCGGTCGCCTTTTCTGGTTTGATTGCCTGATCTGTCTGTTTGCACATGCGAAACCGGTAACCCCGTCTTAGCAGACGAAAAATCCGCATCCTAGTACCCCATCTCCGCCCCGCTCGGCCGCACCACGTCAACCCCAGGCGGCATATTAAAACGAAAGACCATTTCCGCCAGATTGACATTGGTCCGCACATTACTGAACTCGATGATCGTGCGGTTGTCACTGGGGTCAATTGTGGTTGTTGAAAGAATAGGGAAGATTCGAGGGTTGGATTGATTGCGTTGATGTGTTGCCACCGCATCGCGATCCACGACGACCAGCAGCTGTCGAATGAGACTGGAGGCCCGGCGGGGTTGCAGATCGAGTACATAATTGCCGACCCGGTCCTGATTCGGCATGGCCCAGGTGATGGTAAAGTCGCGCGACAAATTCCCCAGCCCCGACAGAAAGGTTAGCGGATCGTTGGATCGGGCGCGAGAAACGGCACTGATATCGGACTCGATGACCTGGCGGTTTTCCGGTAGGTAGACCCACATGGTCTGGCCATCCGAGACAATCTCCTGCTCGTTCGGCAACCGGTATTCCCAGCGGAACATGACCTGTGGCACCCGCCCGGCGATGCCGGGAACGAACTTGACTGCAACCGTCCCCTCGCCGCGCTGTTTTTTATCGAGGGCGGCAATATGTGACTCCTGAAAGAAGTCGGCCTGGAAATCGACGATTGCCACGGCGACAGGGGCATCGGTGCGAAAAGGCGTTTCAAGGGTCTGGATGACGTCGTTGATCCCGACTGGCGATGCCGCCAAGACCGCAGAGGGGAACAACAAGAGTATCGACAGCAACCAACTTTTCATGGAGATCTCCCGTCCTGGGTTAATTACAGCACCCGATCTTCGCGGCCACGCGCGGCCCGCACGGTCAAGGCGCCGCTGGCAAGATCGAACTCGACGGTTCGGCCAAAATCACCGCCGACGTCCTCCGCCGCTACGTCGATGCCGATATCGGCGAGGGCAACACGGGCAGCGGCAATATTGCGCGCACCGATACCACCATGACCGTTCTGGCTCAAAGCAAACATGTTCGCCCCACCGGCAAGTTTTGCGCACAAGTTCGCAGTATCGCTCCCTTTCTCCAGCAACGCCGCGAACATCAGACGGATCGCGGCATCGACGTATTTGGTTTGACGTTCGCCGGGGACCGCGCGCAAGGTCGGCAGCAGGGTATGAGCCAGTCCCCCCTGCTGGCGTTGCCCGTCCCAGAGGGCAATGGCCAGACAGGAGCCAAGACCGTAACTGACAAGTACGACCGGTGCTGTCGCCAGACGGAATTCGGAAATGCTGACCCGTTCCCGCTGGGTCATCGTCCCCCTCCGACCGACTCGAGAATGACGCTCAGCGACGCCGGATCGGGCAGGAGGAAAAAATGTCCGCGGATTGGCTCCGGATCGATATCCGAGCCACGAAATTCCGTTTCGACGGTGAGCGCCTTGTCGCCACTTTCACTCAGTTCTATGAGAAGAAAATCAACCACCGCCCCGGCCATGTCGTAGGAAATCATCGGCACCGAGGGAATCAGGGTCATGTGCATTAAGGCGCCGAGGGCGTTGAGATAAGCCGAGGCAAGAATGTTGCCGACTTCCTTGAGGGTCGAAACACCGAGCTCGTCTTGCAGCAGCCCCGCCGGGTCCTGCCGCAACAGGCGTGAAATGAGCCGATGCGCGCTGTCACTGGGAAAGACGAGGAGAATATGCCCGCGAGCGTCCCCAAGAACCTGCAGGGTCACACCGACGACCAGATTTTCCGCCCCACCGAGGAGGTCAGGGACATCGGCGATATCGGTGACACTGACCCGTGGCACATGCAACGTGATGGGATCATCCAGCAGCTGGGAAAGAGCGGTGCCGGCGTGGCCCATTCCGATACTGCTGATTTCACGCAAGGCATCAAACTGCCGGGAAGTAAGGTGGGTAAAGGGCATAGCTACACTCCGTCCTTCAGTTTTGCCGACATTTCAGCCCCGGGGGAAAGCAAAGTCTGGGGATCAATAATAAAGATGACGCTACCGTCCCCCAAGACCGTCGCCCCGGAGAGGCCACTGATGCGATTGAGGGGAAACGCCAGGGTCTTGATAAAAACCTCACGCTGGCCGGCCAGACTGTCCACAAGGAGACCAACCTTGCGGCCGTGAACTTCGGTCACGACGGTGGGGAGGGTGATCCGCGGCTCCCCCACCGGCAAGCCAAGGAATTGGCCTAGTTCAACCAGAGGAACCATCTCTTCCCCGAGAGCGATAACCTGCTGATGGCCGGAGGATTTGACCTCCTCTTTCGCCACCTCGAGAGCACGGACAACGCGGGTAATCGGCAAGCCCATGTTCCGGCCGGCACAACGGACCAGCAGGACCTTAATAATCGCCACCGAGAGGGGGAGCTTGAGCTGGAATCGCGTTCCCGCACCGGCTTCGGACAAGATCTCCAGGGTCCCACCAAGACTCTCCACCGCCGATTTGACGACATCCATGCCGACGCCACGACCGGAGGTTTCGGTGACGGTTTCCGCCGTGGAAAATCCGGGAAGACAGACGAGTTGGAAGAGATCCCGGTCACGCATCAGCTTGAGCTGGGCCGAAGAGACCAGACCCTTCTCCAGAGCCTTGCGGCGGATACGGTCGGGATCCATACCGCGACCATTGTCGGCAATTTCGACCACAGCCAGATCTTTTTCGCGCCAGGCCCGGACCAGAACCTCGCCGGCGCGTTCTATGCCGTGGTCAATGGCATTGCGGACCATATGCACCAGGGGATCGGAGAGCTCCTCGAGGATGGCCCGGTCCAGTTCGAGCTCTTCCCCCTCGATGCGCAGACGCACCTCTTTGCCGGACTTGCGGGCAAGATCACGCACCAACCGCGGCAGTCGGCCGGTGATACTCTCCAGAGGCGTCATCCGCACCTGCAGAACATGACCATGCAGGTCGCTGATCAGCCGGGCCAGCAGATCTAACCCTGCACGGGTGTCGCTCCAGCGTTCTTCCCGCGCTGCCGCCTGGAGCATATAACGGGTCGTAATCAACTCGCCGGTCAGATTAATGAAGCGATCCAGAAGTTCCGTACGGACCCTGACGGTGCGGCCACCGTCGTCACGCCGGGAGCCGGCGCCTTCGGTCGCGCGGTCGCCAACCTCGTCAACGGTGACGCGATGGATATCGGCCATGGCCGCCAAGGTCTTCTGCACCTCCTCGACCGCGGCCGCCGACTCGAAACGCACCTCCAGTTTTTGCACCGGCAGCCCCTGCCGCAGCAGCGCTTCTTCCGGCTGACACCCCTGCACCAGGCCGAGTCGACCCAGTTCGCGCAGAGCCAATAGCGCCCGGGCGGCCGGCGCGGCAGCATCGACAGCCAGCTCGATACGAATCTGCAGCAGACGTAAACCAGCAGCCGGTTCGGTTACCGCTATCTCGACAACCTTTTCCGGCGCCAGCGTCGGCGTAAGCGCAACAACAGGGGGCGCTGCCGAGGTGCTCACTGCCTGGGGTGCCGCACCGAGAAAAGGGGCGATTTCACGCTCCGGGTCTTCCCCTTCGATATCGGCCAGCAGTCCCTCCAAAAGATCGACTCCCGCCAGCAGACGATCAACCACCGGAGGCGGGACGAGGCCGGTCTTGCGGAACCCGTCCATGAGGTCTTCAAGATGATGAGCCAACTCGGCAGTTCGGTCATAACCCATGGACGCAGCCATCCCCTTGATGGAGTGGGCCTCGCGAAAGAGGCTGTCGATCACCTCGCGATTACCCGGTTCCCCCTCAAGGGTCACCACCAAGCGGTTCATGTTTTTGAGATGTTCCGCCGACTCGGCCAGGAACATCCCGCGATATTTTGACATATCCATGCGTCGACCCGTCCCCTTGGCCGCGTCAGTGACCTGGAGCGCAAACCCGCCTGACCACTTCCAGTACGCGTTCTTCCTTGAAGGGCTTGACGATAAAATCCTTGGCCCCGGCCTGGACCGCCTCGATGACGAGGGATTCCTGACCGAGAGCGCTGCACATGACGACCCGCACATCGGGCTGCCTGGCCGTGATTTCCTGCAAGGCGTCAATTCCGCTTTTCAGGGGCATGACAATATCCATCGTCACCAGGTCCGGCCGCAGTTCCCAGCAGCGCTCCACCGCCTCGGCCCCGTTGCCGGCCTCACCAACGACATCGTATCCGGCGCGGGCGAAGATATCCTTGAGCATATTGCGCATGAACAGGGCATCGTCCACCACGAGAATTCTCAGCCCCATTGTTTACCTCCTCTACCCGCTTAGGGTTGCTTTTCTAGCCGCGCCAGCAGACTTGGCACGTCGAGAATGTTGATAATCTCACCTTTGCAGCTTATCGCGGCCCGGATACAGTTCTCTTCCTGCCGCTCCTGATCGATCGGCATCAGGGCGTCGACATCAATCGGCACAATGCGTTGCGTCGAATGAACTGCCAGCGCCAGGGAACAGAGGTGAAACGGCAGCACCACCACCCGCGGGGAGATCTCTCCCGGTGGAAAGCCGAGAAAGGCCGCAAGATCGAGGACCGGGATGATACTGCCATGGAAATTGACGGCCCCCAGCAACCGCGCCGGTGCGCGAGGAATATAGTGGATAACGGGACGCTCGACGATCTCCTGAATATGGATGACATCCAGACCATACAACTCATCGCCGAGGCCGAATACCAGCATCTGCTCCATGCCCCGGCTACCCCTTCCCCGGCTCGGGGAGAGCTTCCGGGAAGATTTGCGGGAGGGCATCCACCTCCGCCTCAAGCTGGAAGCGACTGACCATTTCAAGCAGTCGTGCCGACAACTCGGTCAGATTTTGCGCCGCAAGGGCCATTTCCTCCATCGAGGCGGTCTGTTCTTCTGTCGTCGCCGAGACCTCCTCGGTGGCCGCAGCATTGTCCGTCACCACGCGTGAAATCTCATCGATGGCGGTGACCATACCCCGGGCGCCGGTAGTTTGCTGATCAGCCAGTTCGGCGATGCTGGTCGCTTTGGTCTGGGTGGTGATGACATTCTGGATGATTTCCTCGAACGCCTTGCCGGTCAGATCGAGGGCCGTCTTGCCCTCGACCATGCGCACCGCCGTTTCGGCCGTCGATACCTGCATCGCCTGCCCTTCTTCGCGGATCGTCTCGACCAGTCGCGTAATCTCGCCGGCGGAATCGCCGGTGGAATCGGCAAGCTTGCGAACTTCCTCGGCGACGACAGCAAAACCGCGACCGTATTCTCCGGCCCGCGCCGCCTCGATAGTGGCATTGAGGGCGAGGAGGTTGGTCTTGCCGGCGATCCCGGTGATGACATCGACGATTTTGCCGATCTTCTGCACCTGGGTACTGAAGGAGGTCATGCGCTTGCCATTCGCTTCCACCTCGAGCAGCACCTGCCGCATCTTGTCCATGGTCTCACGCGCCATCTGTCCGCCGCGCTGCGCCGTGCCGGCGGTATCGCTGGCCGACTGCGACAACTTCTTGGCCGAAGCCGCGACGAGGTCGATGGAGACAGCCATCTCCTTGATCAGACGCGACGCTTTCTCCACCATCTCGGCCTGACGTTCGGCCCCGAGGGTAACTTGCTCGATGGTGTTGGCCACCTCGTGCGACGAGGCGGTCATTTCATGTGACGTGGCCGAGAGCCCTTGGGCGGCGGTTGTCACCCGTGACGCCGAACTGCGAATCGCCCCGACCAGTTCGCGCAGGCTGGTTGTGACTTCGTTGAGGGAATCGGCGAGATCGACGGTCTCGTCAGGAAACAGGGGCCGGCGCAGCTGCACTTCCCGGGTCAGATCGCCGCGGCTGAGACGATCGGCACCTTCCCGCACCCGGCGGATATTGGCGGTAAAGGCCTTGGAAAAGATCAGTCCGAGAACGAGGCCGCTGGTAATCGCCCCACCGACGATGACGTACTGCTGCAGGTAGATATCACCCAGCCCCAGCGAAGGTACCAGCAGGTTCAGCAGAACGTTCGAGGCCACGACCAGGATGAATCCCATGATGAATTTGTAGCTGATATCGACGCGCATCCATCTGCTCCTTTTGCCACAAGTTACGATTGGCCATCACCCCGGCAGGGGCGGCGCAAAAATTAGCCATGCCCGTCCGGCAGACACCGGTAAATCCGCTCCGTCGGCCATTCGGCCTGAAAAATACGCCGGTTATCACCGAGCAAAGTTTCGGCCCGACCGAGGACCAGCACCCCCCCCGGGGTCAGTGCCGCAGCAAACCGGGCAAGAATCAGCTCCTGCTCCTCCCGCGAAAAATAGATCAATACATTGCGACAGAGGATCAGATCGGCCGGCGGATAGTCGCCTGCGGCCAGGAGATCGTGTCGCTGAAAGGTCACGGTTCGGCGAACCTCGTCCGCCAGGCGGTACTGGCCCCCTTCGGCGCGAAAATAGCGATCGAGCAGGTGCGGCGGGACTTCCGTCAAACGCGCCGGCGGAAAGAGCCCTTGCCGCGCCTGGGCGAGAACACCTTCACTGACATCACTGCCGAGAATCGCCACTCTCATCCCCACCGGAACAAGTTCGGCCATAAGCAACGCCAGAGAATAGGCCTCCTCGCCGCCGGCACAACCGGCACTCCAGAGTCGCAACTCGGAACGCCCCAAGGCTCGCACCCGCTGGATCAATTCGGGGAGGACCTGCCGCTCGAGGCTGAAGAAGGTCGACGGATTTCGGAAAAACTGGGACACGTGAATCGACAAGGCGCCCAGGAGCAGGTCGACTTCTGCCTCGTCCTCGCGCAGCCGGTCGAGGTAGGGGAGCGGGTCGCTGTAGCCAAGTCCGCGAATCCGTGCCGCAATTCGCCGCTTGATACAGCGGTCCTTGTACATGCCGAGATCGAACCCACGCCGCGCCAGCAGGATAGCACGGATGGCGGCGTAGTTGGCATCGCTGAAATCGCCCCCGACAAAAAGTGAAGGCCGGCGAAAATTCGACGGATCAGTCACCATGGCACGACCTTTTGGCGAGGCGGGCAAGGCTTCCTCCCGCACAATGCAATGTCCCGCCTCATACACCTCTCCGGAAGTGATCATGCCCGCTAGGCGGACTCGCCACCACGCCGCCATTGCGGTCGGTGACAATGACTCCCTGCGCGCCCGCAACCACAGTGCCGATGCGACTCAGGGGAATCGTCTCTGTCTCGGCGACCCGAGCAAGAGAGGCTATTGCTGCGGGAGGGACGGTAAAAAGGAGTTCATAGTCTTCGCCGCCACTCAGGGCCAAAGGGAAAAGCCCGGGCTCCACTGCCAGGGCCGCGGCAAAGTCCGCCGAGAGCGGAAGCGCCGCTCCATCGATTCTGGCGCCGCAGGTCGAGGCTCGCAGGAGGTGGCCGAGGTCGGCCAGAAGACCGTCGGAGACATCGATCATCGCCGTCGCCAGATGCTCCCGGGCAAGCCGTTGACCGAGGGCGGCTCGGGCCGTCGGATCATGATGCCGGGATGCGAGAAACGCCGAAGGCCTCCTCCCGGCCCGCAGTTCGCGCAGCGCCAGAGCGCTGTCGCCGAGACTTCCGGAGACATAGACGGCATCCCCCGGGCAGGCACCGCCGCGCCCGACCACATCGCCGTCGGCAATCGTCCCCTCGGCCGTGAGCGAAAGGACCAGAGGCCCTGAAGACGCACAGGTGTCGCCGCCGGCGAGATCCGCACCGTAGTCGGCGGCTGCCTCCAGCACCCCGGCCAGCAGTTCGTCGAGTTCGGCCACCGCCATATCGGCGGGGATGCCAAGACCGAGATAGAGGTGGCGGACCGTCCCGCCCATGGCGGCGATGTCGCTGACGTTGACCGCCACGCACTTACGCCCAAGGAGTCGGGGGCTGGTCCAGTCCCGACAAAAATGGACATCTTCCAGCAGCATGTCGGTGGTGGTCAGGAGAAGTTCACCCGCCGTCACCTCGCTGACCGCGCAGTCGTCGCCGATGCCGAGACGCAATCCCGGGCCCGGGGGCGCGGCGGCCCGGATACGGGCAATGAAACCGAACTCCCCGAGCTCGGCGAGCTTCATTCCCTGGCTTCCAGTGCCGTCGCCAGGACATCGTCCATGGTGGCGGCAGGAACGAAGCGGACTTTTTTGCGCAGGTGCGGCGGTATCTCCTCAAGATCCTTGAGGTTGCGCTTGGGGATGATGATGGTTTTGACATGGGCGCGCACCGCCGCCAGTGCCTTCTCCTTGAGTCCGCCGATGGGAAGGACATGGCCGCGCAAGGTGATTTCACCGGTCATGGCCACATCCTTGCTCACCCGGCGTCCGGAAAGGGCCGAGATCAGGGCCGTGGCCATGGTCACCCCGGCACTCGGCCCATCCTTGGGAATGGCGCCGGCAGGAACGTGGACATGGACCGCCCGGCCCTCGAGAAAGTCGGGATCGATGCCAAGTTCCGCGGCATGGGCACGGGCATAGGAGAGGGCCGCCTGGGCACTTTCCTTCATGACGTCCCCGAGCTGCCCGGTCAAGGTCAGCTCCCCCTTCCCCTTCATGACACTGACTTCGACATAGAGGACTTCCCCCCCGGTCTCGGTCCAGGCTAACCCTGTCGCCACGCCAACTTCGCTGGTACGCAGCTCATCTTCGGGGAGAAAGCGGGGCGGACCGAGGAAACGGGCGACGGTCGTCCCGGTGACCCGCACCGGATGTTTCTTCCCTTCGGCGAAACGCCGGGCGACTTTGCGGCAGATGCTGCCAAGTTCCCGTTCGAGATTCCGCAACCCGGCCTCGGCCGTGTACTCGGTGATGACCTTGAGCAGGGCTTGGCGCGAAAAGGCCACGTCCTTTGGCCTGAGGCCGTTGGCCTCGCGTTGCCGGGGGACCAGGTAGCGTTCGGTAATGGAGAGCTTTTCCTCGGCGCTGTAGCCGGAGAGACGAATGACTTCGAGGCGGTCGCGCAGGGCCGATGGGACCGTGTCGAGAACGTTGGCGGTGGCGATGAACAGGACGTTGGACAGATCGAAGGGAAGATTGATGTAATGATCGGAAAAGGCGTGGTTCTGCTCGGGGTCGAGGAGTTCGAGGAGGGCCGCCGAAGGGTCGCCGCGAAAATCGGCCCCGACCTTGTCGAGTTCGTCGAGCATGAAGACCGGATTACAGGTCCCGGCCTGCTTCATCCCCTGGATGATGCGCCCCGGCAGGGCGCCGACGTAGGTCCGGCGGTGGCCGCGAATCTCCGCTTCATCGCGGACCCCGCCGAGGGAGATGCGGACGAACTTGCGCCCGAGAGCCCGGGCGATGGACTTGCCGAGACTGGTCTTGCCGACGCCGGGGGGACCGACGAAACAGAGAACCGGTCCTTTCAACTCCTTTTTCAACTTGCGCACGGCAAGAAATTCAAGGATACGCTCCTTGATCTTCTCCAGATTGTAGTGGTCCTCATCGAGGACCTTGCGCCCCTTGCGCAGATCGAGGTTATCCTTGGTCGTCCGGCTCCAGGGGATCTCCACCAGCCAGTCGAGGTAACTGCGCAGCATGGAATATTCGGCCGCCTCGGGGTGCATCGTCTCCAGCCGGCGCAGCTGTTTTTCACTCTCACTCCTGGCCTCGGCCGGCATCCCCGCCTCTTCCATTTTCTGCCGCAATTCGGCGACATCCTCGGCGCGGACATCGCTTTCGCCGAGCTCGGCCTGGATCGCCCGCAGCTGCTCGCGCAGGAAATATTCCCGCTGCGACTTGCCCATCTCCTCCTTGGCCTGGTTCTGGATACGGTTCTGCATGCTCAGCAGTTCCATCTCCTTGGCCAGCAGATCCTTGACTCGGCGCAGCCGTTCGAGAGGATCGAGCAGCTCAAGCAGTTCCTGCCCCTCGCCGACCTTGAGTCCGACATTGCTGGCAACGAGATCGGCCAGGGCCCCCGGGTCTTCGAGATTCTCCAGGACGCCGGGGACCTCCGGTGGCAGCACCTTGCCGAGGTCGAGCAACTGGGCCAACTGTTCCCGGACCATGCGCATGAGGGCCTCGACCTCAAGGGGAATTTCCCCCGGGCCGGGTTCGACCATGTGCTCAATGGTGGCGGAGAGGTAGGGACCGTCTTCGTTGATGGCGAGAAGACGTGCCTTGGCCACCCCCTGCACGAGAATCTTGACCCGCCCATCGGGGAGTTTGAGCATGCGCATGATCATCGCCGCCGTCCCGACCCGGTAGATATCGGCCGCGGCCGGTTCTTCCTGGCCGACATCGCGCTGGGCCGCCAACAGAATCATGCGATCGGTGGCGAGAGCGGCATCGACGGCGGCAATCGATTTTTCACGCCCGACAAAGAGCGGCAGGATCATGTAGGGGAAGATAACGACATCCCGGACGGGAAGAAGCGGAAGAGTGGCAGGGAGGCTCAGCTCTTTATGATCGATCAATGTTCCCAATCAGGCCTCCACGATCCGGAAGATTCCGTGAGGGCCGGAACAACTCCGAAATCGGATATTCGGTGGAATGCGGGGTTGTCCGTTGCGCTGCGGCAAAAAAGCCGGCGGCGCGCACCCCATGTAGTCGAAACATACAGAAATTCCAGAGCAATGTCCAGCCGCTAATTGTCAGCCGAAGCCGCGACAGACGGGCCGGAGAATGGCGTCACGGCGTAGGTGAAACGAACCTCGGCAACGCCCCCGTGACGCTGATCGAACGTTCTTTCGATGAACGTCACCTGGCCTTTGCGGTGTTGCAGCAGGACACTTGAACATCGGGTTCCATACTCGGCCCCCTGAATAAAAATCGGCGCCAGCTGCCGCTCCCAGTCGCGCCCGACACCGGTATCCGGGAGTGCGGCATCGTCCGGTCGCTGCCCATCGGCGAGCAGGGCAAAGAGCGCTGCCGGGTCAATCGCTCTCTCCGCCAAATGATTGGCGAGGAGGAGTTTGGCCCGGCGTACCTTCGGCCAGGGGGTATCGAGAGCGGCATTGCTCAGGGCGTAAAGACCGGGTGGAAGTAGTTTTGCGGGACTGAGGCGGTTGGAGCTCCAGTGGACTCCATGCCCGTCAGCGAGAAGGAGGTTGTAGCCGGCATAACCCGCGTTGTCGAGAGATGAGACAAAATCGGCGGCAGCCCGCCGGTGACGGAGAAAGCCCGGCACCAGTTCGCCGCGGGAGTGACGATCGGGGAGAATATCCTGCGGATTGCGCACGTTGGTGACCGCCGCCAGCCGACCGCGGCGATCAAGACCCAGCCAGCTTCCGCCCCGCTGGAGGTCGCGGCCGGCGAGAATTTCAGGCTCGTCCCACCAGTGGGCCGGGGTGGCCGGCCGGTCGAAAAATTCGTCGCGATTGGCGGCGAGAATCAACCGGTAATCCGGGTGCATGTCATAAGCGAAAACGATCAGACACATGGCAGCTGCCTCCGTCGCAATCATAACAGAAAGGGACCAGACTGGCGGGGAGGAGAACCATCGCGGCAGCACTCCCTCCCCACTGGGATGGTCGACACATCTGGCAGGGAATACACTCAGGTGCGGCGTGAAACTCGACTAATCAGGGCAATTTTCCCTTGGAAAGAAAATATGTTTTATGTATAGTAAATTTTTTAATTTTGCAGAAAATTCCTTCAAGAAATACTGGCGTAATCGATGTTCGACCTGGTCAAACAGGATCACTCAACGGGGAGGCAACAGGCATGAGCTACGACGTACCGAAGAACGATAAGCTGCTGAAATGGGTGGAAGAAGTCGCGGAACTGTGCGAACCGGAACGGATTCACTGGTGCGACGGCTCGCAGAAGGAGTACGACCAGCTCTGCCATCACCTGGTCCAGAGCGGCACCTTCCGCAAACTCAACGACAAGCTCCGGCCCAACAGCTATCTTGCCTGTTCCGACCCCATCGATGTGGCGCGCGTCGAAGACCGCACCTTCATCTGCAGTCTTTCCAAGCAGGACGCCGGCCCGACCAATAACTGGATGCAGCCGCAGGAGATGAAGAATAAGCTTCACGGACTCTTCAAAGGCTGTATGAAGGGGCGCACCATGTACGTCATCCCCTTCAGCATGGGCCCCTTGGGTTCGCCCATCGCCAAGATCGGGGTGGAGATCTCCGATTCCCCCTACGTCGCCGTCAACATGAAGATCATGACCCGCATGGGCCGGAAGGTTCTCGAAACCCTCGGTCACGGCGAGTTCGTTCCCTGCCTGCACTCCGTCGGTGCCCCGTTGGCGCCGGGGCAGAAAGATTCGGCCTGGCCGTGCAACAAGGAAAAGTATATCGTTCACTTCCCCGAGGAGCGGGCGATCTGGTCCTACGGCTCCGGCTACGGCGGTAACGCCCTCCTCGGCAAAAAATGTCTGGCCCTGCGCATCGCCTCCAAACAGGGGAAAGACGAAGGATGGCTGGCCGAGCATATGCTTATCCTCGGCGTCAAGTCGCCGACCGGCGAGAAGACCTACGTCGGCGCCGCCTTCCCCAGCGCCTGCGGCAAGACCAACTTCGCCATGCTGATTCCGCCCAAGCCGCTGCAGGCCAAAGGGTGGGAGGTCACCACCCTCGGTGACGACATCGCCTGGATCAAACCCGGCCCCGACGGCCAGGTTTACGCCATCAACCCCGAGTACGGTTACTTCGGCGTCGCCCCCGGCACCAATGTCAAGACCAACCCCAATGCCATGGCCTCCTGCGCCAGCAACACCATCTTTACCAACGTCGCCCTGACCCCGGAAGGGGATGTCTGGTGGGAAGGGATGACCGACCAGGAACCGGCCAGACTCATCGACTGGCAAGGGCAGGATTGGACCCCCGGTTGCGGCCGCCCCGCCGCCCACCCCAACTCCCGCTTCACCGCCCCGGCCTCGCAGTGCCCCTCCATCGACCCCGACTGGGAAAACCCCAAGGGGGTGCCGATGAGCGCCTTCATCTTCGGCGGCCGGCGCAAGGATACCGTCCCCCTGGTCTACCAGGCCTTCAACTGGAACTTTGGCGTTTACATGGCTTCGACCCTTGGTTCGGAGACCACCGCCGCCGCCGTCGGCGCCACCGGCAACGTCCGCCGCGACCCCTTTGCCATGCTTCCCTTCTGCGGCTACCACATGGCCGACTACTTCAGCCACTGGCTGCAGTTCGGTCGCGCGGTACCGAAACCGCCGCGCATCTTCAGCGTCAACTGGTTCCGCAAGGATGCCAACGGCAAGTTCATGTGGCCCGGCTACGGCGAGAACATGCGCGTCCTCAAGTGGATCGTCGAGCGTGTCCAGGGCAAGGCCGCCGCGGTCGAATCGCCCTTGGGCTGGATGCCGCGCTACGAGGATATGGACTGGGAGGGTCTCGATATGTCGCGCGAGAAGTTCAACGAGCTGACTTCCGTCGACCGCGACGTCTGGCAGAACGAGCTCGTCGCCCACGAGGAACTTTTCGTCAAGCTGTACGATCGCCTGCCCAAGGAGTTTTTGCACATGCGCCAGCTCATCACCTCCAGCCTCTGGCGCTCGCCGGAGCACTGGGAGCAGATCGCCGACGTCCATCCGGAAGGGTGGAACGAATAGCTGCACCACTGCCGCACCGCACAAACAAGAGGGGCCGGATTTCTCCGGCCCCTCTTGTTTGTGCGGGTTCCTCGCGAGAGAGGCTCAATGTGTGCCGCGGCTGCGCAGGTAGGCGACCAGCTGCCAGATCTCCGCTTCGCGCAAAGTTGCCTCCCAGGGTGGCATCACCGAGCCGCGCGAGGCGAAGGGCTCGACGGTCTTGCCGGTGGCGATGCGCCAGTAAAGGTAGTCGGCCGGCAGAAGCCGGTAGCGTCCTTCGCGAAAATCGGGGGCCGGCGGCTGGAAGAAGTCGGCCCGCGACGAGCGACCCTCCTCAACCCGGCCGTGACAAACGGCGCAATGCCGGTGGAAGAGTTCCGCGCCCGCCACCGCCGTCGCCGGATTTTCGAGCAGCCCCGCCGGTGGCGTCCGCGCCGGGTAATCCGGCAGCTCCCCGCCGCAGGCGTGAAGGAGCAGCGCCACCACTCCGCAGGACAACAACGTCTGCCAGCACACTTTCCGCATCCCTTTCCTCCCGCAAAAGAAACGGGGCCGCACCGGCAGCCCCGCCTCCTCCTTTCCATTGCTTTAAGCCGCCTGCTGCCTGCGCACACCCCACCTCTCCAGTTCCGCGACGATCCCCGCCAGGAGTGGCTCCATGGCCGTCGTCACCGCCGGCGAGAGTTGCATCTCCATCTCGATGGAGGCCGGCTGCACGCCATGCACCACCAGCTCGCGCGGCACGTGCCCCTGCAGTTCGGCCACGGCGAGGAGATCCTGAACCCCCATCTGGTGCACCGAAAGCTTGCTGGCGAAGGCTCGCGGCACCTCGTCCCCTTCAAGGCGAAAGAGGTCGCCGGGAGCCCCCCCCATGTCGATGGCATCGATGATCAACAAACGTTCCACCCCTTCAAGAAAGGGGAGGAGGTCGAGCCCGAGGGTGCCCCCATCGACCAGTTGCACCTCGGCGGAAAAGGCGAAACGCAAGCGCAACTCCTCGATGGCCCGAACACCGACGGCATCGTCATTCATCAGGGCATTGCCGAGACCAAGAACAAGAATCGACATCAAAGATCCCGCGGTTCGATGAAACGGTAGCCGCTGACAATCCCGCTCATGGTGCCGTTACGCTCCTTCACATCCATGAGCCAGCCACTGTAGACATGGTTGATGAAGAAGCCGAGAAGGAGCCACATGACGCCGTGGTGGCCGAGGCGCAGCCATTGGTTGCCAACCAGGTTGAGGAGCGGGGCGAAGAGCCCGGCCATGAAGCCGCCGGGGTTGTATTGACTGTAGAGGGCAAAGCCGCTGACGATCTGGAAGACGAAGAGGGCGAAGATGCCGGCGTAAGCCAGGGCCGCCACCGGATTGTGGCCGACCTCGTAGGAGATCTGCTTGCCGGTAAAGGTGTAGTAGCGCAGCATCTTGACGAAGTTACGCCGGCCGACGGCCGTGGTCCAGGGGATGAAGGCGCGCCACGAGGCGTGGTGGTTGCCGGCGAACATCCAGTAAAAGCGGGCCAGGACCGAGACGGTAAAGGCGTAGGCGGCAACGTAGTGGACGAAACGGACCCAGCCCATGACGTAGCTGCCATCCCCGGCGACTAGAATGGGAGTACCGATGGCAAAACCGGTCAGGGCGAGGACGACAACGCAGAGGGCATTGACCCAGTGGGTGATGCGCACCGGCCACTCCCAGACGTAGCGGATTTCCAGCATGGCGACGATCTCCTTCCCTTAAAGGGCCTTGATCCGGATGATCTCCGTCCCCTGGCCGTCGAGAACATGGACGGCACAGGCCAGACAGGGATCAAAGGAGTGGATGGTGCGCAAGATCTCCAGCGGCTTCTGCTCGTCGGCGATGGGGGTGCCGACCAGGGCCGACTCGTAGGGACCGAGCTGCCCTTTCGGATCGCGGGGGCCGGCGTTCCAGGTCGACGGGACCACCGCCTGGTAGTTGGCGATTTTCTGGTTTTCAATGCGGATCCAGTGCCCCAGCGCCCCGCGTGGCGCTTCGTGAAAGCCGAAACCGCGGGCTTCCTTGGGCCAGGTGGCGGGGTCCCATTTCTCCTTGTTGAAGGTCTCGTAGATGCCGCGCCCCATGTTGTCGGCGAGCTGCTGCAGCCAGACCTCGTTCTTGCGCGCCATGATCAGGGCATCGACGCCGCGGGCGGCGGTGCGGCCGAGGGTGGAGAAGAGGGCGCCGGCGCCGACCCCGAGCTTGCCGAGGACGAAATCGACCACCCCCTTGACATCCGGGTTGCCGCCGACATAAGCGACGAGGATACGGGCGAGGGGTCCGACTTCCATCGGCTGGTCGTTGTAACGCGGCGATTTGACCCAGGAGTACTTGCCGTTGGTGTCGAGAAATTCGTAAGGCGGTTTCGGCCCGTTGTAGTTTGGCGTCGTCTCGCCGTCGTAGGGGTGGAGCCCCTTGTTGTCGCCGCCGGCGTAGCTGTACCAGGAGTTGGTGACATACTCGGTGATCTTGCTTTCGTCGACGGTCATGAGGTTGGCGAGATCTTTCCCCATGATGATGCCGCGGGGGAAGTAAAGGCTGCTGACGCTCCCCGAATTATCCATGGGGAAGTCACCGTAGGAGAGGTAATTGCCGACCCCGCCGCCGATGGCGGCCCAGTCCTTGTAGAAGGAGGCCACCGCCAGCAGATCGGGGATATAGACCTGTTCGACGAAGAGACGGGCCTGCTTGAGGAGTTTGCCGATATAGGCGATCTTGTCGGCGTTGAGGGCGTTCTGGCTGTCGGGATCGACGGGAATCGCCATGCCGCCGACGAGGAAGGTCTGCGGATGGGGGTTCTTCGAGCCGAGGATGGCGTGGATCTTGATGACCTCTTTCTGCCACTCCAGCGCCTCGAGGTAATGGGCGACGGCCATGAGGTTGGCCTCGGCCGGGAGCCTGTAGGCCGAATGCCCCCAGTAGGCGTTCTGGAAGGGACCGAGGCGGCCGGTGTTGACGAAGGCCTGGATTCTCCCCTGCACCGCTTTGAAATAGGTGGTGCTCGACTTCGGCCAGTCGGAAATCGACTGGGCCAATTGTGAGGTCTTGGCCGGATCGGCCGAGAGAGCGCTGACGATGTCGACCCAGTCGAGGGCATGCAAATGATAGAAATGGATGACGTGGTCCTGGACGTTCTGGATCCCCATGATCAGATTACGAATCAGCCGGGCGTTGTCGGGAATCTGGATCTTCAGGGCGTCCTCGACGGCGCGGATGCTCGCCATCGAATGGACGGTGGTGCAGACGCCGCAGAAACGCTGGGTGAAGTGATGGGCGTCGCGGGGGTCACGCCCTTTGAGGATCGCCTCGATGCCGCGAAAGGCGGTGGAGGAGCTCCAGGCATTGGTGATCTTCCCCCCCTCGATCTGGGCCTCGATGCGCAGATGCCCCTCGATGCGCGTAATCGGATCAACCGCAATACGTTTGGACATGATTTATTCCTCCCTTTTCAGCTTGTCGGATTCCATGGCATCCCCCTTGCGGCAGGCACTGGCGATGCCGTGGGCGGCAAAAGCCGCCGCCGTCGCTGCGACCAGGCCGAGACCGATCTTGTCGGCCGTCGCCTCGATGCCGAAACCGGGAACCTGCGGCAGCCGCCGATAGAAAGGGGTCATGGTGTCCCAGAAGCCCGGCTCAGAACAGCCGATGCAGCCGTGTCCGGCCATGATCGGCCAGCTCGTCCCTTCGTTGTAGCGGATTGTCGGACAGTTGTGGAAGGTCTCCGGCCCCTTGCAGCCGAGCTTGTAGAGACAGTGCCCCTGGCGCTGGGCGGCATCGCCGAAGTCTTCCGCATACTGGCCGGCATCGAAGTGGGCGCGGCGCTCGCAGTTGTCGTGGATGCGCTTGCCATAGGCGAATTTGGGCCGGCCGAGGGCATCGACCGCCGGCAGTTTGCCGAAGGTGAGAAAGTGGACGATGGTCGCTGTCAGGTTCTCGGCGTTGACCGGGCAGCCGGGGAGATTGACGATGGCCGCTCCCGGCACCAGCTCGCGGACCGAGACGGCGCCGGTCGGGTTGGGGGCGGCGGCGGGAATGCCGCCGAAGGAGGCGCAGGTGCCGACGGTGATGGTCGCGGCGGCGTTCTGGATGAGCTTTTTCGCGCTGTCGACGGCGCTTTCGCCGCCGACGGTGCAGTAGGCGCCGCCGGCGCCGGTGGGGATCGAGCCTTCGACGATGAGGAGGTATTTGCCTTTATACTTCTCCATGGCGGCCCACTTGGCCTGCTCCGCCTGGTGCCCGGCGGCGGCCATGACCACCTCGGCGTATTCCAGGGAGATGACATCGAGGATGATCTCCGCGGCGGTCGGCTGATTGGCGCGCAAAAAGGCTTCCGAATCGCCGCTGCAACTCTGGTACTCGACCCAGATCACCGGCAGGCGCTGGTCGTCCATGGCCGCGGCGACCTGGGGGATGAAGCTGACGGGAAGGGCGAGGGTGGCGGTCACGGCGGTGCAGAACTTCATGAAGTCGCGCCGGCTGACCCCCTTGGCTTCCCACTTCTGCAGAATCTCCTCGGGGATGGAGATCGGCTCCGGAATCTGCTCGCTGTTCATCAGCATGCCTCCTTTCAGCGGCTTAAAACATTGGCAAAACGTCATTGACTTCGTTCTGTGGCGCGATTGTCTACGATTCCACCATCGTAGATTGGCAAAAATATAACACTGTTAATAACGGCTTCGCCCGGCCATGTCAAGGCCAATAATTATCGGATACGACATGCAAATTACGATATATGAACCCCCATCATGCCTACTTCTGGAAGGAAGGCGAATCAACGCCTTCAAGCATAATCGCCGCCGCCGGATTCGCAACCGAGGCGGCAGCAACTATTGCCGCGCCCTTTACAGCCCATCCGCGAGCGGCTATCGTTGAAGACATGGCCCCTTTTCGCCTTTTCGAACATACAGCCGACATCGGCATCGACGCTGATGGCGCCTCCCTCGCCGAACTCTTCCACGCCGCCGCGGACGGGCTGCTGCAACTTCTCGGCGGCGAGCCGGCCGCCAACCTCACTGAGAGCCGCACGGTGACCCTCTTCGCCAGCGACGGCGAAGAGTTGCTGGTCAGCTGGCTCAATGAAATCCTCTTCCTGCTCGAAACCCGCCGGTTCTTGCCCGGCGCCGTGCGGATTCTCGAAGCGTCGCCGACCCGCCTCGTCGCCGAACTTCGCGGCGAGTCCCTCGACCCGAAACGCCACAGCTTTGCCCGCATGGCCAAGGCGGCGACCTACCACAATCTGCAATTGGTCGAGAGCGAAGGCCGTTGGAGCGCCCGGATTTTCATCGACCTTTAACGGCGTTACTGAAAAACTCCACCATTGAGGCTGATCAAAAATGCCCAGGTGCAAGGCGCCCGCAAGCCTGAGGAATAAGGCGTACCCCAAGGTACGTCGTTGACGCAGGATGAGGGCAACGCCGCAGATGGGCGTTTTTCAGCAGCATCTTAAGCATTCTGCCCTGCGAGGAGATTGCCATGCAACTAGAACAACTCGATCCCTGGCGCTGGCGCATTCCCCAAAGCGGCACGATGCACAGTGACGGCCTGGTCTTCGCCAGTGCGGCCATGATGGCGGAGTTGCGCCAGGACAAGTCCCTCGAGCAGGTCGTCAACGTCGCTTGCCTGCCGGGGATCGTCGGCCCGTCCATCGCCATGCCCGATATCCACTGGGGCTACGGTTTTCCCATCGGCGGCGTTGCCGCCTTCGATCCCGACACCGGAGTGGTCTCCCCCGGCGGCGTCGGCTACGACATCAATTGCGGCGTGCGCCTGCTGCGCAGCCGCCTTACCGTCGCCGAGATCCGTCCGCATCTGGCCCGCCTCGCCGACACCCTCTTTCGCCATATCCCCTGCGGAGTCGGCTCACGCCGCCGCGACCGCAAACTCTCGGCAAAGGAGATGCACCAGGTCCTGCTGCAGGGGGCGCGCTGGGCGGTGGCGCAGGGCTTCGGCAACGCCGCCGACCTCGACCACATCGAGGCCGGTGGCGCCCTCCCCGGCGCCGATCCCGACGGCGTCTCGCCGCGGGCGCAGGAGCGCGGTCACGATCAGCTCGGCACCCTGGGGAGCGGCAACCATTTCGTCGAGATCCAGCAGGTCGAAAGGATCCACGACGAGATGGCGGCGGCAGCCCTCGGCCTCTTTCCCGGCCAGGTCACCGTCTCCATCCACACCGGCAGCCGCGGCCTCGGTTACCAGGTCTGCGACGATTACCTGCGGCTATTGCACCAGGCCAGCCGCAAGTACGGCATCGTCCTCCCCGACCGCCAGCTCTGCTGCGCCCCGGTACGGAGTCCGGAAGGGCAGCAGTACCTCGCCGCCATGGCCGGCGCCGCCAACTTCGCCTTCGCCAACCGCCAGCTCATCACCGCCGCGGTCCGCGACAGCTTCGCCGAAGTCCTGCGCAGAGGTCCGGACGATCTCGGCATGGCGCTGATCTACGATGTCTGCCACAACGTCGCCAAACTCGAAAGTCACAGCGTCGGCGGCCGTGAGCGCACCCTCTGCGTCCACCGCAAGGGCGCCACCCGCGCCTATCCGCCGGGACACCCGGAGACCCCCGCCGCCTATCGCGACTGCGGCCAGCCGGTCCTCATCCCCGGCGACATGGGGCGCTACTCCTATGTCCTCGTCGGCACCGCCGCCGCCTACGACGAAACCTACGGCTCCACCTGCCACGGCGCCGGCCGCCGCCTCTCGCGCCAGGCCGCCCTCAAGGCGACCCGCGGCCGCAACCCCGTCGCCGAGATGGCGGCCCGCGGGGTGCTGGTGCGCGCCGCCGGCCGGGCCACCGTCGCCGAGGAAGTGCCGGAAGCCTACAAGGATGTCGCCGAAGTCGTCGCCGTCGTCGAGGGCGCCGGCATCGGCCGCATCGTCGCCCGGCTCAAGCCGCTGGCGGTGATCAAGGGGTAGGATGCAAAAAGGCCCGGAAAGCATCTGCTTTCCGGGCCTTTTTGTTGCGAAAAATGTTCGGGACTTTATCTGGGATGGTAGTGCGATTGCGCCGCTATTTCCAGAGCGATGATTTTCTGCATGGGTTTGTCCGCAGGCCAACCAGTAATGTTTGCGT
>MGTO01000133.1 GCA_001799485.1 Desulfuromonadales bacterium GWC2_61_20 | reverse complement strand
GGGATCCGGATCGAGGAGAACCGCTTCGGTTTCGAGCCGGAAATCACCGCCAAAGTGGCGCGTCTGCACTGCCGCATCTTTGAAGTCGGGGTGAGTTATGCCGGTCGTACCTACGCCGAGGGGAAAAAGATCGGCTGGCGCGACGGTTTTCGGGCGATCTGGTGTATCTTCAGATATAATCTACGCCCCTGAGTTCGCCTCATCGTTTATGCATTGATGCCGGCGACTGATTAAGTGCCCAGACTTGTGGTGCCCGGGCAAGCTCGGGGTGGTAAGGTAGCCGCGCTGCGGGGTTTCCTCAATCCCGTCCGGCACAATGGTTCAATGTCTGAGGATGCCAGAAAAGAAGGCCAGCCGGAATTTGCACCCGGCTGGCCTTCTTTGTCATCGTGGGTTTGAAATTGTCTATTTGATGCGAATGGCGATGTCGTCACCATTTGGAGTCATGGCGCCAGCTTCCGACTCCATGACGCTGTTTGGACCGGCGGAGTAGACCCAGACCGCCCCGCCATCGATATTGAACTGATCGGCGTTGATTACGTAAGCATTCCCCCAGGGATCCGTATTGACAGCGGCCATATACGGACCTTTCCAGCCAACATTGTTGGAGACTGGAAAACAGTTATAAGTGTTTTTTGCAAAGTAATCATCGATTGAAATTTTCGTTGTGACAACAAAGAGATTTTCGTCGTCGACTCCGCTGGGAAGATTTCCGGTTCCAACCACCAGCGTTGCATTCGGACTGCAGGCGTTATCCCAATTCGGCCAACGACCGATATCCTTGCGAAATACAAAACTCGCCGAACTTATTGATTTGGCATCAGCTTCCGCTCGTGCCAGCTTGGCATCATCGATCTGGCTGAAGATCATCGGTGCGAGAATCCCGGCCAAGATGGCGAGGATGGCGACGATGACAATGACTTCAATAAGTGTGAAGCCGGCATTCCTCTTCCTGATGCTACTCCATGGCGACATTTTCACATTTTCCTCCTGTTGTGGGATGGGTTGCCATTGCGACCATGCATGGGGCAGTCCAAACGATGCCTGCGGCAGAGAACCGCATCATTCCGCGCTCATTGTAATGCAAAATTAATATTCTGAAAGCGAGTCTAACAGCACTCCCCAGAACTGTACAGAGAAGAGTGGAGATAAAATGGGTTTTTTAATGTCGGAAAAGTTTCGCGCTTGGCGAGTCACCAACGTCGTTTTTTAATGTTTGAGGAAACCATGTCCTGGGAGAGAAGTGCCCCGCATGTATGTAATGCTTATTTTCTTTGTAAACTCAAATTGCGTTATATACAATTCGACCATGCTGAATAGTTTGGTCAGAAAATCAGGCTAGCGCGAAATGAGATCAAACTGTCGCAAGCTGCCCGCGAGGCGCTGCTGGGGATGAGCCGGACGACCATCGGCCAGATTGAAACGGTACGCTCAGGGAAGTCGGTGTGAGCAAGCTGATCCGGATTCCTGAACCCCTTGCTCTTGCAATGTGCGTTTGAGCCGCCGGCCAGCCATCGACGTTTGAGGAGTTGCGAGAAGAGGGGGGGCTGATGTCCGGGGTGACGTCTTTGGCAGTATTGGTCGATAGCGTCACCGCTGGGACCTTGGCTTGTGTTGAGCTTAAAGAGAGTCAGTGATATAGCATTGCGGGGTGGGAGGTTGTCCATCCCGATTTCTTCAGATCTCCCAAAAAGGACCCACACATGAAACCGAGGCGATTCTTTCAGTTCCTTCTCCTGGCCCTCCTCTGCCTCTCCCTCCTCGCCTGCGGCCAGACGGAGAAGAAGGCGCAAGGACTCTACGATCAGGCCGCGCAGCTGGAGCAGTCAGGGGACCGCCCCGGCGCCGTGGCGCAATACCAGCTTCTCCTGACGACCTACCCCAAGAGTCAGGTGGCGCCTCAGGCGCAGGCCGCCCTGACGCGGTTGCAGCAAATTCTTGAAAACGAGAGGCAAGCGGCGCTGGCGCGGACGGTCAAGGAGGCCTCGTATCAGGCCGTCGACAGCATCGTCAAGGTCATCGACGGTTACCAGGCGATGTTCAATCGCCTGCCGCGCAAGGCCAAAGATTTCGACAATCCGGCTTTTTTCTTCGATAGCGCCTACATGGCCGGTACCGTCCCGGCCGGCTACACGGTTTATCTCGCCCCGGGGAGCGGCGGTACTTACCGCATCTGGTCTCTCAAGGGGGAAGGGGATGCCGGCTATGTCCTCGACGGCAAGACGGGCGTTTTCAGTGAAATCACCCGGGCCCAGGCCTTGGAGGAGATTGCCGCGAACTATGCCGAAGAGAAGCGCAGCGGTGGGCTGGTCTTTTTGCAGCCGCAGGCGCGTGGCGGCCAGGCGGCGAAGAAGTAACGGCGCTGTTTGAACGTTGTCGCAACGCAAGCAGGCCGGGCATATTGCCCGGCCTGCTTGCGTCTCAAGGAGGTCTTTCTCTTTTTGCGACTAGCGCTCCACCGCCCGCCCGAGGAGCGACTGGGTCACCAGCCCGGCCATGCTGCCGTCGGCGTGGGCGACGATGAGACGGCGGACGCCGCGACTGTGCATGAGTTCGAGGGCGGCGACGGTCGGGGTGGTGGCGCTGATCATCGGCTGAGGCGGGGTCATGATGGTGCTGATGGGGCGTTCCAGTTCTTCGGCGCTGGTGAGGAGGCAACCGGGGAGGTCACGCTCGCTGATCATGCCGACGGGACGGCTCCCCTCGGCGATGACGACGCAACTGATCTCGCGCCGGGTCATGAGGCCGAGGACCTGGCGGATCGGCGTCCCGGCGGCGGCGGTGATGACCTCGCGGGCCATGTACTCGCCGACGGTCGCGGTCGGGGCGATGCAGAGGGGGGCGTATTTGAACATCAGATCGGAGAGGGAGAGGAGACCGAGGAGGTTGAGGTTGTCATCGAGGACGGCGAAGTGGCGAATCCGTTCGTCGCGCATCTGCCGGAAGGCGGCCAGGGCGAGGGTTGCGGCGGGGATGGTGAGGAGGGGAGCGCTCATGATGTCCCGGACCTGGAGGTCGGGGAAGTTAAGGATCTTGCTTGTCATCCGCCCGAGATCGCGCTCGGTCACAATGCCGACCGCTTCCTGGTGGAGGAGAACAAGGAGGGAGCTTTTCCGCCCCCGCTGCATCGCCATGAGCGCTTCGACGACAGGGGTCTGCGGTGCGACCCAGAGGGTGTCGCGAGTGCAGAGGGTACCGGCGGTCTGTTGGGCCATAGTGGTCTCACAATGAAAGGGTCGAGAAACAGTCAGCAATAACTGTTCCCGACTTTAATGAGAGAGGCTGGCTTCATTTTTTCGTGTGGGATTACAGGCCGATGCGTCTGATTTTTTCGACCAGGGTCGTGCGATTGAGACCGAGAAGATCGGCAGCGCGGGACTTGACCCCGCCGGATCGCTGCAGCGCCTCGCCAATCAACTGGCGTTCGATCTGCTCGACCAGTTGCGGCAGGTCGATTCCCTCGTCGCCGAGGTGCGGCCAGCGGGGCGCAGTCTCCTCCGGTGTGCTCCAGCCGCGAATCTTCGACGGCAGATCGCGACAGGTGATGGAGTCGCCGTCGGTCAGGGTGACGGTGCGTTCGATGACATTCTCCATCTCGCGCACGTTCCCCGGCCAGTCGTAGCCCTCGAGGGCCGCCAGGGCTTCGGCCGTCAGGGCCATGAGGGGGCGTTGCAGGTCGGCACAGTTTTTCTGCAGGAAATGCCGGGCCAGCAAGGGGATATCGTCGCGCCGTTCGCGCAGGGGGGGGAGGAGGATGGGGATGACGTTGAGGCGATAGTAGAGATCTTCGCGGAACTGCCCGCGTACGACGAGGTTTTCGAGGTCGGCGTTGGTCGCCGAGACGACGCGGACATTGAGCTTGATCCGCCGGTTGGAACCGACCCGTTCGATTTCATGTTCCTGCAACACCCGCAGCAGCTTGGTTTGCAGTTGCGGCGGCATGGTGCCGATTTCGTCGAGGAAGATCGTCCCCCCCTCGGCGGCTTCGAAGCGGCCCATCTTGTCGATGACGGCGCCGGTGAAGGCGCCACGAATGTGGCCGAAGAGCTCGCTTTCGAGGAGTTCGGCGGGGATGGCGCTGCAGTTGATGGCGACGAAAGGCTTCTCCCGCCGCGGACTGTTGAAGTGGATGGCGCGGGCGACCAGTTCCTTGCCGGTTCCCGACTCGCCGAGAATGAGGATGGTTGAATCGCTGTTGATGACCTTCTCGACGCGGGAGAAGACTTGCTGCATCGCCGAGCTGTTACCGATGATGTTGTCGAAACGGTATTTCCCGCGCAACTGCTGGCGCAGATAGAGGTTCTCGGCGACGAGTTGACTCTTTTCCAGGGCCTTGGCGATCTGCAGCTTGAGTTTCTGAAAGTTGAAAGGTTTGGTGACGTAGTCGAAGGCCCCCTGCTTCATCGCCTCGACCGCCGATTCGGCCGAGGCGTTGCCGGTGATCATGATGACATTGGTATAGGGGGATTGCTCTTTGACCCAGCGCAGCACCTCCATGCCGGAGAGGCCGGGGAGGAAGAGGTCGGTGACGATGATCTCGAAGGGGGTGGTCTTGAGGATCTCCAGCGCCTCCTCGCCGGAGGCGGCTTCGTCGACCCGATAGCCGGCATGGGTGAGGAGGAGGGCCAGGGCCTTGCGGTTGTCGGTTTCGTCGTCGATGACGAGAATCTGGGAGCGATTTTTCATGTGATCCCGAGTGGCGGCAGGTGTCATTTGTTTGACGTGGAACCGTAGCATGCGGGTTGGGACCGGCGCAAGAAAATCCGCAGAAAATGCCCGCGGCCATGCCGATAATGCCGGTTTTTTTGCGCTGTCCGGGTTTCTGGCCGCGAGCGCGAAAACAGATATGGTAATCATCCCCAGAAAGGGTCGTAATAACTGCGAAAAATCTCCAGGTATAATCAAACATTATTTCATATTGACAAACAAGTGCCCCCTCTGATTATATGGCCGGGATTTCCATGGCGAGCTAAGTCTTTAAAATTACGAAAAAATTTAACCGATACTAAATATTTTAGCCGAGCTTAACCGTTTTATTTTTAATAAATATTGGGTTTCCGCAATCGCTGGTACGAGGAGACGACTAAACATGGGTGTGAAGAAGTTCAACAAGATCATGGCCGCCAACCGCGGCGAAATTGCCATCCGCATCTTTCGGGCCTGCACCGAGCTCGGGATCAAGACCCTGGCGGTCTACTCGGAAGAGGACAAGATCTCCCTGCACCGCTACAAGGCCGACGAGGCTTACCTCATCGGCAAGGGCAAAGGTCCCATCGATGCCTATCTCGGCATCGACGAGATTATCGACCTGGCCCGGCGCAAGGGGGTCGATGCCATTCACCCCGGTTACGGTTTTCTTTCCGAAAACCCCGATTTCGCCGAGGCCTGCGCCCGCGCCGGTATCGTCTTTATCGGCCCGACCGCCGATATCCAGCGCCAGCTCGGGGACAAGGTCGCCGCGCGCCACGTCGCCATCGCCGCCGGGGTGCCGGTGGTACCGGGGACGGCGAAACCGGTGACGAGCGAGGAAGAAGCGTTGATCTTCGCCAAGGAGTGCGGTTACCCGATCATCGTCAAGGCGGCGGCCGGCGGCGGCGGACGCGGCATGCGGGTGGCGCGCCACCAGAAGGAACTCCTCGAAGGGCTGAAAAGCGCGGCCTCCGAAGCCCAGGCGGCTTTTGGCAACGCTTCGGTCTTTCTTGAAAAATACATCGAGAATCCCAAGCATATCGAAGTCCAGATCATGGGTGACACCCACGGCAATATCGTCCACTTCTACGAACGCGACTGCTCGATTCAACGCCGCCACCAGAAGGTCATCGAGCTCGCCCCTTCTGTCGATCTTTCCGAAAAGCAGCGCCAGGACGTCTGCGCCCAGGCCATGAAGATCGCCCAGGCCGTCGGTTACATCAATGCCGGCACGGTCGAGTTCCTCCTCGATCAACAGGGGAAGTTCTACTTCATCGAGACCAACCCGCGCATCCAGGTCGAGCACACCGTCACCGAGCAGATCACCGGCCGCAACCTGGTGCAGACGCAGATCAAGGTGGCAGAAGGCTACAAACTCTCCGATCCGGAGATCGGCATCAAGAGTCAGAAGGATATCGATCTGCGCGGTTTTGCCATCCAGTGCCGGGTGACGACGGAGGACCCGGGGAACAACTTCGCCCCCGATTTCGGTACCATCAAGGCCTTCCGCACCGCCGCCGGTTTCGGTGTCCGTCTCGATGCCGGCAACGGCTACGCCGGGGCCCAGATCACCCCGCACTACGATTCCCTCCTGGTCAAGATCTCGACCTGGGGGCTGACCTTCGACGACGCCCGCCGCAGCATGCACCGGGCGCTGCAGGAGTTCCGCATCCGCGGGGTCAAGACCAACATCGGTTTCCTCGAAGGGGTCATCACCGATCCGACTTTCATCGCCGGCAAGTGCGATACCTCCTTCATCGACAACCATCCCGAACTGATGCAGGTGCGGGAGAAGAAAGACCGTGCCAACAAAGTTCTCTGCTTCATCGGCCACACCGCCGTCAACGGCTATCCCGGCATCAAGCCGGAGAAGAAGTTGCAGTTCCGCAACCTGCGCGAGGCCGAGGCGCCGGAAATCCACTACGGCACCGCCCGTCCCCGCGGCAGCCGCGACATCCTGCGCGAAAAGGGGGCGGAAGGTTTCGCCCAGTGGGCACGGAGCGAAAAACGCCTGCTGATCACCGACACCACCATGCGCGATGCCCACCAGTCCCTCATGGCGACCCGTTTCCGCACCTTCGACCTCGAGCGCATCGCCGAAGCGACCAGTTACCTTGGCGGCGGCCTCTTCTCCCTGGAGATGTGGGGGGGGGCGACCTTCGACGTCTCCATGCGTTTTTTGCGCGAAGACCCGTGGGAGCGCCTCGATCGCCTGCGCGAGAAGATTCCCAATATCTGCTTCCAGATGCTGTTGCGCGGCTCCAATGCCGTCGGTTACACCAACTATCCCGACAATGTCGTCGAGGGTTTCGTCGCCCAGGCCGCCAGGAGCGGTATCGATATCTTCCGCGTCTTCGATTCCCTCAACTGGACCAAGGGGATGCGGGTGGCGATGGAGGCGGTGCGCAAGAACGGCGCCGTCTGCGAAGCCGCCATGTGCTACACCGGCGACATCCTCGATCCCCAGCGCGACAAATACCCCTTGAAGTACTACGTCGATCTGGCCAAGGAGCTGGAGGGGATGGGCGCCCACATCCTGGCGATCAAGGATATGGCCGGGCTGCTCAAACCCTTTGCCGCCGAAAAACTGGTCAAGACCTTGAAGCAGGAGATCGGTATCCCCATCCATCTCCATACCCACGATACCTCCAGCAACGGCGGGTCCATGTTGCTGATGGCGGCCCAGGCCGGGGTCGATGTCGTCGATGTCGCCCACTCCTCGGTCTCCGGCCTCACCGCCCAGCCCAACCTCAACGCCCTGCTCGCCGCCCTGCAGGGGAGCATCTGGGACCCCAAGCTCGATCAGGCCGGTTTGCAGCAGCTCGCCAACTACTGGGAGACGGTGCGGACCTACTACGCTCCCTTCGAGTCGGAGCTGCGCAGCGGCACCGCCCAGGTCTACCACCACGAAATCCCCGGCGGCCAGTACTCCAACTACAAGCCCCAGGTCGAGGGTTTGGGCCTCGGTCATCGTTGGGAAGAGTGCAAGGAGATGTACCGCCTGGTCAACGACATGTTCGGCGATGTCATCAAGGTGACGCCGAGTTCCAAGATCGTCGGCGACATGGCGATGTTCATGGTCCAGAACAACCTGCAGCCGGCCGACGTTTACGCCCGCGGCATGGACTACACCTTCCCCCAGGGGGTCATCGACTTTTTCAAGGGGATGATCGGCCAGCCCGTCGGCGGCTTTCCCAAGGACCTGCAGAAGATCATCCTCAAAGGGGAGGAGCCGTTGACCTGCCGTCCGGGAGAACTGCTGGAGCCGGTCGATTTCGCCGCCAAGAAGGCGGCGGTGGAGAAGAAGCTCGGCCACAAGATCAGTGACCGCGACGTCCTCTCGGCGACCCTCTACCCCGGCGTTTTCGAGGAGTTCGATCGTCACCGTCAGGAATACAGCGACACCTCGGTCCTGCCGACCCCGGTCTTTTTCTACGGCCTCGAGGTCGGGGACGAGACCAGCATCGACATCGAGCCGGGCAAGACCCTCATCGTCCAGCTCAATGCCGTCGGCAGCCTGCAGAAGGACGGCACCCGCAACATCTATTTCGAGCTCAACGGCGAACCGCGCCAGGTGACGGTGGCCGATCTCTCGGTCAAGCGCGACGAGGCGGCCGGGCGCAAGGCCGATCCCGACAAGAGCGGTGAGATCGGCGCACCGATGCCGGGGAAGGTCTTCAAGCTCCTGGTCAATGTCGGCGACACGGTCAAGGCCGGGGACACCCTCCTCTCCACCGAGGCGATGAAGATGGAGACCAACGTCAAGGCGAAAGAGGATGGCAAGGTTGTCGAACTGCTGGTCAAGGAAGGGCAGCAGGTGCAGCAGGGGGCGTTGCTGCTGGTGCTGGCGTAACGTCACCTCTCGCATGCAGGAGTGAAGCAAAGGGCCGTCCCATAGTGGGGCGGCCCTTTTTATTGATGCATCCGGTCGGTGCGGGATGGGGGGAGACCATTTTCGCCAATATTTTACGTAATACAACATATTCCCTAACCTCCGGCAAATGAAATGGCGGCATCTTTGTCCGGCAACGACGACGAATTTTTATCCGCTGAATTATCCATTCGGGAGGAAATCATGGCGGACAAGCGCATTCTCGTGGTCGAGGATGAAATCGAGCTGGCGGAAGTACTTGCCTTCAACCTGACGCGGGAGGGGTGGACCGTGCTTGTCGCCCATGGCGGGCTTTCGGCCAGTCGCATCATCGGCACGGAGCGGCCCGATCTGATTCTCCTCGACCTCATGCTCCCCGACCTCAACGGTCGCGATGTCTGCGCGATGGTGCGTCGTCATCCCGATCCGGCGGTGGCCGCCACGCCGATCATCATGCTCACCGCCATGACCAGCATCGAAAACCGCGAGGCCGGGCTGCGGGCCGGGGCCACCCTTTACTTAAGCAAACCCTTTGTCCTGCGCGAGGTCATCCGTCGTGTGCGGGAACTGCTGGAACGATCCCCTGACGCGCACGCCATCCTCCACTAAAAGGATTTTCCCGATGTCCAGCATGTTGAACACATTGCCGGCGGTGTAAAGGTGAATGCCGTGGAACTGGTCATGGACCACGCCGCTCTGACTTCGCCGCCGGTGGGAGAACTCATCGCTTCGGCCGAGACGGTTGACCCCGGGGAGAGAGTGGCGCAGGTGGCGGACCGCTTCATTGCCGCGCCGCACCTTGAGGCGATGACGGTCTTGTCCGACGATGGCGTTCTTGGACTGGTGACGCGGGGCAAACTCTTCCAGTTGCTCTTCCACCGTTTCGGCATGGAACTTTTCGGCAAGGATGCCATCAGCGACGTGGCCGATCGCCATCCTTTGATCGTGGACGCCCGGGAGCCCCTCGACGAGGTGTTGCGCCAGGCGATGGAGCGTCGTTTCGAGGACATCTATGACGAGATCGTCGTCATCGGCGAGGACGGTCGTTTTCTCGGACTCCTTTCGGTCAAGCATTTGGTCGTCGAGCAGGGCAACGTCCTCGCGCAGAGTCTGGTCCATCGCGAAGTGGCCCTGACCCGGGAGCAGGAGATGAAGCGCTTGTCCGAAGTCAAGGGGCAGTTCATCACCCATGTCACCCACGAGTTGCGCTCGCCGGTCAACGCCATCCTCGGCCTGACCGAACTGATGCAGATGTCCCTGACCGCCGGTCGCGTCGAACCGCTGCAGGAAAAGCTGGTGTTGATGAATGCCAGTGCGACCAGTTTGCGTGCGATCATCACCAACATCCTCGACCTGTCGAAGATCGAGTCCGGGCGGATGGAGGTCTATAACGAAACCTTCGATCTCGCGCCGCTGCTCCAGGAGGTGGTCGATACGACGCGAATTCTCCTCGGGGAGAGACCGGTCACCGTGCGCCATGACTGCCATCCCCTGGTCATTGTCAGCGATGCGGTCAAACTGCGGCAGATTCTGGTCAATTTGACCAGCAACGCGGCAAAATTCACCGAGAAAGGTGAAATCGTCGTCCGCGCTGCCGCGACCCCGGATGGCCTTCAGATCACGGTGAGCGACAGCGGTATCGGCATCCGCCAGGAAGATCTCGACCGCCTTTTTGTCGCCTTCAGCCAGATCGAGGATGCCAAGACCCGCCGTTTCGAGGGGACCGGCATCGGCCTGACCATCACCCGGCAGTTGACCCAGTTGCTCGGCGGACACGTCGAAGTTACCAGTATCTACGGGGAAGGATCGACCTTCGCGGTCCACTTCCCCCCCACGACCTCCTTTCCGGAAAGGCCACTTCATGATCAAGCGTAAAAGAATTCTCGTGGTCGACGACGATCACAAGCATCTGCAGACCAGCAAGGAGATCCTCGAACTCGAAGGGCACGAGGTCATAATTCACAATTCCCCCTTCCGCACCAATGAAATTGTCAAGACAGTGCGTCCCGACCTGCTGTTACTTGATGTCAACATGCCGGGGCTCTCAGGCGAAAGGTTGATCGGTTTGGTGCGAGCACATTATCAGGATCGCACCCTGCCGATCGTCTTCTACAGCTCCAACGATGAGGACAGCCTGCGCGAGTCGGTCAAGACCTTTGGCGCCGACGGTTATGTCTGCAAGGGGGATATCGCCGGTTTGCGCCGGCGAGTGGCGCAACTGTTGGCCGCCGCCGCGGCGTGAGCATCTGAGAAGCCGCAGACATCCTGGGAGAGAACGCCCTGAGTCATGCGATCAACGAACTCCGGCTTTTTGCGGGGTTCGTTTTTATATTTCATGCGAATGGCGGGTGTACCTGTGGTTCGCCAAAGGAGAATAGCGTCATGATCAACTACATCCCGGGCCGTGTCTCGGCCGGAGCCTGGTTCGAGCAAGTGGTGCGCATCCTCCTCTGCCTGCTGATTGCGGCGATGCTGATCGCGATGGCCGTGGTCATCGCTCGGACCTTCGTCGACGTGGGCGCTGCTCTGCACGATCTGGGCGATGCGGATGCGCTGCATCACGCATTGCGCGCCATCCTGCTCGATACCCTCGGGGCGTTCGTCATGGTCGAGGTGTTTCGTACTGCCATGGCCTATTTTGTCGAAGGCCGCGTCAAGGTCACCTACATCATCGACACGGTTCTGGTTGCCGTGCTGACGGAAGTGCTGGCCTTCTGGCATCGCGATCTTGAAATCACGCGCCTGTTCATGCTGCTGGCCTTGATCAGCGTGCTGATGCTGATGCGCATTCTGGCGATCCGCTTCTCGCCAAACCGGCGCAGTCTCTGCGATGGTCTGTAACAGGGTCTGGTGCAACCGCACAGGCCGCTGAAAGCTCGGCGATGCACATCTTTGCGCTGTCCGCAAACGACGAGGGCTCTCCTCCCGGGAGAGCCCTCGTCGTTTGCGGATGGATCAGGGTTGGTCAGGCACAGTTCGCGGCAGGCTGTCCGGCAGCGTTCTTTGCCAGAAACGCTTCCGTGGCGTCGGCCCCCAGATAACGCTCCAGGGTCTTGCGCTCGCTCTGCAATAGATCGACCACGATCAGGGCATCGACGGCGTCGGCGAAATCGGGATCGCGATTGAGGGGGGCAACCACCCGGCCGCCGAGGCCGAGGTAGTGGCGCAGCAGCACCGGCATGCCGCCAAGGTCCGGGGCCACGTCGGCGAGGACGTCGGCCAGGTCGACCGCAGTCGGGCGGCAGTCGCTCCCCTGCCGGGCACAGCCGGCAACGGGCAGGGGCTCGCTCGGGAACGGGGAGCGTGCGGCGACCAGATTGTTCAGCTCGGACCGCTGGGAATCCGCCCGCAGCCCGGCAGTCAGAATGCGCCGGATGCGGTCACCGTACTCGGCGCTGATACTGACCGGGCCGAAGAGGGTGCGATAGCGCGGGTTGCGGGCAACGTAGCCGCCAATCCCCTTCCAGAGGAGAAAGAGGGGGGCGAACTGCTTCTGGTATTCCGGCCGGATGAAGGAGCGTCCCAGTTCCAGGGCCGGGCCCATGCGCTCAAGGAAGGTCTGGTCATAACGAAAGAGGGTGCTGGTATAGAGGTCTTCCGGAGAGGTGACGTGGTCGCTGGCACCGAGACGGTAGGCGCCGACCACCTCCTGATACTCCATGTGCCAGAGGACCAGGTGCAGGTAGCTGTGATCGAAGCGGTCGAGGTCGCTCGCCATGCCGGTTCCTTCCCCGACCTGGCGAAAGGTGTACTCCCGCAGCCGTCCGATTTCAACCATGACCGAAGGGATCTCGCCGAAGGAGGCGACATAGACCCGATAGGGTCCTTGTGCCGCCAGGCAGCGCTCCGCGGGCAGGGCTTCCAACTCGGCGGCAAGGCGCGCCCCCGGAATGGCACTGATCAGTTCTTCCCCCGGGACGGTTGCGTCCTGGCGCGCACGAGCCGACTTGCCGTCGCGGCGTTCGCCGAGGAGGTAGGTACGCCAGCGCAGGTAAGCGACCATCTCCGTATCCGGCCGCTCTACCAGTTGCGTCTGGGGGATGGCTTGACCGAAACGGACTTCCAGGGGGCGCCCTTGGCGCCGCAGCATCTCCCGGGGCAGCAGCAGGGTGCGCAATCGTTCATGAATCATTCCGGACCACTGGAAGAGCGGACCGTTGCTGCCGGGGATGTGGGCCGGTACCACCTGGGCCCCGCCGCGCCGCACCAGGGTGGCGAGATGCCGCGACCAGGACGGATCGGCGACGCAGCCTTCGGCCCACTGCCAGTGGGAAACGGTTCCGGCGGGAAAGATCAGCAGCAGTCCCCCGCCTTGCAGCCAGCGGATGCCACTGCGCAACGGGGTAAAGTTGCGCGACACCCCACCGTCTGTATGGAGATTGTCGACGGGAAGAAGCAGCGGCCGCAATTCGGGGATTCCGGCCAGCATCTCGCTGGCGATGACCTTGACGTCGGGACGCACTCGCAGCAGCAGAGCCAGCAGTGCCAGCCCTTCGGCTCCCCCGAAAGGGTGATTGGCGGCGACAATGACAGCGCCGCGGCGCGGAATACGGCGCACTTCGGCGTCGCTGCAGGAAGGTTTGATGCCGAGGAGTTCGAGCGCTCCCTCGACAAAGGCGGCACCTTCAAGCCCCGCCGGCAGTTGCGCGTGAAGCCGTTTGAGGCGCCCCACGCCGAGGGCATTTTCGAGGAGCTGGTGCAGGATCGGACTGCGCTCGCTGGTGTCGGGGAATTGCGACGGAGCGAGGCGGAGCGCTTGGGCGAAGGGCATAGATACCTCCTGTCAAAAACTTGAAAGGGGTGAGGTCGATTATCGCTTTGCTCGGAGCTTTACTTGGTTCCCAGCGGCCAGTCGGCAATGCGGGTCAGCGGTGTCGTCCGCATGAGCAGTTGGGTCAGGTAGAGCGTGCAATCGTCGTGATCGCTGCCATGACAGCAGTCGCGGCGGAAATTCGCTGTACTGGCGCAACGGGCGAGGAAGGGACAACTTGCTGGGTAGGGCGATGCCTGGTGGGATATGCAACCCATGATTTGAGACTCCTTGTGGCAGGGGCGGGAGTAACCGCCTGTTTCTCAGGATTCTCGGCCGGGAATGTCAATTTTTAGTGTGCCTTCTGTTATTTTTAAATTGGAGCGATTCTCATCAAACGCTAACATGCATCTGCGATAAAGAGCGGGAAGGAGCCAAACGATGCCCAAAATCAAGATCCTGGCCATAGAAGACGAAGAAGATATTCTGGCGCTGGTTCACTACAATCTCACCCGCGACGGTTACGAGGTGCTAACCGCGACCTCCGGCGAAGATGGTCTGGCTCTGGCGCGGCAGAACGCACCGCAACTGGTCCTCCTCGATCTGATGCTCCCCGGCATGGATGGCCTCGAAGTTTGCCGGCAGTTGAAGCGTACCGCCGCGACCGAATCGATTCCGGTGATCATGCTGACGGCCAAGGGTGAGGAAGCGGATGTGGTCGCCGGTCTCGAACTCGGGGCGGACGACTATGTCAGCAAGCCGTTCAGTGCCCGGGTGCTGCTGTCGCGCATTCGCGCGGTCCTGCGCCGGCATGCGCGCAAGAACGCGAGCGATGCCGACAAGGATGTCATTGAAATCGGCACCCTGCGTATCCACCTGGGACGTAACGAAGCCCTCGTCGAGGGCGCCCCGGTCGAACTGACCTTTTCCGAATTCCGGGTCCTCTGCTGCCTGGCCCGCCGCCCGGGTTGGGTCTTCACCCGTTCGCAGATCATCGATGCGGTGCGCGGCGACGACTATGCCGTCACCGAACGGGCCGTCGATGTGCAGATCGTCGGACTCCGCCGCAAGCTCGGTTCCGCCGGCCGCTACATCGAAACGGTGCGCGGCGTCGGCTACCGCTTCAAGGACGCATAATGATGCCTTTCTTCCCGCGCCGCCTGTTGTGGCAGATCTATCCTTTATTCCTGCTGGTGCTGGTTGTCGCCCTGGTCCCGGCGACCTGGTATTTTTCGACGGTCTTCAGGTCGTTCTACTATGAGCGCACCGCCGCCGACCTCACCGTTCGCAGTCGCATGGTCAGAGCGCTGGTGGCCGAGCGCTTTGCCGGCGACGACCAGGGCCAGCTTGACCGCTTGAGCAAGGAACTGGGACGGAGTACCGGCACCCGCATCACCCTGATCCGGGGGGATGGCTCGGTGCTGGCCGATTCCGAGGAAGATCCGCGGCGGATGGAGAATCATGGCACGCGCCCGGAGGTCGTCGCGGCACTCAGTCAGGGGGTGGGGCAAGCCCTGCGCTTCAGTCATACCGTGCAGCAGCAGATGCTCTACATCGCCATCCCCCTCGATGAGCATGATCGCGATCAAGGCGTGGTGCGCACCGCCGTCCCGGTCACGGCCATCGAGAGCACCCTGGTCGATATCCGGAAAAAATTGCTCTGGGCGGGGGGA
>MGTO01000132.1 GCA_001799485.1 Desulfuromonadales bacterium GWC2_61_20 | reverse complement strand
GATTCCGACGATCGGCGCGGTGTCAATATCGATTCCTATGTCTGCGCCGGTTGCATCACCAGCGGCAGCACGGTGCGTCGCTCCATACTCGGCCCTTTGTGCAAGATCAACAGCTACAGCCTGGTCGAGGATTCGATCCTCTTTGAAAATGTCAACGTTGGTCGTCACGTCAAACTCAAGCGTTGCATCATTGACAAGAACGTCGTAATCCCGGACGGCTCGATTGTCGGCTACGATCTTGATGAGGATCGTCGCAAGGGCTACACCGTCACGGAGTCGGGCATCGTCGTGGTGCCGCGCCGGGATAAATAATCCATTCTCCGGGAGAAATGACATGAAAACTTTCGTGCAGAGTCTGCTGGTGGCCGGAGTGGCCATTGTTTTGACCGCAGGGCAAGTCGGGGCCGAGGATAAGTTGCAGAATTTTCCCGTCAAGCATGCCCTGGCCAGTGCCGTGGCTAAAGACAAGCTCGACAAGGGGATCAAGACTTACATGATGGGACAATCGGTTCCCGGTCTGCAAAAGCGGTATCGCGCCTACAAGTCGAACAAGCGCGGCAATGCGGTCGGCAAATCGACCCAGGATGCGTGCGATATTGCTTTCATCTCGGCCCTCATTGCGCTGCAGCAGCGTGCCGACAAGGAGGGGGGGAATGCTGTCGTCGATATTTATTCCCTGACCAAGGACAAAAAGATGCAGAGTTCGGAGAACTATTCCTGCAATGCCGGCGGTATGATCGCCAACGTCGTATTGATGGGCACCGTGGCCAAAGTCGGCAAATAACTCACTTGCGTCGGGCTGACTACGAATATGCGCCTTAGCGACTCATCATCCCCTGTCTTCCCCTTTGTGCTGCTTTTTATTGACAGCGCCGCATAATCGTGGAATTTATATGTCCCGAAAATGAATCGCTTATGTCGTAAAATGGAGGGCAAAATGAAGGGGCTTGGAGTATTGGTTCTATTCCTGTTTTTGTCGTTGTCCGGTTTGCTGAATAGCGCGGAGGCGGAAGACAGGGTGCTGAAATTTCCCATCAAGCATGCCCTGAACAGCAAGCTCGGGAAAGAGAAGATGCTTGATGACATCCGGGTTTACATGGTCGGCCAAGGACACCCCGGGGTCGATCGTTCCTATCGTGAATACCAATCCAACAAGCGGAGTAACGGGTTGTCGGATCAGGCGGCTTGCGACAAGGCTTTTCTTTCGGCCATCATCGGGCTGCAGCAGCGCGCCGACCGGGAAGGCGGCAATGCGGTGATCGACATCTTCTCGATTGCCAATAACAAGAAGCTCAAAAGTGCCGACACCTATTCCTGTCTGCGCGGGCGCTCCATGGCCAACGTCATTCTGCGCGGCACCGTCGTACGTCTGGATTGATGTCCTGCCGTCGCTGCCCGGGACGGTTACCCGTCCTGATCCTGGGTTCTTCCTGCCTCTCCCCGGTGGTTTTCGCCCCGGGGAGATTTGTTTGACGGTGGAACTGCCAGCCATCGACCATGGGGGATCATCGGTCGGGCGCACTTGTCGGGACGATCACGCGAAGAGCGTCGCTTTCAGCCGTGAAAACTCCCGGCGTCGCTAACCAGGCATCGCCGTCGAGCTGGATGGCCGCCACCCCGTCGACACTCACCCGAGTCACGGAACTCACCGATATGCCGCGACAGTTCTCGACCCGCCCCAATACGACGGCCAGGCAGAGACGCAGGTAATCGCGGCGGCGCGCTCCCTGGATGCAGACGACCTGAAACCCCGGGACAAAAGGACTCGCCTGACGCGCCAGACGAAATGCACCCCCATAATGCCTGGCGTTGCAGATAATCAGACCATGACAAACGACTTTTCTCTCCTCCAGAGTGACGGCCAGCGGCGCACTTTCCCAGCGATAGAGACAACGCAAGGCGGCCAGGAGATAGGCCCCCTTGCCGAAGCGGCGCTTCTCCTCCGACCGCACCGCCGCCACCACCCGCCCGTCAAAACCAATTCCCGCCATCAGCGAAAATAATCGTTCTCCTGTGGCGGTCGTGGCGCGTCCAAGAGCCAGGGGACGCGAGATGCTTGCCGCCACCGCCGCCAGCGCTTTGTCAATGGTATCGAGGCCGAGTTCGAGGGCGAGAACATTGGCCGTCCCGACCGGGATCACGGCGATGGTCGCGGCAGCTGAACCGATGCCATTGATGACCTCACCCACCGTGCCGTCGCCGCCACAAACGACAATCAGCGGGTCAGTTTCTGCTGCGGCTTCGCGGGCCAGGAGAGCGGCATCGCCGGCACTTCGTGTTTGCCGGAGGCTAACTTTTTGGCCGGCACCTTGCAGCAGGGCGACAATGGTGTCGCCCAATTCCGGGCGATAGCCCCCGGCCACAGGGTTGACAATCACCGTACAGCTTCGCGCCATGTCATCAGATCCCCTTGCGTAATTACTGTGTGATTAGTAGCACGGAACGTCGAAAATTTCACCAGCAACCAGGATCAGGAAATGATCACCATTATTCAGAGCGATCCGCAAGTGCCGGCAGGGGTCTTTGCTGCCTATCTGGAGGAAAGACACATCCTTTATCGCACCGTCCGGCTCTATGCCGGAGAAGCGCTGCCGCCTCCGTCCCTGGCCGACGCGATTATCGTTCTGGGCGGCAACATGGGGGTCGACGACGAAAGGCAATATCCGTTTTTACTTCCGCTGAAGGTATTCATGCGCAGCGCGGTCGATGCCGGCGGGTACCTCCTCGGCATCTGTCTCGGCGGGCAGCTCCTGGCCGCGGTCGCGGGGGGACGTTGTACCAGCGGCGCCCGCGGCGAAAAGGGGCTCTCTCTGGTGAACCTGACTGCCGCCGCGACTGCCAACGATCCCCTCTTGGCCGGACTGCCCCAGTCCTTTTATGCCTTTCAGTGGCATAACGACAGCTTCGATCCGCCCCCCGCCGCCACCCTCCTTGCCTCCTCGGCGATCTGTCCCGGTCAGGCCTTTCGCTTCGGCAACGCCTGGGGCGTGCAGTTCCATCCCGAGGTCGATGCTGTCATTGTTGCCGACTGGTGCGGTCGGGTTGCGTCGGCGCAGTCCCTGGCGCGGGCCTTCGCCGATGCAGAGGCGGAGCACCAGGAAATGGCGGTACGCCTCCTGGGAAACTTTCTCGCCGCGGCCGGGGAACTGCCGGCTGTCCATTCCCGATCGGATCGCCGACAAATGCCTGCAAATTAGGCAAATGTGGATAAAATGCAGGCGGATCGAATCTCCAGAGCGCTCGCTTCGGTCGCGGCAATGGCAGCAAAGGCCGTATTTAACGCCCTTTACGCGAATATTAATTCTTGGCACGGCCCATGCTCTAGGTATGGACAAGAGCAAAGAGCAGTTCCGGCACACAGCGGTGCCGATGGATGACAGGCAATGACGCCCGCGGAAGATATTTCTCCCCGGGCGTTTTCTATTTAAACAAGATACCGCGCGCCCGTTTGTGCTGCCGGTGAGACGATGAGATTACGCACGACTCCATGGCGGAGTCGTCGGGCAATGCAGCCCCAGCCGGATCGTCCGGGTGGGGCTGATCGTTTTTTGCACCAGACACCAAGACCACCACCAGGAAACTAACAAGGAGGAACAGACCATGGCCAAGAAACTTCGTCAGATCGCAATCTACGGCAAGGGCGGCATCGGCAAGTCGACCACCACCCAGAACACCGTCGCCGGCCTCGCCTACCTCGGTAAGAAGGTCATGATCGTCGGCTGCGACCCCAAGGCCGACTCCACCCGCCTGATCCTGCACGCCAAGGCGCAGAACACCGTCATGGACCTGGTGCGGGAAAAAGGGACGGTCGAGGATCTCGAACTCGAAGACGTGTTGAAGGTCGGTTACGGCGATGTCAAATGCGTCGAGTCGGGCGGCCCCGAGCCGGGGGTCGGTTGCGCCGGTCGCGGCGTCATCACCGCCATCAACTTCCTGGAGGAAGAAGGGGCTTACACCGAGGATCTCGACTTTGTCTTCTACGACGTTCTCGGCGACGTCGTCTGCGGCGGCTTCGCCATGCCGATCCGCGAGGGCAAGGCCGAAGAGATCTATATCGTCTGCTCCGGCGAGATGATGGCCATGTATGCCGCCAACAACATCGCCAAAGGGATTCTCAAGTACGCCTCCAGCGGCAAGGTCCGCCTCGCCGGCCTCATCTGCAACGCCCGCAAGACCGACAAGGAGTACGAACTCATCGATGCCCTGGCCAAGAAGCTCGGCACCCAGATGATCCACTTCGTCCCCCGCGACAACCAGGTGCAGCGCGCCGAACTGCGCCGCATGACCGTCATCGAGTATTCGCCGGAGCATCCGCAGGCCCAGGAGTACCGGACTCTCGCCGAGAAGATCCTCAACAACAAGATGCTCGTCGTCCCGACCCCGCTGGAGATGGAAGAGCTCGAAGACCTCCTCATGGAGTTCGGCATCATGGAAGCCGAGGATGAGAGCGTCGTCGGCAAGGCGGAAACCGCAGCTTAACGAGGAACCGTGTAGGAGTGCATGGCATGTGCCAGAGCGGCCGCCATGCGCTCCGACGCAACCCAAAAGACAGGAGTCATCTTATGTCCAAGAAGATTGAAATAAAGAAGGTCGATGGCATCACCAGGGAATCGACCCAGGCGATGATCGACAAGAGCCTGGAAGTCTACACCGAGAAGGCGCGCAAGAAGCGCGTTCCCCATCTCGCCCCCAACGATCAGGCTTCCGGCTCGGCCTGCGTCAAATCGAACAAGAAGACGATCCCCGGCGTCATGTCCGCCCGCGGCTGTGCCTATGCCGGTGCCAAAGGGGTGGTCTGGGGCCCGATCCGCGACATGGTTCACGTCTCCCACGGTCCGGTCGGCTGCGGCTGGTACAGCTGGGGGACGCGCCGCAACCTGATGAGCGGCATCAACGGCGTCAACCAGTTCGCCATGCAGTTCACCTCCGACTTCCAGGAGAAGGATATCGTCTACGGCGGCGACAAGAAGCTCAAGACCTTGCTGGCCGAGGCGCACGATCTCTTCCCCCTCGCCAAGGGGATCTCGGTCCTCTCCGAGTGTCCGGTCGGACTTATCGGCGACGACATCAACTCGGTCGCCAAACAGAGCGCCAAGGAGCTCGACATTCCCATCATCCCCTGCAACTGCGAGGGGTTTCGCGGGGTTTCCCAGTCCCTCGGCCACCATATCAGTAACGACACCATCCGCGACTACATCATCGGCACACGCGAGTTTCCCGAGCCAATCGGACCTTACGACATCGCCCTTCTCGGCGAGTACAACATCGGCGGCGACGCCTGGTCGACCAAGCCCCTCCTCGAAGAGTGCGGGTTCAACGTCAAGTCGGTCTGGACCGGCGACGGCGAGATGGAGAAGATCGCTGCCACTCATCAGGTCAAGCTCAACGTCATCCACTGCTATCGTTCGATGAACTACATGTGCAAAGTCATGGAAGAGAAGTACGGCATCCCCTGGATCGAGCTCAACTTCTTCGGCCCGACCAAGATCCGCGAGTCGTTGCGCCAGCTCGCCGAACTCTTCGACGACCACATCAAGGCCAAGGTCGAGGCGGTGATCGCCAAGTACGACCCGCTCATGCAGGCGGTGATCGACGAGTACAAGCCGCGCCTCGATAACAAGACGGTCATGCTCTACGTCGGCGGTCTGCGCCCCCGTCACACCGTCAACGCTTACCAGGACCTGGGGATGACGGTGGTCGGCAGCGGCTACGAATTTGCCCACTCCGACGACTACGACCGGACGGCCGCGGAGATGCCCGACGCCACCGTCATTTACGACGATATCACCGAGCACGAGTTCGAACAGTTTGCCGACAACCTGAAACCCGACCTGATCGGCAGCGGGATCAAGGAGAAGTACCTCTTCCAGAAGATGGGGATCCCCTTCCGGCAGATGCACAGCTGGGATTACTCCGGCCCCTACCACGGCTATCTCGGCTTCCCGACCTTTGCCAAGGACGTCGATATGGCGATCAACAGCCCGACCTGGAAGCTGGTGAAGAGCCCGTTTTAACAAAAAACCCCGGACCGTGGAACGGATGAGTTCCCGGCCGCAAGGAGACAGATCATGGCCAATGCACTCGGACTGGAAATGAAGCCGGTCAGCGAAGACGATCCCGCAGAAGTCGAACGGGTCAAAAACTGGATCAACACCGAGGAGTACAAAGAGAAGAACTTCGCCCGTCAGGCCCTGGTCATCAACCCGGCCCATGCCTGTCAGCCCCTCGGCGCCGAACTCGCCGCCCATGGCTTTGAGGGGAGCCTCCCCTTTGTTCACGGCTCCCAGGGCTGCGCTTCCTACTACCGCTCGACCTTGAACCGCCACTTCCGCGAGCCGGCCCCGGCGGTTTCCGACTCGATGACCGAGGACGGCGCGGTCTTCGGCGGCCAGGCCAACCTGCACGAGGGGCTGGAGAACGCCTACACCATCTACAAACCGAAGATGATGCCGATCTTCACCTCCTGCATGCCCGAGATCATCGGCGACGACCTCACCGCCTTCATCAAGAATGCCAAGAACAAGGGGGTGATCCCGGCCGACTTCCCGACCCCCTACGCCAATACTCCGAGCTTCAACGGCTCGCACATTCACGGCTACGACGCCATGCTCCTCTCCATCCTGCAGACCCTCACCGAGGGGAAGCAGGTGGAAGGCCGCTGCACCGGCAAGCTCAATCTCATCGCCGGCTTTGACGCCAACACGGGCAACTACCGGGAGTACAAGCGGATTCTCGAAGCCTTCGGCATCCCCTATACCTTTTTGGCCGATATCTCCGAGACCTTCGACTCCCCCCTCGACGGCCACTACAAGATCTACCCCGGCGGCACCAAGCTCGACGACGCTGCCGATTCGATCAACGGCAAGGCGACCCTGGCGCTGGGGAGCTACTCGACCGCCAAGACCTACGGCTGGATCAAGGAAGGTTACTCCGGCAAGCATGCGGTCATGCCGATGCCCTTTGGCGTCGCCAAGACCGACGCCTTCATCATGAAGATCGCCGAGCTTTTCGGCAAGCCGATCCCCGAGTCGCTCAAGGCCGAACGCGGCCGGGCGGTCGACGCCATCACCGACGCCCACCAGTACATGCACGGCAAGAAGTTCGCCCTCTACGGCGATCCCGACTACCTCCTCGGTTATGTCTCCTTCCTCCTGGAGATGGGAGCCATTCCCTATCATATCCTCTGTTCCAAGGGGACCAAGAAGCTGGAGAAGGAGATCCAGGCCCTCCTCGATGCCTCCCTGGATGGCAAGGGATGCACGATCTACATGAACAAGGACCTCTGGCACCTGCGCAGCCTGGTGGTGACCGATCCGGTCGACGGCATCATCGGCGACACCCACGGCAAGTTTGCGGCCAGAGATGCGGGAATCCCCCTCTTCCGCTTCGGCTTCCCCAACTTCGATCGGGTCAACCTCCACCGCTACCCGTTGATCGGTTACTCGGGGGCGATCAACATGCTCACCGCGATCTGCAACAAGTTTCTCGATATCAAGGATGAAACCTGCGAGGAACGCTTCTTCGAAATGATGCGCTAATCGTTTACCGTTTATGACACTTCTGCGGAAGGGCAGATTCTGCTCTTCCGCAGAAGTGCGTTCAGGCTGGCTTGCTGCGAAAGCTATTGAATTTTTTCCTCTCCCCTGTATATTCACAAGCGTTTAACGGTCCCTGGTGCGCCGTGACCTCCGCCACGCTTTCACGGAGAGACTCCCGCCATGCGCTTTGTGCTTCTTGCCCTCCTCCTTTTTTCCCTGACGACTCCTTGCCGGACCATCCTGGCGGCGTCCGCCCCCCTGCCGTCGCCAGGACCACGGGAGAAGTGCCCGGTCTGCGGCATGTTTGTCGCCAAATTCCCCGACTGGACGGCGGCCGTTGTCCGCACGGATGGCAGCGTCCTCTACTGCGACGGCGTCAAGGACCTGCTGCGGCTGCTGCACGAGCCGCCGCGCTATGGCCTCTCGTTGCCACAGGCCGACATCGCCGGCATCCGGGTCAAGGATTACTACTCCCTCGAAGGCATCGACGGGAGCAGCGCTTTTTATGTCCTCGGCAGCGATATCCTCGGTCCCATGGGCAAGGAACTGATCCCCTTTGCCCGCCGCGCCGAGGCCATGGAATTCATGCGCGACCATAAGGGGCGGCAAATCCTCTCCCTTACCGAGGTGACCCCCGCCATTCTCGCGAGCCTCGATTGATGCCGCTGCGTCGAGCCGATATCTTTGGCGTTTTGACCGCTAGCGGCCTGCTATTGCTCCTGGCTCTGGTGCTGCGCGGCAGTGGCCCTGATCCGGCGGAAGCGGACAGGCTGACCCGCTTGCAGCGACTGGTCACCGAGGCGCAGCTGACCGATCTGGCGCTGCTGACCGAGGCCCGCTACACCCGCCATCCGACCCAGGCCGACCATTTCGCCCCCTTTCAGGATCACCCCCTGGCCCTCGACCATTTCCCCTCCGGCATGTTCTGGTCGCCACGCAGGCCGGCGCCATGACCGGCTGGTGCGAGCGGCAACGCAATATTCTCGATGTCGCCCTCGCGTCGCTGCGGCGGCGGCGGGGGAAGAACCTTTCTCTCCTCGTCGTCTATAGTCTGACGGTCTTTCTCGGCGCCTCGGTCATGTTCTACAGCGCCGGGCTCAAGCGCGAGGCTCGTCTCCTCCTCTCCGCCGCCCCGGAACTGGTGGTGCAGCGCCTGAGTGCCGGCCGCCACGACCTGATTCCCGTGGCTTATGCCGAAGGTATCCGCACCATCCGCGGCGTCGGGACTGTCGCGCCGCGCCTCTGGGGCTATTACTACGATGCCGTCTACGGCGCCAATTACACGGTGCAGGTTCCCACTCTGCCGCCGCCCGCCGGCGAGATCGTCATCGGCCCCGGCATCGCCCGCCTGCGTAAGGTGGCGGCTGGTGACTTGCTGCCGTTTTTGAGCTATCGCCGGGAGGATTTGCTGCTGCAGGTGCGGGAGATTCTCCCGGCCGAGTCGGAACTGGTCAGCACCGATCTGCTCCTGCTGGCGGAGGCCGATTTCCGCGCCCTCTTCTCCTTCCCTTCGGGGGTCGCCACCGATCTGACGGTGACGGTGCGTAATCCGCAGGAAGTGGCCACGGTCGCGCGCAAGATCGTCGAACGTTTCCCCGACACCCGCCCGATCCTGCGCGAAGAGATGCAAGCCACCTATGCCGCGGTCTTCGACTGGCGCGGTGGCCTCCTCCTCGTCCTTTTCGGGGTCGTCCTCCTCGCCTTCATCATCTTCGCCTGGGACAAGGCGGCCGGACTTTCGGCCGAGGAGCGCCGGGAAATCGGCATTCTCAAGGGGATCGGCTGGGAAACCGGCGACATCCTCACCCTCAAGTTCTGGGAAGGGACGAGCATCTCCCTGACCGCCTTTCTCCTCGGCACCCTCCTTGCCTATGTCCATGTTTTCCTGCTGCAGGCGCCGCTGCTGGCGGCGACCCTCAAGGGGTGGGCGGTCCTCTATCCCGACTTTCGCCTGGTTTCCCGCATCGATGCCTTTCAATTGACCGTGCTCTTCGTCCTCACCGTGATCCCCTATACCGTCGCGACCCTGGTGCCGTCCTGGCGGGCGGCGACCATCGATCCCGACAGCGTCATGCGAGACTAAAGCGATGATTCGTCTGGTCGAGGTCCGCAAAATTTTCAATGCCGGGCGCCCCAACGCCCACGCCGCCCTCGACGGGGTGACGCTGACGATCCGCCGCTCGGCCGTCACCGTCCTCAAGGGGCCAAGCGGTTCGGGGAAGACGACCCTCCTCTCCCTCATCGGCTGCATGGCGCGGCCGACTTCGGGACGCATCCACCTGCATGGCCTCGACACCGACTGGCTCGCTCCCGGGGAGGAGAGCCTGGAGATCACCAGCCTGCCGGAGCGCTTTCTCACCGGCATCCGCCGGCGTGCCTTCGGTTTCGTCTTTCAGCAGTTCCATCTGGTGCGCGGCCTCAGCGCCCTTGATAATGTCATGCTGCCGGCCCTCCCCACCGGCGCATCCCGGGCTGCCATCGCCGCCCGGGGCATGGCCCTGCTCGAACGTTTCCGCGTCGCCGGCCGCGCCGGCAATCTCGTCGAGCACCTCTCCGGCGGCGAAGCCCAGCGGGTCGCCATCGCCCGCGCCCTGATCAACGATCCCGCCGTCATCATCGCCGACGAACCGACCGCCCATCTCGACAGCCGTCTCTCCGCCGAGTTCATGGAGATCATCGCCACCTTGCGCAGTGAAGGGCGGACCGTCGTCATCGCCAGCCACGATCCCCTGGTCTATGCCGCCCCCGGCGTCGACGCGGTGGTGGTCGTCCGCGACGGACGGATCGGCGAGAGCGGCAGCGGTCGCACCCCATGATTCTCGAACCGGGCATTCTTGCCCTGATCCTCCTCTCCCTGATCACCTCGGGGACCATTCTTTACGCCTTGCGCCATATTGTGCCGATCCTCTACGCCTGGGATCTCAAGAGCGGCAGCGAGGGCCAGCTGCAGCTCGAACGGCGTACTTATCTCCTTTCGACCCTGCTGACCTGGGCCTTTGTCGCCGAGCTCACCTCCCTCCTTCTCCTGGTCTATACTGCCGAAAACCTGCATGAGCGCTTCACCGGCGCCATGTGCGCGGCCGGGGTCTTCAATCTCAATGCCTTCGGCTATCCCGCCCTCCTCCTCAAACTCGGCAATTTTCTCCTGGCCGGCTGTTGGCTGGTCCTCAATCGGGCCGATAACAGTGCCCGCGATTATCCCCTGATCCGCGGCAAATACCTCTTCCTGCTGGTCCTCACCGTCCCTTTACTGGCCGAAGGGGTTGTGCTCGGGCTCTATCTGCTCAATTTGCAACCCGATGTCATCACCTCCTGCTGCGGCTCCCTCTTCGGCAGCCGCGCCGTCGGCCTCGGCAGCGAGCTGGCGGTCTGGCCGATGCGCCCCTTGGGACTGGTTCTGCTTTTGGCCTATGTCCTCAACCTCGGCAGTGGCAGCTTTGTTTTACGCAAGGGGCGGGGCAGCTACCTCTTTGCCCTTTCGGGGCTCCTTGTTCTCTTTCTGGGGATAAGTGCGATCCTCTCCTTTGTCGCCCCCTATTTCTACGAACTGCCGTCCCATCATTGCCCGTTTTGTCTCCTCAAGGCCGACTACGGCTATGTCGGCTATCTTCTTTGCGGCGGCCTCCTCGTCGGCGCCACCGCCGCCGCCGCGGTCGGAGTGCTGCAGCCCTTCGCCACCCGCCCCAGCCTGCGCCAAATCATCCCGGCACTGCAACGCCGGGCGGTCTGGCTGGGCCTGACCCTCTTCACCCTGTGCTTCCTCGTTGCGACGCTCCGCATCATCACCACCGATTTCACCCTCTTCGGCTGATTACCCCAGGCGTGATTTTTCGACCAGCATTGCCCAACAAATGAGCAAATATCTCTGGTCCGGCGCGCGGCTTATTTAAATATCCTTTGATTCCGGTTGGTTGAATAGCTCTGACAGATTGGCACAGCCCATGCTCTAGTAGAGAGCAACGACAACCTGAATTCCCACCGGCAAAGGCGCCAACCATACTGCACGCATGGTGACGCCTTTTTGCTTTAGCTGCGGCCCTTTTAGCGCAGGGAGATAAATATGTCCAAGCGCGATTACTACGACGTTTCCGAATGCGAGACCGCCGAAAAAGGCGCTCCCAAATTCTGCAAGAAGTCGGAACCGGGGGAGGGGACCGAACGCTCCTGTGCCTACGACGGCGCCCGTGTCGTCCTCATGCCGGTCACCGACGTCATCCACCTGGTCCATGGTCCCATCGCCTGCGCCGGCAACTCCTGGGACAACCGTGGCGCCCGCTCCTCGGGGAGCCAGCTCTACCGGCGCGGCTTTACCACCGACGTGCTGCATAACGACGTCGTCTTCGGCGGCGAGCAGAAACTCTACGACACCATCCTCGACCTCGCCGAGCGCTACGGCAACGAGGCCAGGGCGCTCTTCGTCTATGCCACCTGCGTTACCGCCATGATCGGCGACGACCTCGAAAAAGTCTGCGCCGCGGCGCAGAAGAAAGTCGCCATTCCCATCATCCCGGTCAACACCCCCGGTTTCATCGGCGACAAGAACATCGGCAACCGCCTCGCCGGCGAGGTCCTGCTCAAATACGTCATCGGCACGGCCGAGCCGGAATTCACCACCGACTACGACGTGAATTTGATCGGGGAGTACAACATCGCCGGCGATCTCTGGGGGATGCAGCCCCTCTTCGACCGCCTCGGCATCCGCATCCTCTCCTGCATCAGCGGCGACGCCCGCTTCGCTGAGCTGCGCTACGCCCACCGCGCCCGCCTCAACGTCATCATCTGTTCCAAGAGCCTGACCAACCTGGCCAAGAAGATGAAGACGCGCTGGGCGATCCCCTACCTTGAGGAATCGTTCTACGGCATGACCGACACCGCTCGCGCCCTGCGCGACATCGCCCGCGAACTCGACGCCCTGCACGGCAACAACGTCATGCGCGAACGGGTCGAGGCCCTTCTCGCCGAGGAAGAGCCGCAGTGCCGCGCGGCCTTGGAGCCATACAAGCAAAGACTGGAAGGGAAGCGTTGCGTCCTCTTCACCGGCGGGGTCAAGACCTGGTCCATGGTCAGCGCCCTGCGCGAACTCGGGGTCGAGATCCTCGCCGCCGGGACGCAGAACTCGACCCTCGACGACTTCCAGCGGATGAAGGCGCTGATGCACCAGGACGCCAGCATCATCGAGGATACCTCCAGCGCCGGCCTGCTCTCAGTCATGTACGACAAGCTGCCCGATGTCATCGTCGCCGGCGGCAAGACCAAGTTTCTCGCCCTGAAGACGCGCACCCCCTTTCTCGACATCAATCACGGCCGCGCCCATCCCTATGCCGGTTATGCCGGGATGGTCACCTTCGCCCGCCAGCTCGACATGACCGTCAACAATCCCATCTGGCCGGTTCTCAATGCCAGAAGCCCGGGGGAAATGAGTCCTGCCGAGCTGGAAACCGAAATCGCAGCGGCGGCAGGACAGGCGGAACGGCTGCAGGACGAAAACCTGCGTGATTCGCGGGTCAAGGTGCCGGAGAAGATCGGCACCGTCAATCCGCAGAAAAATTCGCCGGCCCTCGGCGCCACCCTGGCTTATCTCGGCATCGACAACATGCTCGGCCTCCTCCACGGCGCTCAGGGCTGCTCGACCTTCATTCGCCTCCAGCTCTCCCGCCACTTTCGCGAGCCGATTGCCCTCAACTCGACGAGCATGAGCGAGGACATGGCCATCTTCGGCGGCTGGGAGAATCTCAAGACCGGCATCGGCCGGGTCATCGAGAAGTTCCACCCGGAAGTCGTCGGGGTCATGACCACCGGCCTCACCGAGACCATGGGAGACGACGTGCGCAGTGCCATCGTCCAGTTCCGCCAGGAGCATCCCGAGCATGCCGCGGTGCCGGTGGTCTGGGCCAGCACCCCCGATTACTGCGGTTCGCTGCAGGAAGGCTACGCGGCGGCGGTCGAGGCCATCGTCCGCACCCTCCCCGAACCGGGGCCGCACAGCAAAGGCCAGGTCACCCTCCTCCCCGGGGCGCATTTGACCCCGGCCGATGTCGAGGAGCTCAAAGGGATGTGCGAGGATTTCGGCCTCGATCCGGTGGTGATTCCCGATCCCTCCTGCGCCCTCGACGGCCACATCGATAACACCGTCTCCGCCCTCTCCACCGGCGGTATCCCCCTGGCGCGCCTGCGTCAGGCCGGGCGCTCCGGCGCCACCCTCTTTTTCGGCGACTCCCTGGCCAAGGCGGCGACCATTCTGACGGAACGTTGCGGGGCTCCGGCTTACGGTTTCACTTCGGTCACCGGCCTGGCCGAGGTCGATCGCCTGCTCATCGTCCTTTCCGAACTGGCCAACGCGCCGATCCCGCAGAAGTACCTGCGTCAGCGCAGCCGTCTCTGCGACGCCATGGTCGATTCGCACTACCAGTTCGGTGGCAAGAAAGTCGCCCTGGCCCTGGAGGCCGACCTGCTCAAGACCCTGACCCCTTTCCTGCACGGCATGGGCTGCGCCATTACCCTCGCCCTCAGCGCCACCCGGGTCAAGGGCCTCGACGAGCTCCCCTGTGCCCACGTCGCCGTCGGCGATCTCGAAGACCTCGAAGAGCAGGCGGCCGGCAGCGATCTCCTCGTCGCCAACAGCAACGGTCGCCAGGCCGCCGCCAGCCTCGGCATCAAGAGCCATCTGCGGGCCGGCCTGCCGGTCTTCGACCGCATGGGCGCCCATCAGCGCACCTGGGTCGGCTATCGCGGGACGATGCAGTTGATCTTCGAGGTCGGCAACCTCTTCATGGCTAGCGCCAAAGAGGCGGAGAAGACGCACAACTAATCAATTCGGCCACGGAGACACAGAGACACGGAGAGGTTCTACGACAGGATTTTGGTACAAACCCTCAAGGCGGCTTTGTTTTTGTTCTCCTCTGTGTCTCCGTGTCTCTGTGGCAAAAAAGAGATTCCCATGATCCGCACCCGCAGCCTGAAAATCGCCGGCAGCAAACGCACGAAAGGACTCGCCATGAAAGTCGCATTCGCCAGCACCGACAAGATTCATATCGATGAGCACTTCGGTCGGGCCGAGAAGTTTTTGATCTGGGAGATCGGTCCCGAGAGCGCCGACTTTTCCGGCGTCGTTCAGGTTCAGTCCGACGGCGCCGGGGACGAGGAGGACCGTATCGAGGCGCGGGGCGCGGCGCTGGCCGACTGCGCCCTGGTCTACGTCGCCCAGATCGGCGGGCCGGCGGCGGCCCGACTGGTCGCCAAGAAGATCCACCCGGTCAAGAGCAAGGATAATGAAGCGATCAGTGCGGCGGTGGAGAAGTTGCAGGAGGTTTTGCGCGACAACCCGCCGCCATGGCTGCGCAAAGCGATGCTCAAAAGCGAGCGGCCGGGGTTTGTCGAACGGTAATTAGTCTATCGGACCGATCAGTCCGATCCGATTGATCGGTCCGAAATTATCCAAACAACTAAGGAGAACGATCATGGCATTTCTGACTGGAAAAACCCGAGGCGGCAAGGAATGGACCCCGACCTTCGCAATGGCGATCGATCACGAAAAGTGCATTGGCTGCGGCCGTTGTTACAAGGCTTGCTCCCGCTCGGTCCTCGGGCCGGAAGACCTCGTCGACGAAGAGAGCGACTCGACGCGCATGGTCATGGCTATCGTCAACGCCGATAACTGTATCGGTTGCGCCGGTTGCGGCGTGACCTGCCCGAAAAAGGCCTTTTCGTTCAAGCCGTTGACGATCTAAATCACTGTCACGCGACGACGCAACGACGCGACGTAAAACGAGCAAAGATTTCTTTGCCTTAGTCGTACGTTGCAATCGTTGCGCCGTTGCGTGAGACAAAGCCTTTGAAGCTGTCTGAGCAAACAGGAGTTCTTATGCGTATCGCCGTTGCATCCAAATCGGGCACCGTCGTCGACCAGCACTTCGGCCATGCCGAGCGCTTTCTCCTCTACGACTTCAACCAGGGGAATCCGCTGGCGGTCGGCGAGGTGCAAGTGGAAAAGTATTGTTCCTACGACCCCGACCACGCCTTTCGCCAACCGCAATTCCAGGCGATCATCGAGGCTCTGGCCGGTTGCAAGGTTGTCGTCACCGCCATGATCGGCGAATATCCGCGACAGGAGCTGGAGAAGGCGGGGCTCAAGCACCTCGTCGCCGAGGGCTCTATCGCCGCCGCTCTGCAGGCGGCCCATGACGCGGTTTGCGGCGGTGGCTGCGGCGGGCCGAAACGTTGCGCCAAAGGGGAATTCGTCTAGGTCGGCACCGCACTGCCCACACAGTTTTGTTGCCGCAGGTACGGGCGGGAGTCGGGTGAGAACCCGGCTCCCGTTTTTTTTTACTGCATTCGATGCACCCCGAGTTCGGGCTAGAAGCAGGACTTGACCACCCCGCCGTCAACCCGCAGAGCCGCGCCGTTGGTGGCGGCGGCGAGGGGGCTGCAGACATAGGCGATGAGGGTTGCGACCTCCTCCGGAGTGGCGAAGCGCTTGAGGAGCGAGGTGGGGCGCACGCTGCGGAAGAACTCCGCCTCGAACTCGGCGAAGCTTTTGCCCGCGCCGAGCTGCTGGACAAAAGCCTCGACTCCGGCGGTGCGGGTTGGGCCGGGGAGGATGGCGTTGGCGGTCACCCCGCTGCCGGCGCAGGTCTCGGCGATGCCGCGCGAGACCGCCAGCAGGGCGGTCTTGGTCATGCCGTAATGGATCATCTCGGCCGGAATCTGGATGCCGCTCTCGCTGCTGAGAAAGACCAGCCGCCCCCAGTTGCGCGCCTTCATCCCCGGCAGCCAGGCACGGGAGAGGCGCACCGCGCTCAACACGTTGACCTCGAAGAAGCGTCGCCAGTCGTCGTCGCCGATGGTTTCGAAGGGCTGCGCCTCGTAGATGCCGAGGTTGTTGACCAGGATGTCGACCGCAGGCAGCTTGTGCAGCAGCTGCGCCGCCACCTCGGCGCTGGCGAGGTCGCCGCTGAATCCCTCGATTTCTGCCCCGGGAACGGCGCTCATGATCCGGGTCAGCGCCGTCGCCACCGAATGATCGCTGCGGCCGTTGATAACCACGGTCGTCCCCTCCCGCACCAGGGCGATGGCCGTGGCCAGGCCGATGCCGGCGGTCGAGCCGGAGATGAAGGCTATTTTGCCGGTCAGTTGCAGATCCATCGCTCTCTCCTTCCCCTGTCAGCGCGAGGGCGAGTCGACGCGCCTGTCTGCATTGATTATGGAAGTGCCGGGACGCGTGTCAAGGTGTAGACCCCTGCAAGCCGTCATGGCCAGCCACGGCTGTAGGATATTCGTCAGCGGGGTTGCGGCATATTCTGCAATTTCTGCTTAAAGAAAATCTAATATATTCATCATTTCGGCATGTTGCAGCATTGGAATGAAACGTGAAAATGGTGGATGCGACATCATACCGATGGCGTGAAAGGAAGGAAAAACGATGAAGCAGATTACCTTGTTGCTCCTGGTGCTGAGCGGCTTGTTGGTCTTGGCCGCCAGTGTCGGGGCTTACTTCGCCATGACCAATGGTGGACCCCGCCAAGAAGCCCTCTATGTCTCGGCCAAGATTACCTGCGGCGCCTGTGCCGGCAATCTGCAACAGGCTCTGGAACCGCTGGCCGGCGTCAAGGCGGTCAGCGTCGAGGTGGTCCGGCAAGAGGTGCGGGTCGGCTATGACCCGCAACGCCTCGATCCGGAACGGATTGCCCTGGCGCTGAACGCCGCCGGCTATCCGGCACGGCTGGTCGCCCTCGGCACTACCTCTACGGCGGCCGGCAAAAGTGCCGGCGGCGGCTGCGGCGGCGGTTGTTGCCCGCCACGTTGAGGGCAACAACCAAGCACAGGATTAGCGTCAAGCTTCCGCTGCCTTCCATTCCTCCCCCCGCTGGGTGAGGGAGTTTTTGACCCCTCAGCCGAAGATCGACTATTCACAATAAATCAATGAAAAGGAGCAAAAAATGACCGAACGGAGTGAGAAACAAGCCCGCTTTACCGCCAAGAGCGACCACCGGCTGCGCAACCGCCTGCTGGTCGCTGCCATTGTCGTGCTGGCTGTCGGTTTGCTCGGTTGGGGCTTGAGCCGCAACACAACCGCCGGCAGCCCGCTGGTCAAGGCGGAGCAGGGGCAGATCACCTTGCCCCTGGCCCAGGTCAATGACGGTCAGGCCCACTTCTATCGCTACCAGAGTGGGGCGACCAGCATGGCCTTCTTCGTCGTGCGCGGCAGCGATGGGCGGATTCGGGTCGCTCTCGATACCTGCGATGCCTGCTATGCGGCGAAGAAAGGCTACCGCCAGCACGGCGAGGTCATGATCTGCAACAACTGCGAGCAGCAGTTCCCCACGGTCAAGATCAACGAGGTTTCGGGCGGGTGTAATCCGGTGGCCGTGCCGATCCAACTCGCCGGCGACCAGTTGACTATTGCCAGCGCCGACCTCGATCGTGGCGCCCGCTACTTCCACTGACCTGCCGTAAGCGGCCGCGGAGAACACGATGAACCTCGGAACCATCGCCTTCAACAACCTCTGGCGGCGCAAGGCGCGCATGGTCTTTCTCCTCGCCGGACTCCTCCTCGGGGTGGCGACGGTCGTCACCCTCCTCGCCCTGACCCGCTCCCTGACCGCCGAAATCGAGCACAAGCTCGACAGCTTCGGCGCCAACATCGTCATCACCCCGCGCAGCGAGGAACTTTCCCTGACCTACGGCGGCATCGTTCTCGGCGGGGTGGCGGTCGACCGCCAGGAGCTCAGGCAGCTCGATCTGACGCGCCTGGGGGATATCCTGAATGCCGCCAACATCGCCGCCATCGCCCCCAAGGTCTTGGGCCCGGCGACGGTCGACGGCACCCGCGTCCTCCTCATGGGGGTGAGCCCGAGCGTCGAATTTCAGCTCAAGCGCTGGTGGAGCGTCGACGGCCGCGCCCCGCGGGAGGGACCCGAGGTGGTGGTGGGAAGTGGTGCTGCCCGCCGCTTCGGCCTCAGCGCCGGGGCTCGCGTCGCCATCAACGGTCACCCCTTTACCGTGACCGGCACCTTGCACGAGACCGGTTCCCAGGACGACGACCTCTTTCTTGTCCCCCTCGTCGTCGCCCAGGAACTCCTCGGTAAGCATGGGGTGGTGTCGCTGGTCGAAGTTGCCGCCCTCTGCGCCGGCTGTCCCATCGAGGACATGGTCGAGCAGATCCAGGCGGTTTTGCCCGGGGCCAAGGTCAGCGCCATCCAGCAGGTGGTCAAGACCCGGCTCCATGCCCTGGAGCAGTTTCGCGTCTTCTCCTTCGGTGTCGCCGTCGTCGTTATCCTCATCGGCGCCCTCGTCGTCTTCGTCACCATGATGGGCTCGATCAACGAACGAACCCGCGAGATCGGCATCTTCCGCGCCCTCGGCTTCCGTCGCGGGCATATCGTCCGCCTCATCCTCACCGAGGCGGTGGCGGTCAGCTGCCTCGCCGGCATCTTCGGCTATCTTTCCGGCATGGGGATGACCCGTCTGCTCCTCCCCTATCTGGCTACGGACCACCCGCATCTGGTCTGGGACCCGCGCCTGGCGGCCGGTGCAATCCTGCTGGCCCTGCTGGTCGGGGCCCTGGCTTCCCTCTACCCGGCCCTGCACGCCAGCCGCATGGACCCGACCGAGGCCTTCCGCAGTCTGTAAGCTTCACTTGAACCAAGTGGATAACCAACGCATAAGGGACAAACAGATGGCATTTCTCGAAATCGCAGGACTGGAAAAAAACTATCGCAGCGAGGCCGGAGTCGTTGCCGCCCTCAAGGGGGTCGAGCTGCAGGTCGAGGAAGGGACCTTTCTCGGCGTCATGGGGCCATCCGGCTCGGGCAAGAGTACCTTCCTCTCCTGTCTTGGCGGCCTCTGCCACCCGAGCAACGGGACGATTCGCGTAGACGGCATCGACCTCTACCACCTAAGCGGCGAGCGTCTGGCCGATTTTCGCGCTGAATATCTCGGGTTCGTCTTCCAGTCCTTCAACCTGATACCCTATCTGACCGCCCTCGAAAATGTCATGCTCCCCCTGGCGATTCAGTCCCTCGCCACGAGCAAAAAACGGGAGCGGGCCGAGGAGGCGTTGCAACGGGTCGGCCTAGCCCAACGCGCCGACCACCTGCCGAGTCAGCTTTCCGGCGGGGAACAGGAACGCGTCGCCATCGCTCGCGCCCTGGTCAACGCGCCGCCGCTGATCCTGGCCGACGAGCCGACCGGGAGCCTCGACAGCGCCACCAGTGCCGAGATCATGGCCCTGCTGACGGAGATTAATCGGACCGGGCAGACTATCGTCATGGTCACGCACAATCCCGACAACCGCCGCTACTTTCATCGGATGATAACCTTGCGCGATGGCCGCATCGCTGAAGACCAGACGACGGCGGGGGGGTAGGGGAGAGTTCGCCGCCGCTTCTTCCCCCTTCCGTTCGGACCGTAAATCCGCTATCTTGGTTCCTTCCAAAAGGAGCTGCCATGCCGCTGATCTACCCCTCCCGACTTCCCCGGATTGTTCCGGTTATCCTCCTGATCGGCTGGTCTCTCTGCATCCTTTGGCTCTCCCTGGTCCCGCATCCGGAGAAAGTGATCGGTATCAAAGTCTGGGACAAACTGTCACACGCCGCCGCCTATGCACTCCTGGCCAGCCTTGCAGCCCAGGTCGGTTTGCGTTATTTCCCGTCGCGGCATACGGCCTGGCGTTGGGCGGTGGCGGCCTCCTGGCTCTTCGGTCTGCTCATGGAACTTGGCCAGGGGCTGTTGACCCGCAGCCGCAGAGCTTCCCTCGGCGATATTCTCGCCAATTCCGTTGGCATTTTCGCCGTCTATCTGGTCGGCGCTCTCCTGGCCAGGCGTCGGCAGCGTCCTTTGACCGAGGAGAATTCATGAGCGAGGCCTACCGGGAGCTGTTGGCAGAGTCCGCTGGGGGGGCGGTCATCCTCACCGTCAACAAGCGCCTCGCCCGCTCTCTCCTGACCCGCTTCGACGAGGGGCAAGCCGCTGGCGGAAAAGTCGTCTGGAAACGCCCGGCGATCCTGCCGTGGCGGGCCTGGGTTTTCGCGCAACTCGAAAGCAGCGAAGACGACGCTCGCCGCCTGTCGCCGGTGCAGGAGATCCACCTCTGGGAAGAGGTCATCGCCGACGATTTGGCCGCACGAGGCCATTCCCTCATGCAAATTCCCGCCGCCGCCCGCCGCGCCGCCGAAGCGCATGGACTGCTGGCCGCCTATGAGACTGATTTTCGCGCTGACGAGGGAGGCCTCGACCAGCTCGCCTTTCTGCGCTGGCGCGCGGCTTTTCGCCAGCGCCTGCAAAAGGAGGGGTGGAGCGATGGGGCTGCGGCCGTGCGCCAGATCTGTGACCGCCTTGCCCACGGTCGGCTCAAGCTCCCCGCCGTCATTCGCTTCGCCGGTTTCGACACGATGACCCCCGAATTGACCTCCCTGCGCCACTCTCTCAGCGTCGCCGGTGTCGCCGTCAGAGACTGGCAACCAACCTCTCGGTCCGGCCGGGTCGGCGTGGTCGCCTGCCTCGATGCCGAGGACGAGGTGCGCCGCTGCGCGCGTTGGATCCGGCATATCTGCGAAGGCGACCCGGCGGCGACGGTCGGGGTCGTCGCTCCGCAACTGGCGCGCTACCAGCCCCTGATCACCTCCATCTTCCGGGCCGAACTCGATCCCCAGGCGGTCATTCGGGGAGCGGAGGCCGAGGGCGCCTTCGGCCTCTCCCTCGGGGCTCCACTGGCGCGCGAAGGGGTGATCGGCGCCGCCCTGCGTCTTCTCACCGTCGGGGGGCAGCTCTCCCTCGATGAGGCGAGCTGGCTCTTGCGCACCCCCTATTTGGGTGGAGGGCAGAGCGAACAGGGGGCGCGCGCCCGGGCCGACCGCGAAGTGCGCCGGCGGCGGCGGCCGGAGTGGCGGCTGGCGCGTCTGCGCCGCGACCTCGAGAGCCGGCGCGATCTCCCGCAATTTCAGCGGATTCTTGCGGGGCTCGCAGCCGATCTCGAGGCTGGCGGCAAGCAACAGCCCGGGCGTTGGGCCGAACGCTTTGCCGATCTTCTCGAAACACTCGGCTGGCCGGGGGAGCGCTCCCTGTCGAGTCGCGAGTTTCAGGCGGTGACCTCCTTCAAGGCGGTCTTGTGCCAACTCGCCAGTCTCGACCGCGTCGCCGGTCGGGTCGACCGGTCCGCCGCGGTGGGTTTGCTCCAGCGTCTCACCAGCGAAACCCTCTTTCAACCCGAGGGGGGCGAGGGGCCGATTCAGGTCCTGGGGATGCTGGAGGCTGGCGGCGGGTCTTTTCAGCATCTCTGGCTTCTCGGCGCCCACGACGGCGCTCTGCCGCAGCCGCCGCGCCCCAACCCATTTTTGCCGGTGGCGCTGCAGCGCCGCAGCGGCATGCCGCGGGCCGACGCCGGACACGAGTTCCACTTTGCGGAACAGTTGCTGCTGCGTCTGCGGCAGGCGGCGGATGAAGTCATTATCAGCTGGCCGCAGCGGGAAGAGGGGGTCTCCCTGCGGCCGAGTCCCCTGCTGCACGGCGACCCGCCGGTCGAGCCGACCCTGGCGCCGAGCGCCGATCCGATACAGCTCTACTGGGCCGCCCGGCCTCTCCTCGAAGCATTGGTCGACGAGCGGGCACCGGCGATTTCGCCGCACAGCACGGTCAGCGGCGGCACCAACCTGATCAAGGATCAGGCCCTCTGTCCCTTTCGCGCCTTCGCCCACCATCGTCTCCATGCCCAAGCCCTCGACAGCGCCGACATCGGTCTCGACAATCTCTCGCGCGGCACCCTGATCCATGGCGTCCTCGAACTCTTCTGGAAGCAGGTCGAATCGCAGCAGCAGTTACTCTCCCTGCCGGCGGAGGAGATTGATTCCCTTCTCACCACGGTCACGCTTGCAGCCCTGGACAACTTTCAAAGACGGCAGCGGATCGATCTGCCGCCGGCCTTGAAAGGGCTGGAACTCGCGCGCCTGGTGCGCATGGCCCGACAGTGGCTGGTCTTCGAGAGGGAGCGGCCCCCTTTCTGCGTCGTCGCCTGCGAAATGCGCGAAGAGATCGAGGTCGGTCCGTTGCGCATCCGCACCCAGATCGATCGCATCGATCGCCTTGACGGCGGCGAGATGGCGATCATCGATTACAAAACCGGTGACCTCGACCCCCAACAATGGCTCGATGCGCGGATTACCGAGCCGCAGTTGCCAGTTTACTGCCGCACTTTGCCGCGGGATCAGATCGGCGCAGTCCTCTTGGCCCGCGTCCGCGCCAGGAAGAAGGAGAGCGGCTTCTACGGTTTGGCGCGCGATCCGGACAATTGGCCGGGACTGCGCAAGAATCAGGAGAAAATCCTGCTGGCGAAGGGTTGGGACGGCTTTGCCGCGGTCCTGGCCCATTGGGACGAGGCTTTGCCGACTCTTGGTGCCGCCTTTGTCGCCGGGGACGCCGCCATCAATCCCCTCGACCTCGAGAAAACCTGCAAGCATTGCGATCTGACGACCCTCTGCCGCATCCACGAAAGCCCACGTCAAGGGGCCGGGGAGGGTGACGATGAGTGACGTCAGTCTCCCCGTCGATCAGCAGCAGCGCCTGCGCGCCCTCGATCCCGGCCGCTCTTTCATCGTTCAGGCCCCGGCCGGCTCGGGCAAGACCGAACTGTTGATCCAGCGCCTCCTCGTCCTTCTCGCCGAGGTCGGGCAACCGGAAGAGATCCTCGCCCTGACCTTTACCCGCAAGGCTGCCGCCGAAATGAAGGGGCGGTTGATCGAGGCCCTCGAAGGCGGCATGGACGATAAGCCCCCGGCGGCACGCCATGCCCTGCTGACCTGGAACCTGGCGCGTAAGGTTCTGCTGCATCAACGGGCATGTGGCTGGTCCCTCCTGCACAGCCCGGCGCGTCTGCAATTGCAGACCATCGACAGCTTCTCGGCGTCGCTGACCCGGCAGATGCCGTGGCAGACCGGTTTCGGCGATCAGCCCGAGTTGGTCGACGATCCGGCAGAACTCTACCGCGATGCGGCGGAACTGCTGCTGCAGCGGCTCGAACGGGGCGGCGCCGGCAGCAGCGAGCTTGGCCGGCTGCTACGCCACCTCGACAACCGGGCGACAGTAGTGCGTGACCTCTTGATCGACATGCTCGGACGGCGCGATCAATGGCTGCGTCATCTCCTCGGCAAGGAACACGAGGCGGCCCGGGAGGTGCTCGAGTCGGGTCTGGCCCGTTATGTCGAAAGAGTCGTCGGTACCGCCGCCGAGTTCGTCACGCCCCCGTTGCAAGGTGAATTGCAGGAGCTGGCGCGCTACGCCGGCGACCAGCTGAGCGCGGCGGGGGAGGGGAACGCTGCGGACTTTTTTGCCTCGGCGGATCTCCCCTTGTCGAGTCGTGGCGAGATGCTGCCGTTCTGGCTCGATATCGCCGGCCTGGTTCTCACCTCCGCGGGGGAGGTGCGCAAAACGGTCAACGTCAAGCAGGGCTTCCCCGCCGGCAAGGACCCCGTTCAGGCCGGCATGAAAAATCGTATGCTGGCGCTTTTGCACGAGCTGGCGGCCGCACCGGCGACGGCGGCCGCTTTGCGGGGGCTGCGCGAGCTGCCGGAAGCGGTCTACCGCCCCGAGCAGTGGAGCGTCCTCGAAGCCCTCATCACCCTCTTGCCCCTGGCGGCGGCAGAGCTGGAGCAAGTCTTCAGTCGCCGCGGGGTGGTCGATTTCATCGCCGTGGCCGCCGCCGCCCGCCAGGCCCTTGGCGACGCCGAGAATCCGGAAGAGTTGCTCCTGATGTGCGACAGCCGCCTGCGCCATCTTCTCATCGACGAATTCCAGGACACCTCTTACGGCCAATACGATCTGTTGCAGCGGCTGACAGCCGGTTGGAGTGTGGGAGATGGCCGCACCCTCTTTCTAGTCGGTGATCCGATGCAGTCGATATACCGCTTTCGCGAGGCGGAAGTCGGCCTCTATCTGCATGTGCGCCAACATGGCCTGGAGCAGGTGGTCCTCGAGCGTCTCGATCTCACCGCCAACTTCCGCTCGCAAGCCGGGCTGGTGAGCTGGTTCAACACCGTCTTCCCGTCTCTCCTGCCGGCCCAGGAAGATCCGGTGCGCGGTGCCGTCCCTTACCTGGCCGCCGCCGCCGTACGCCCCGAACTCGCCGCGCCTGCCGTCGTCTGTACCTGGTTCGAGGAGATGCAGGAGTCCGCCGAGGCCGCGGCGGTGGTGCAGCTGATCCGGACGACCCTCAGCGCCGATCCGCAGGGTACGATTGCGGTTCTCGTCCGCTCCCGTCGCCATCTCCGTGAAATCGTCACGCAACTGCACGGTGCCGGCGTCCGTTTTCAGGCCCAGGAGATCGATTCGCTGCTGCAACGTCCGGTCATTCTCGACCTCTACGCCCTGACCCGGGCGCTCCTCCATCCCGCCGATCGCGTTGCCTGGCTGTCACTGCTGCGGGCGCCGTGGTGTGGTTGCGAATTAGCCGATCTGCTCCACCTCTGTGGCGATGACAAGGAAGAGACGGTGTGGGAACTCCTCCAACGCGACCCGGACCAGGGTGATCTCTTCCTCTCCGGGGCAACTCCTGTCGGCCGGCGGCTGGAACGCTTCCGCGCCATCATGGCGGTTGCCCGTTCCCGCCGCGGCCGTATCTCCCTGCGCCAGCTGGTCACTTCGACCTGGCTGGCCCTCGGCGGCCCGGCTTGCTGCGAAGCGGCGGACCTGGACGATGCCGAACGTCTTTTCGCCCTCCTCGACGAACTCGACAGCGGCGGCGATCTCCTCGCCCTCGATGACCTCCCCGGACGTCTCGCGAAGCTCTTCGCGGGCATCGATCCCCTCGCTCCCCCCTCGCTGCAACTCATGACCATTCACAAAGCCAAAGGGCTAGAATTCGATACCGTCATTCTCCCCGGCCTTGGCCGCAAGGTGCGGAACGAGGAACACACCCTGCTGCGCTGGCTTGAACATCCCGATTACGAGCTATTGCTGGCGCCACTGCCGCCGGCCGAGCAGGACGAGAGCGACCCGACCTACACTGCCATCGGCAAGTTGCTGCAGGACAAGGCCGATCTCGAAGCCATGCGTCTTTTCTATGTCGCGGTGACCCGCGCCCGGCGCTCCCTCCACCTCTTCGGCCACCTCGGCCGGCGCAGCGACGGCACCCTCTTCCCTCCGGCGGGCTCGCTGCTGGCGCGAGCCTGGGATGCCATGGGCGGTGCGAGTCATGGTGTCGTGGCGCCGGCTGCACCGACCGCAGTCGCCTCTTCCGCCCTCGCACTGTATCGGCTCCCCCGTGACTGGTCGCCCCCGACCCTTGCTCCGGCCCCGAACCTTCCCCAGACGTCCGCGCGTATTGTCAGCCGGGGCGGCTCTGGTCAGGGGGAACTGCGACCCTCGTTGCGCGGCGAGTATGGCCGGATGGTCGGCAATCTCGTTCATCAGATGGTCGAACGGATCGGCCGCGAGGGTTTGGAGGCCTGGACTCCCGACCGTCCGCCGCTGCTGCGTCCCGACTTTGCCGCCCGTCTCGCCGCTGCGGGGGTTCCGGCACACCACCTTGATCTCCATGCGGATAGAGTCGTTCTTGCTCTCACCACGACCCTCTCCAGTCAACGCGGGCGCTGGATACTGACGACCTACGCCGACGCGGAGTGTGAACTCCCCCTTTCCGGCACCCTCGATGGGGTACGGGTCCATGCGGTCGTTGACCGCACCTTTACCGTCGGCAACGAACGTTGGGTGATCGATTACAAGACCTCGGCCCCGGCCCGGGGGGAGTCGACTGCGGTCTTTCTGGAACGCGAAACGGTCCTTTACCGGGAGCAGTTGCAGACCTACGCCCGTCTTTTCCGCCTGCTCGAACCCCAACGGCCGGTGCGCTGCGGACTCTATTTCCCCCTGGTCGACTTGTGGCAGGAAGTTTTGTCGTTAAACCCGGCGACGATACCCGATGGTCTGTGATAACAACTTTTTTTTCTTGATCTTTTGAGGTACAACTGGCGCAGTTGATCTCTGCTCAATCACAGGGAGGGAATTGTCATGCTTCGAAAAATCAGTGCTGCTTTTGCCGCCGGTGCCGTTGGCGCGGTTGTCATCGCTTTCTTCTCCTGGTATCTCGGTGACACCGGTATGCTGGCGCGTGTCGGCATTAATCTGCACCCGGCGCCGACCCCGGAGTGGCTCTATGGCAAGGTCGTCTGGGGCGGGGTCTGGGGCGGTCTTTTTCTGTTGCCGCTGCTGGTTGCACGCCCTCTGTTGCAGGGCGCGGTTTTCAGCCTGGCTCCGTCGGCAGCGGCGCTCTTCTATTTCATGCCCCGGGGAACGTTGGGTTTGCTCGGGTTGCATGCCGGTCCCTATACTCCAGTCTATGTCCTGCTCCTCAATGTTCTGTGGGGCGTCATTGCCGCCTTCTGGTATCGTCTCGGGTCAAAATAGGTTGATTGCTGCGCCTCTTACGGGGTCGGGAGAATTGTGCAATGTATTTTGCTGACACGATGTTCGGCAGTTATGAAGCCGGTGTGGCGGTCAAACTGTTCCTCGCCTCGCTGGCCGGAGGGCTCATTGGTCTGGAGCGGGAGAAACACGGCCGGCCGGCCGGGTTGCGGACCCATCTGCTGGTCTCCATGGCATCCTGCCTGATGATGATCGTTTCGGAAGCCTTTTTCCTCAAATACGGCGAGATTCCCGGGACCAGCGTTGTCCGCCTCGACCCCGGGCGAGTGGCGGCCCAGATCATCGCCGGTATCGGTTTCATCGGCGCCGGGGTCATTCTCAAGGATGGTCTGTCGGTGCGGGGATTGACGACGGCCGCCTGTCTCTGGCTGGCGGCGGGGGTCGGCATGGGGTTCGGAATGGGGGCGTACTTTCCCTCGGTTGTTGCCGCCATCATCGGCATCTTCAGCCTGATTTTTCTCAAGCGGTTGGAGCCGTTGATCAAGAAGGATCGTTTTCTCCATCTCTCCGTCGTTATCGAAATCGATAAGGAAATTTATCCGGGGCTGGAACGGATCTTTGCCGAGCGTGGTGTGCAGATTTCCGATATTGCCTGCGACTACAACCGGGACAGGGGCGAGTTGCGCTACGATTTCATTCTGACTCAGCATCGTCAGCGCATGGGACGAGAGCTGACCGCCCTGATCAGCGACCTCGACGGCGTCAAGAAAATACGCTTCAAATAAAGGTTCGCATCGCGTTGCTTAAAATTCGTCCGTTGGCGTTTGCTCATTTTTCTGTTATTCTCTGGCCGTGCTTGGTTTGCGAGGAGGCGCGGTCATGATTATTCCTGTCAAATGTCCTCATTGTAAGCAGGATCTCCCACTGCTATCGCACAATATCTGGCGCGACCAGACCATCGCATGTCCCCAGTGCTTTGGCCAGATATCGATTTCCGGGCGCTTCCTCTCGGAGATTTTCTGGGTCTCCAATACCTATCAGCGCGAACAATCCCTCTGATACGCTCCCCCGCTTTCTCTGGGGGCGCCCGGAGACCCTCCTCCCGAGCTGTTTTTTCTTGACTGCCCGCATGAACTCTGTTAAAAATCGCTCCGCTTTGGGGTGTCGCCAAGCGGTAAGGCACTGGTCTCTGACACCAGCATTACCTAGGTTCGAATCCTAGCACCCCAGCCAATAAGTAACGCGGACAAGTTTCGCTGCCGGATAGAACGGTCCCTTCGTCTAGCGGTCTAGGACACCGGCCTTTCACGTCGGTAACATGGGTTCGATTCCCATAGGGATCACCAAAAAAAGAGGGAGGCAACGCTTGAGCGTTGCCTCCCTCTTTTTCTTCTGCACCGGCTCAAGGGGTGTGGAAGGATTGACCTTTCACCCTGAGCGGTGTAAAACAACCGCAACCAGAGGGCGGCAAATGAGTGAGCGCTGCGCTTTCGTCTATTCAAGCCGATTCGACGATGTCAGTTACGGCGACGATCATCCCTTCAAGGTGGCGCGTTATCGTCTTGCCTACGAATTGATCCGCGAACTCGAGCTGCTTGCTCCCCCGGGGGTAACGGTGGTGGAGTCGCCTCTGGCCGACGAAGCAGAACTCCTGCGATTTCACCGTGCCGATTATCTCGAGAAGTTGCGCGAGTTCAGCCTTGACCCGGACCCACGGGCAGATTTCCGCTATGGCCTCGGTGACATCGAGAATCCTGTCTTCCCCGGTCTTTATGCCTGGGCAAGAACTGTCTGTGGCGGCACCCTGGAGGCGACCCGACGCCTGGCCACAGGCGAGGTCCGCTCGGCCTTCAACATGGCCGGGGGGTGGCATCATGCCCATGCCGCCAAGGCATCGGGTTTCAGTTATCTCAACGATGCCGTCGTGGCTATACAGTGGCTGGTGCAACAGGGTCTGCGCGTCGCTTATGTCGATATCGACGCCCATCACGGCGATGGAGTCCAGGAAGCCTTCTACGATTCAAGCCAGGTCCTGACCATCTCCCTGCACGAGACCGGCGACGATTTTTTTCCTCACACCGGGTATAGCCGTGAACTCGGGCATGGTCCGGGCTATGGATATGCAGTGAATATCCCGTTTTTGCGCCATGCCGATGATCGCCTGTTCCGCCGTGCTTTTGACGCCGTGGTGATGCCGTTACTGAAAAGCTATCGACCCGACGTGCTCGTGAGCCAATTTGGCGTCGACAGCTTGCGGACCGATCCTCTGACCCGGCTGGAAATGACCACGGCGGTCATTGAAGATACCGCGCGTACCTTGCGGTCCCTCGGGTTGCCATGGCTGGCCCTCGGTGGCGGTGGTTACGACAAGGTCAATGTCGCCTGTTCCTGGGCCCTGGTCTGGGGGGTCATGAGCGGGCGCGCCGTTCCCGACACGTTACCCCCGCACTTCCGGGCTCGCATCGCTGCCCTGGGGGCCGAGCGGAAAAAGCTGCGCGATGACGAACATTTCGCTCGGCCGGACGATTTTTCCCGGGCGCAAGAGGCCCTCGAGAGCAACCTGGCGTTTCTTTCCGCGCACCTCTCCCCGATACATCGGTTGGCCTTGCGATGAGATCCCGCCGCAGCCCGCCACTCCTTGATGCGGACGGCCTGCCCCTGGGTTCGCTGCGCGAGATCAACCTCCTCCCGATGGAGGTCAAAGAGGGCATTTATCGCGAGCTTCTGCCGGAAAAGATCTTCGATCTTTTCCCCATTGAGCGTGAAGCCCTGCTTGATGCGGACGGCGAAAGATCCGTGCAATTCATTTGCCCAGCCGGTCTCGGCCTGGTCCGTCTCGATGTCCGCTTGCGTCGCAGCGATCGCGACAGCCTTTTTTTTGTTGAAATTGCCGACACCCCCTTTCGACAGATGGAACTCTCCTTCTGTCTGGTTAACGACCCGTCGTCTCCGCGTTTTCAGGTTGACGTCGATGTCGACGGGCGCGACAATTCCTTCGCCACGACGCGCCGCAATCGCGGCGAGGAAGAACGGGCGATGGCAGCCGGCCTCTTGCCGCATCAGGTTCGTCGTGGGTTGGGCCTTTTCAGCCAGTTTTTCCGCAACCTTGAAGGCTTGGTCGCACGCCTTGGCAGCGGTTTGATTGTGGCGGAACCGTTGAGTTACGACAATGCCATTCGTTATGAACGCTATGGCTTCGATTATCTGGCCGGAAAACAGTTGATGCAGTCGATTGACGCGGATTTTCAGCCGGGCGGGGCGTTGGCCCAACGCCTTGACGGCTCCACCCCGTTTCGTCAGCCGGGGATGGAGTTGAGTCTCTGGGGACGGAGCTGGGCCATCCACGACGGCATTCTCGGCCGCCCCTGGGATGGCGTTCGTATCTACAAGGTTCCAGGCCGCCATGCGGGGATCAACACCTTTCCCGGGGTATTGTCTCCTGCCATATGCAAAGGATCGTCGTGAACGAAGCTAGTTTGTCTCATCCGGAGGAAAATCGGTCGGTCGCGGGTTTCACTTTCTGGACTCCGCCCGAGGCTTATGTCCTGCGGGTCGGTCCGGAGCAGCGCCCGGTTCCCCTGCCGCGAATTCCGCTCCCCCTGTGGCGAGCCGATTATGTCAATGGCACGCCTGCCGACGATGCCATCGGCCAGGGGCTCTATGACTATCTGCGGCGCCTTCCGGGGGCCGCCAATGCCGCGCGTTATGCCGAGATTCTCAAGGAAGCTTTTCCCCATTTCCTGACCGACCTGGCCGCGCAGATCATCATGATCAACGAGAAGGAGGTCGATGCCCCCTTTCTCCAGCGCAAGATTGTCGGACTGCGCATCCTGCTTCTGCTGGAGCCGGACAACGCCGGATTGCATTACCTCCTCGGTGAGTCCTGCCGCGAAATCGGCCTGATGTTCAGCGAATGCGCCCACTCTCGCCAGCACTTCCTGACCGCGATGCAGGCTTTGCAGCGCAGTCTCGACTTGCGGCCGGAGAACCCGGCGGCCCTCAACCAGTTAGCACAGCTCGATTTCTGGTTTGCCGACTATCCGGCCGCGCTTCGGCGCTGGCGGGCTTTGTCAGGGATGATCGCTCATCCGGCAACCCGGGAACTGTTGGCGGCGCAGATTGCACGTCTTGAAGAGGGCGCCGTCCCCGATCACCCTCTGGTGGAAGACCTGGAGGCGATCGGCGCGGCGATGCAACTGCTGGCGGCCGGCGATGCGGCCCAGGCCCTCGTACTCCTTGAACGTCTCGAAGAAGAGGGGAGTGCCGTGGCGGAATTGCCGAATCCCGAATTTTTTCATCTGCTGGCTGTTTGCCGCGAACGAACGGGCGATGTCGCCGGGGCTTTCGCCGCCTTTGCTCGGGCTTTGTCCCTCGATGCCACCTATGTCCCGGCACTGCAGGGCCGGGATCGTCTCGCCGAAAGGAGCTCTTCATGAACGCCCCCTGGACTTTCGGTGATTTTATCTTTATTGCCATCGTCTTTGCCGTCATCTTTGTGTGCATCTATCTGTCTCAACGCTCCCGAGGCAAATCACGGAAGTAGCATGCACGCCTTTGAGGAAATGCCGCCCGCATGATATCCCGAGTTTTCCTCTATTGCGGATTGTTGCTGCTATTTGCCGCCCCGAGAGCACAGGCAGCGCAATCGCGGGTCTTCACCCTTTGGCCTGTTCTTGACTATCGTAGTGCTCCCGCCGCCGATTTTTCAAGTTTCCACCTGCTCGGCCCGCTGATCAAATACGAGTCTTCCTCCACGACTACCCGCTCGGCGGTCCGTCCATTCTTCTTTCACGAGTCCAGCGCCGCCGAGCACACCTCGACGACCGATCTGCTTTTTCCTGTTGCCACGATCGACCAAGGCGACAACCTCAAAAGCTTCCAGTTTCTTCGTCTTCTCACCTTCGATTTTGCTGCCCGCGAAAGCGGGAGCAAAGACGAATTCATGCTCTTTCCCCTCCTTTTCTATAACCATCTGCCGGGGCGTGATGCCACCTTTGCCCTATTCCCCCTGATCGGGCGCATCGAGGGCAAGTACGGCCGTGAGCGCATCGATTTTGTCCTCTTCCCCCTCTATGCGCGAACCTCGACCAAGGAACTGACGACGACCAATCTCCCCTGGCCGATCTTTTCCTGGGTCGAAGGGGAGGGCGTTTCCGGTTGGCAGTTTTGGCCCCTTTACGGCTTCACGGAAAAGAGTGGCCGTTATCATAAGCGCTTCTTCCTCTGGCCTTTTTTCTTCCGCAACGACCTGAGCCTGGCCGGAGATGAAACGCTGCGCGAAACGCTGGTCTTTCCCGTTTGGGCCAGCATCGATTCCCCCTCGTACCAGTCACAGCATCTGCTGTGGCCGTTCTTCGGCCATACTGCCGACCGGGACGCTGGCTACGAGGAGTGGGATTTCCCCTGGCCGCTGTTGCGCCTGACCCGGGGAGAGAGACGCAACGGAGTACGCATTCTGCCTTTCTATACCCGTGAACGGATCGACGCCTATCAAAAGCGCTGGTTTCTGTGGCCGCTCTACAAAATTGAAGAAAGGGATAGCGAAATCCTCACGTATCGGCGCGACCGCATCGCCTATTTCCTCTATTCCGATACGGAAGAGCGTTTGCGCGGAGAAGATTTCCCGCGGAAAAAACGGGTTGCGCTCTGGCCCCTTTTCACGTATGAAAACAAGGATGGTTTGGCTCGCTTCTCGACCCCGGCCCTCCTCGAACCATTTTTCCCGGAGAATGAGCGGATTGAGCGTAACTGGGCACCGTTCTGGCGGCTTTACCAGGTGCATTGGGATCGGCAGGGGAACGAAGCTGCTTCGCTGTTATGGAACCTCTACTGGAAGGAGCGGCGTGGCGAGGATCTCTTCTGGGAGTTATTCCCCCTGGCTCACTATCGGCATGAGGCGGCAGTCGGTGTCGACCTTGCCCTGCTCAAGGGACTATTCCGTTATCGGCGCAGCGGTGAGCGGACGAAAGTGACCTTCCTGTTTCTCCCTTGGGGACCGAGCTGGGCCACGCCTGCTTCCAACCCTCTTCCGCCTGGAGCATTGCGATGATTCGCTTGCTGGGTCGCCACCTGATGAACATCAGCCAGACCATCGGTGAAATGCTCAAGCTGCTGGTGCAGACTCTCTACTATTTCAAGGAAGCCCCGCGCAATCGTGCCGCCATCTTCCGGCAACTTGCCGATATCGGCATCGGCACCTTTCCCATCACCCTGCTCATGGCCCTCTTTATCGGCATGGTCCTGGCCCTGCAGACCGGGTCGAGCTTGGCTTTCTATGGCACCCAGAATGTCATCGGCTCCATCGTCGGGCTGTCGATGGTCAAGGAGCTCGGGCCGGTCATGACCAGCCTGCTGGTGGCCGGGCGGGTCGGCTCGGCCATGGCCGCCGAGGTCGGTGCCATGGAGATCTACGAAGAGATTGCCGCCCTCAAGACCCTGGAGATCAATCCGGTCCGTTATCTCGCCATGCCGCGGCTCATTGCCTGTCTCGCCGCGGTGCCGGCGCTGGTGGTCTTTGCCATTTTCGTCGGGGTTGCCGGCGGGGCCGTGGTCAGCAAGGTCAATCCCAAGATCAACGTCCCCTATGGCGTCTACTACGACAGCCTGGTGAGTTCGCTCGAATACATGGATGTCTGCAAGGGTTTGCTGAAAGCGACGGTCTTCGGCGGCATCATTGCCCAGGTCGGTTGTTACGTCGGCTTCAAGACCACCGGCGGCGCCCGTGGCATCGGCCGTTCGACCACTCGGTCCGTGGTTCTCTCGTTCCTGCTGATTTTTATCGCCAATTATTTCCTTACCCGTTTGATGCTCTAGTCGCAACAGGGGAAGCATGGCCGACGAACAACGCAAAAATCACAATCCCGTGACCAGTCTTCTCAACAAGCTGACCCACGGTTTCAGTGCCTCCCTCTTTGCCGGTGAGAGCACGGCTCTCGATTATGAGGAGTCGCGCGGCGTCGGCATCGAGATCGAGCATTTGACCAAATCGTTCAACGGCAATATGGTCCTCAACGATATCAGCCTGAGTATTCACCCGGGAGAGACTTTCTCCATCATCGGCCCGTCGGGGACGGGTAAAAGCGTACTGCTCAAGCATATTGTCCGGCTGGAACGCCCGGATAGCGGCACCATCATCATCGACGGCCAGGATATCTTCGATCCCGACCCCTTGCGCCGCCATGACTATCGTTACAGTATTGTCTTCCAATCCTCGGCTCTCTTCAATTCCCTCACCGTCGGCGAGAATGTCGGACTCTGGCTGCGCGAGAAACGCGTCTGTCCCGAGCCGCGCATCCGCCAGATCATTCGCGACAAACTCGCCCTGGTCGGTCTCACCGGCAAGGAGGACATGCTGACTTCGGATCTTTCCGGCGGGATGAAGAAGCGCGTCGCCATCGCCCGCTCCCTCGCCATGAATCCCGACCTCATCCTTTATGACGAGCCGACGGCCGAACTCGACCCGGTGACCTCCGACGAGTTGGCCAAGGTTATTCAGGACCTGAAAAGCCAGGTCAATCTGACCACGGTCATTGTCACCCATGACCTTAATTTCGCCCTCTATCTATCCGACCGGGTGGCCATGATCAATGCCGACGGCATTGTCGAAATCGGCACGCCCGCGGCCATCAAGGCCAGCCAGAATCCGGTGGTGCGCGGCTTTATCTACACCACCACCAAAGGGCTCAAGGGAGACTGAAACAACATGGAATTATCCATCGAAAAGCGGGTTGGCCTCTTCTTCGTCCTGACCCTGATCACCCTCGGGGTCATGATCGAACTGGTCGAGGACTGGAACCCCTTCGAGAAACAGCTCGAATACAAGGCCTATTTCACCGCCGCCGTCGGCATCCGCATCGGTGACCCGGTGCGCCTGGCCGGGGTCGATGTCGGCAAAGTCCGCGATATCCAGATTGACAATGGTCGGGTCCGCCTCGATTTTTTCGTTACGGAAAATGTTCCGGTCAAGATCGATAGTGTCGCCATGGTCCGGCAGACCAATCTCCTTGGCGGACAATTTCTCGGCCTCAGCTTCGGCAGCGAGAAGGCGGCGCTGCTCCCTCCCGGCAGCAGCGTTTCGACCCGGGAAGGGGCGACGCTGGAGGAGTTGATCGACAACTTCAATCGCAATCAGGATCGTTTCTTCAGTCAGTTGCAGGCGGTGGTCGAGGACAGTCGCGAACCTTTCGTCAACCTCCTCGGCCGCCTCGAAACCGTCGTGCGCAAGATCGACGAAGGGGAGGGGACCCTCGGACTTCTCGTCAATGACCCCGGCCTCTACCGGGACCTGCAGGGTGCCATCGTCCAGGTCAAGGACGTGGTCGAGCGCCTTGGCAAGGGGGAAGGGACCCTGGGGCGCTTGCTGACCGATCCCACCCTTTACGACGATGCGGTCAAGACCGTGGCCAACTTCCGGGACATTTCGGCGCGCATCAGCTCCGGCGAAGGGACCTTGGGGCGTCTGGTGGTCGAGGACGATGTCTACCGGAGTCTGGCCGACTCCCTCGCCGATATTCGCGAAATTGTCGAACGGACCAATCGCGGTGAAGGGACTCTCGGCCGCCTGGTCAACGACGAGACCCTCTACAACGAAGCCACCGGGGCGGTGACCCGCATCAACAGCATTGTCGGCAAGGTCGATGACGGCAAGGGGACGATTGGTCGCCTGGTCAACGAGGACGGACTCTATCGTCAGGCGGAAGTGACCTTGCAAAAGGTCGAAAAGACGGCGGAGGGGATGAACGACTCCGGGCCCTTGTCGGCTCTCGGGGTGGTGGTGGGAACCTTCTTCTGAATAAGATCGTCGCAATTTCCGCTCTTTAGCCGTTTTTCATGCGCGATTGCGCGTGAAATGACTTGTGCGGGTTGAAATAAGGTCCCACCTCGCCGTAATTGTTCCGCTCAATCCCCGCATAGCGCGACCTTTTTGTCCTGCCTGCTCATTTTCTCGGATTTTCACGAATCTTGCATGAAGTGCGAACGCCTTTAATTTTTCATAGGCTATTTCCAGCCCGCAAGCCGATTGCTCTAGGAGGTTTTGCCTTGAAGTGGATGACTTTCATATTATTGGCACTGGCAACTTTGGGGTCGTCCTGCTCACCCCGTACCGATCAGCCGATCGCCCCGGTTCGTGATTACGAACGCATGGTTGTTGGCCGACTTGATGCCGATTACATCGGCAACGAAGCGTGTCTCGCCAAATGTCACAAGCACGACCTCAAGAAGGAAAACTTCAACAAATCGGTGCATGGCGAGCAGGTCGATGCCGCCAGCGGACTGCCTCTGGTCAACTGCGAGTCGTGTCACGGACCGGGCAGTCTTGCCGTCGCTGAGCTGGAAATCGCCCCCAGTGGCGAACAGCGCTGCCGCATCGACACCCTTCTTGCCCTCGGGGAGTTGCCGAGTCAGGCCCAGTCGCTGATCTGCCTCAAGTGCCATTCCGCGGCCTCTTCACCGAATTTGGCCATGTGGAGTGGCAGCTCGCATGACAGTAACGAGGTCAGTTGCTTCAACTGCCACAAGCTGCATATGGGCTCACAACAAAAACTGAACCGGCACGACATGGCCGAGACCTGTTATATCTGCCATGCCAGTGTGCGCAACCAGTTTGCGCAGATCTCGCATCATCCGGTCAACGAGCACAAGATGGATTGCTCCGATTGCCACAACCCCCATGGCACCATGACCAAGGGGATGCTGCGCGAGGCGACGGTCAAGGCGACCTGCACCCGCTGCCACATGGAGTATCAAGGGCCATTCGTTTTCGAACATGCCGACGTGACCGAGGACTGCACCAATTGTCACAGCCCCCACGGCTCGCCCAATAACCCCCTCTTGGCGGTCAGTCAACCGTTTCTTTGCATGCAGTGTCATGCCGGGCATAGCGCTTCAAACAGATCGGCGGTCGGAACCTTGTCGTCGCCAGAGATGAAACAGACATTTTTCAATCGTTGCACCGATTGCCACTCATCCATCCACGGCACCGACGTACCATCGCGGCACGGCAGAGGGACATTCCTCTCCCGTTAAAGGGAAGAGAGTCGTCAATCGACAGATTCGTTTGTTGTCGGGAGGAACACGTGATTCGTCATAAATTTAAAATAGTCCAGTTGATCTTCTTCTCGCTCCTTGCTGCAGCGGCTCCGCTTTGCGCTGAAGAGGCCGTCGACCCGGCGGCCGCAACGGACATTGAACATCGCCTTGACCTTAACTACCTGGGGGTCAAGAACGAAGGGAATACAGGAGCAGCGGCCGAATACCGCTTCCTCGAGCCTGACATGGGTTTCAATCTGGATGTCAAGGGGCACATCGGCAAGAAGCATCTTTACCTCGATGCCAATTACATCAACGACCGCGATTACATGGCCGAGGCCCACGTCGACCTCAACGGACGCTTCAAGATCAATCTGGCGTCCGAACGGCTTTGGCACAACCTCGACCATATTCCTTACGATCCGCTCCTTCCCGGGGCGCGCCAAGACGCCTCTTATCGGTACTTTCTCCCGCCTTCGACCACCCTCGTAAATACTCCGCGCGTGATCTTCTCGGACCAGAATGCCGATGACACTTATGGTCTGCGGATCGAGATCGACAAGGCCGAGGTGGTTGCCAAGCTCGGCAACTATCCAGCACATCTGCGTCTCAAGTACTGGCGTCTGCAGAAAGAAGGGAAGAAACAGCTGCGTTTCGTCGAGGAAGGACATGATTCAAATGGAGGTGCTACGTCATGTAATGTTTGCCATGTGCAGAGCAAGACGCGCTCCATTGATCGCCTGACGGAAGAGTTCAGCGGCGCGGTCGATGCACATATCGGGTTCTTTGATGTCGCTGTCGAGCAACTTCTGCGCACCTTTCGGGTCAAGGATCCGATTCCCGTCGACACATTCTTAGGACATTCCTACGGCCCCACGACTGCAACGGATTTTCAGCATAGCGAAGACCCTGAGTCGCAACTGTTGCAAAGTACGGTGACGCTGCGCACGGCGTTGTCCGGCGGGATCATAGCTGACGGAGCCTATACTTACGGCAAACGTGAAAATAACTCCGATCTGGCCGGGCAGCCGCTTGGGGTCGATGGAGTCAGTGCCGAATCGGTTTACCAGAAGGCGGCCGGGAACCTCTCCTACACCCCTCTCTCCGCCCTGACCTTCAACCTGCGCTACCGCATGCTCGATCTTGATTCCAAGAACTCCGATACTATAACGGCTGCCTATTATCGTGCTGCGACGACTACCGCTCCGATTTTCCCGGCCCTAGGTCCACCAATTGAGTTTCCGGTGCGCGAGAACATGGATCTCAACCGCTACGAATATGCTGCCTCCGCGGCCTGGCGGCCAGTGCAGCAGTTAACCGTCAAGGGTGATTATCAGCGCGAAACGATTGTGCGCGGCAATACCGATGGGGCCATTCGCCATTCCGGGTCAACGGCCCCGGTCGATCGACTCGGCTCCATTGACCCGGTCTGGGAACTCCCTGAAGAGGAGAACATCGACCAATACCGGCTGTCGCTAACGTTGCGGCCGCTGAAGACTTCCGCCCTGCGCATCAATACCTGGTACCGCTACATGACCTCCGACGATCCTGCCTATGGCACTTCTTTCGACGACAAGCACGAGGCTTTCCTCGGTGTCAACTACAGCAATAAGTCGCGCTGGGGACTGACTGCCACCGCCCGGGCGCTGCTCGAGAAAAACGAGAACCATGCCGAGTCGGTCTGGCAGTCGTTGGCTACGGGCTACTCACCAACGCCCGACTACGAATACTCCGATCGCGAGCGTGAACAACAAAACTTTGACCTCGGCCTCTGGGTGAACCCTTGGAGCAAGGTCACCACCGGCGTCAACTATGGCTATCTGCGTGCATTTGTGGAGCAAGGTCTGCTCTTCGGTGCAACCGATGTTGTCAACGCAAATAACGAATTTAATAATATTCACGACGATGTTGAATATCTTTTGAATTCGCAAAATCTTTCTGCTTTCGTAACAATTCAGTGGCTCAAAAGTTTTTCAACCCGCTTCGAGGGTTACTATGTGCGTTCGTTATCGAAGTTCAGCCCGAATTTTAACGAACCAGCCACTGACACCAGTACAATAAATGCGTCAAACCCTGTAACTGGCGAGATTTATCCCGCCGACTCGATAGGACTCTCGGAGATTAGCCGTCTTGATGTCGTTCAGCAGGGTTTGACTGCCGGACTTGACTGGAACCCAGCTGAGAGTTGGACTGTCGGTTTGACCTACACCATCGACGACTATGATGCCCGTAACAGCGATGTCTACGACGGCACCACCCAGAGCTGCATGGTTTCCCTGGCGAGAAGTTGGTAGTTGTTGTTCATTCGGTTTTGCGCTAATCTTCTCAACTCATGAGAAAGCGTTTTGCACCTATGACGTTCAGGCGTTTTGCAATAATTCTCCTAGTGGTGCTTGTCGTCGGAGTCTTTGCCCAGACCCCGGCGATCTGCAAGGAGCAGTTCGTGGCCGTGGTCATCACCGGCAACCTGCCGCGTTACAAGGAAGCCCACGAGGCTTTTGTCAAGATCCTGCGCACCGGCGGCATGGGTGAGGACAAGGTCAAGGTCTTCGTGCAGATGCCCAATCCCGATGCCATGTCCTGGGCCAACAGTATCCGCAAGGCCGTTGGCGTCGGCGCCGACCTTATCATCACCTACGGTGCTCCCGTGACCCTGATAGCGCAAAAAGAAGTGCGTGGTGTGCCCATCCTTTTTGCCGACGTCTATGACCCGGTTTCTCTCGGCATCGTCAAGGACCTCGCCGTCACCGGCTCGGATATCAGTGGCGTCAGTGGCAATACTCCCCTCGATACCCTGGTCAAGACCATGGGGCAGATCCGTCCGACGAAAAAAATCGGCGTACTGTACTCGACTTCAGAGCAAGGCTCAGCCTTGCAGTGCCGTAAAATTGAAGAACTCGGCGGCAAATTCGGCTATTCGGTTGCCAAGGGCGATGTCAAGTCCGCAGCAGATATTCAAAAGTCCATCGAAGCCTTGGGCTCGTCCGTCGATTGCCTCTATATCTCAGAAAGTGTCGTCATCTCCCAGAATCTCAAAGCCATTATTGCAACGGCAGAACAGAAGGGTATCCCGGTCATATCCCAGATTCCCGGACTTGGCGATCTCGGTGGTCTGGTGACACTCGAAACCGATCCGGTCGAACAAGGACAGCTTTTGGGGGTGCATGCGATTCAGGTCCTTAACGGTCAGAAGGTCTTCACCCTGCCGGTCCGCTCGCCCAAACGCATCGCCCTGGTCATTAATCTGCTGGCGGCTGGTAAAATGGGAATCAAGATTCCTTTCGAAGCATTGAGCAGCGCCACCCGGGTTATCAAATAACTGTTTTGTACTGAGATCGAATAGAGAACGGGGATCTGGCCTATGCCAGATCCCCGTCATGTTTTGTACGTGCGCCATGTTTCTTGCCTTGGATTTCTGCTAGAATGCACCCGCGCGGAAATCCTGACCGCGCAAGGAGGATCCGGGTGTTGAGAGATTTTTACCGAATGTATTTCCTTTTAGCCCTTGCGCTCCTCCTGGCGGGATGCGATATCCGTAAGGATCTCGATGAATTCGGTTCGATGTCCCGCGCCCATGCCAGTTCCGCCTATCTGGTTTATTTCGGTCCCGCGCCGGTTACTCCATCGGGTAGCTACCGGGCCATGGCCGGATTCCTTCCCCTGGCCAATGATTTCTCGAAAGTTGGCCCTTTCCCCCTGTTTATCGCCTCGTCTCCGGAGCCGATGCTCCGGCTGGTGCAACGTCTGGTTTCCATCGACCCCGGGGTTATCGAGCCCCTCGGCCTGACCAACCCGTTCCCGCATGGGACCGTCGTTCTCTCCCTGCGGCAGCAGGGTGATCTGGTCATGGTCGATCTGTCGCGCCAGGCCGCCCGGCAGAAAAACTTTCTGGTCAGACGTGCCATGATCATGTCCCTCGGCCATCTTCTCGAACAGTTTCCCGGGGTCAAACGGGTCATGGTCTCCGCCGAAGGGGTTCCTCTGACTACATTTGGCGGCATGACTTTTCGACCAGGGTCACTTCAAGTCGTCAGTCCCGGCCCCCCCCGCCCCGTTGGTGTCGTCGGGAGTTGGTCGGGGAGTGGCGGCAAGGTCGAGGAAATCGCCGTATGGTTTGATCGTCCTGTAACCGTCAGTGACTTTCATCTGCGCGATGATGTCGGGCATGTCATCATCGGCGAAATCAAGCGTCAGCCTTTCGATCTGGGGGTACGTCTGCAGCCCGCTTCGTCTCCCGTATTGCGCGAAGGGATGCGCGTCCATGTCGTTTGGAAGGCCGTCGATGCCCTTGGTGCTGTGGGACAGGGAGAGTCAACCTTTCATCTTCGCCACCTGCCGACAACGACTCATTAGCCGATCCGCCAGCCTGAGAATCCGCCCATATTCCCGTTGACATTTCTTCACCAATCCTGATTAAATACCGTCGTTTGTCGAAAGCGTGTTCAGTGCCACTGAACTTTATTCACCCCGTTGTGGAGGAACTGCATGAATCCCCTGGCTAAAGAGCTCAACGACCTCATTGCCCAGCACAATCCCCATGTTGTCGAAATGCTGTCGGATCTCGGCAAGAACATCTTCTTCCCCAAAGGGATTCTCACCCAGAGTGCCGAGGCCAAGGATAAGGCTCATAAATACAACGCGACTATCGGTATCGCCACCGAAAATGGCGGACCGATGTATCTCAAGTGCATCCAGGACAAGCTGAGTGGCTTCGATCCCAAGGATATCTTTCCCTATGCCCCGCCCGCCGGTCGTCCCGAACTGCGCAGCCTCTGGCGTGAAAAGATGTTGCGGGAAAACCCGAGCATGCAGGGCAAACACTACAGCAATCCCGTCGTGACCAGTGCCTTGACCCATGGCCTCTCGATTGTCGGCGATCTCTTTGTCGGCGTCGACGATCATGTCGTGCTGCCGGACATGCTCTGGGGGAACTACAACCTGACCTTTGGCACTTGCAATGGCGGTGTGGTCAAAAAACACAACACCTTTACGGCAACCGGCGGTTACGACATCGAAGCATTTCGTACCACGCTGAAGCAGACCGCGGCTGAAAAAGGGAAGGCCGTGGTCATTCTCAACTTCCCCAATAACCCGAGTGGCTATACGCCGACGGTGGCGGAAGGGGACGCCCTTGTTGCCGCCATTCTCGACGTGGCCAAGAGCGGCTGCAATATCGTCGCGGTGACCGATGATGCCTACTTCGGCCTCTTCTACGAGGATTCCCTCAAGGAGTCCCTCTTTGGCAAGTTGGCCAACCTCCACCCGCGCATTCTCGCGATCAAACTCGACGGTGCCACCAAGGAGGAGTTTGTCTGGGGTTTCCGCACCGGCTTCATCACCTTTGCCAACGGCGACACGAAGGCTACGCCAGACGTCCTGACCGCCCTTGAAAAGAAGACCATGGGGATTATCCGCGCCAAGATCTCCAATTGCCCGCACCCTTCCCAGACCTTCGTCATCGAGGCGCTGCGTTCCCCCGAGTTCCCGATCCAGAAAGAGGAAAAGTTCCAGGTCATGAAGGGGCGTTCCCTGGAAGTCAAACGCGTCCTCAACTCCGGGAAATACGACAGTGTGTGGGGTTATTACCCCTTCAATTCCGGATATTTCATGTGTCTCAAACTCAAGTCGCTTGACGCCGAGAAGTTGCGGCTGCACCTCCTCGACAAGTACGGGGTCGGTACCATCTCCATCGGCAAGACCGACCTGCGTATCGCCTTCTCCTGTATCGCCAAGGAGAATATTCAGGAGCTTTTCGACATCATCTTCCAGGCGGCCAAAGACCTTTCCTGATCCGCTCGTTACATCTGAAAAACAAGCCAATGGGGCGGGTCTTGCGACCGTCCCATTGGCTTGTCGAGAAAGGCTTTTGGGGCCAGAAAGATATTGACAAGCCAAGAGGCGTGTCCCTATAATCTGCCCCACGTTGAGCGGGAATAACTCAGTGGTAGAGTGTCAGCTTCCCAAGCTGAAGGTCGCGGGTTCGAATCCCGTTTCCCGCTCCAGAAAAAATCGAGGGGTTAGGTGAAAGCCTAACCCCTTTTTCTATGCGCCATTTTTGAATTTGTTCTAGACTCATTCGCTAACGGTTCGTTTGCAAAAACCTTTGATCGCTGGGACCTCTGACGACAGGAGCTTCATATGTTCCACCTCACGGTTCATACCTTTTTTGCCGCGGCCCACAACCTCATCAATTATCAGGGGGACTGCGAGAACCTGCACGGGCACAACTGGAAGGTCGAGGTTACCGTTGGTGCGCAGGAGTTGGACAAGGCCGGGCTCGGTATCGATTTCAAGATTCTCAAGTCGACCTTGCGCACACTCCTTGAGACGCTCGACCACAAGCATCTCAATCAGGTCCCTCCCTTCGATGTCATCAGCCCGTCTTCGGAAAACATTGCCCGTTTCCTTTTCGATCGCTTGAGCGACCAGCTCAATAACGCCAACATTGCCGTCGAGAAGGTCAATGTCTGGGAATCCGACTATGCCTGTGCCAGTTATACCCGCGACTGAATCCGCCAATCTCATCGAGATCTTCTCCTCCCTGCAAGGGGAGGGGCTGCTGGTCGGCTGCCGACAGATTTTCCTGCGCCTGGCCGGATGCAATCTCGACTGCGCCTATTGTGATACCCCATTTCAGCCTTCGGAAAGTTGTCGTGTCGAGACACTTCCCGGGAGCGGTACATTCGAGGAATGGTCCAATCCCGTTGGTCTCGATCTGCTGTTGCCCCTGCTCGAACGGTGGCGAGGCGATTTCCCCGGGGCGCACCACTCCCTCAGCCTGACTGGCGGAGAACCCCTTCTTCAGGTTGGGGTTTTGCAGCAATGGGCTCCTGCCCTGAAGCAACTCTTTCCTCTCTTTCTTGAAACCAACGGCACCTTGCCCGAGTCCCTGGCGCTTGTTGTCGACGAGCTGAGCTGGGTTTCCATGGATATCAAGCTGGCGTCGCTAACCGGGGTGCCGACACCATGGGGTGACCACGAGAAGTTTCTGAAGCTGGCCGCACGCGTCAACTGTCAGGTCAAAGTGGTGGTCGGTGATGCGACCGATCTGCACGAGATTGAAACAGTCGCCCGTCTGTTGCGCGATGTCGCTCCCGCAGTCCCCCTGATCCTGCAACCAGTGACCCTTCCTTCCGCCACCCTGCTCAATCCCCGACGCCTGTTGGAGCTGCAGGGGTGTGCCGCCCGTATCCATCCCCTGGTCCGTGTCATTCCGCAAACCCACCGTTTTCTGCAGCTGCTGTGATTGAGCGCAGCGTCTGGCGGAGGCCCCCATGCTCATAACCGACCTGACCATGCCGGACTTTACCCGCGGACTGGCGCAGACCCGGACGGTCCTCATCCCTTTTGGTTCCACCGAGGAGCACGGTCCCCATCTCCCCCTCGATACCGATACCCTGCATGCCCTTGAAGTCGGCCGCAGGATCGCGTCGCGGCGCCCACTCTTCGTCGCGCCCCCGATCCATTACGGGGTTTGCCGTTCGACCGCCAATCACCCAGGGACCATTTCCATCTCGACATCGACCCTGCATGCCCTGACCCTCGATATTGTGTCATCCCTCTATCGGCAAGGTCTGCGCAATTTCATTCTGCTCACGGGCCATGCCGGCGGGACCCATTACGCGACCCTGGTCGATGCCGGCGAGGTTTTGCTGGAACGCTTTGCCGACCTGCGCATCGCTGTCCTGACGGAATTCATGTTGGCCAGCGCTGCGGCCAAAGGGTTAATCGAAACGGAAGGGGATGCCCATGCCGGCGAAATCGAGACCTCGCGCATCCTCCACTCCCATCC
>MGTO01000131.1:4304-5354 GCA_001799485.1 Desulfuromonadales bacterium GWC2_61_20 | reverse complement strand
GACGAGGGATGAAGTGATCAGGGCTGGCCGGCGGCGCGGTAAAAAAGGCAGCAGGGCCAAGGGCAACAGGAGCAGAGCCCAGGGGTGGAGGAGGACGAGGTTCATGGCGCCTCCCCGAGGCAGGCGGCGATGGCCGCGCGCAACTGCTCCAGGGTGGCGGCAGCGTCCGTCGCTGGCGGGGCGAAGCGGCGGCGCTCGATCTCGGTGTAGAGTTCGCGGGCTTGGCTTGAGGTGGCGAGGTGCGGTGCCAGTTGCTGCTGCCAGGTGGCAAGGAGGGCATCCCCTTCGGGTGTGGGCGATTGCTGGAGTTTTCGGCGCCAACGCAGCCAGATCGCTCCCGAGGCGAGGAGGAGAGCGCCGATCCCGGTGTAGAGAAAGACCGGCCATGACTGTGTCGCCGCCGGGGTAGTCCGCTGGCGGATCGGGGCCAGCGCCGCGTCCGTCGGGAGATCGTCGATCACTTCGAAGGTGAGAAGGGGGGTGGCACTCTGCGTCGCGCTGCCGCGCACCAGCGGGAGGGACGGCAGCGTCACCTCCCCGCCTCGCATCGGCATCAGCAGCAGGCGCAATTCATGGCCGACGCGCTGCGGCGGGAGGAGGAGGGCGAGGGAGCCGAGATCGGGGAGGCCGGCCAGGGTCGTCTCCGCATCCTCCAGGGTGAAGGTGATGGACAGCGGCACGCCGAGACGCGGCGGGTCGGGGGTCAGCGTCACCGTCGGCGGCGCGGCGCCAAGGAGAAACAGCCAGGTCAAGAGGACAAGGGGGGAGTGTTTCATCTCTGCCCTCCCCGGCGTCGGCGGAAGAGGCGTAGCAGGGCCGGAAGGGGCGGATCAAAGCTGCCGAGCAGGACGTGGTCGATGGCGAGGGCGTCGAGGGCGCGGCTCAAGCTCTGGTCGCGGGCCATCCGGCAGGTCGCCACCGCGGCCCGGGCACTGTCCGAGGTCAGGTCGAGGAGACGTTCGCGGCCGCTCTCGGCGTCGCGCAGCTGCAGCAGACCCCTCTCCCGTGGCGTTCTTTCAGCGGCATCGCGCAGAACCAGGGCGATCAGAT
>MGTO01000131.1:0-4291 GCA_001799485.1 Desulfuromonadales bacterium GWC2_61_20 | reverse complement strand
GGCCCGGCGCAATAACGGCAGGGGGAGTGCGCAGTGCAGGTCGGAGAGGAGAATCACCATCCCCGGGCGCTTGTGCAGGGCGAGAGCGGTCTCCAGGGCCGGAGTCAGGTCGGTCCCCGATCCGGTCGGTTTCAGGGTGTGCAGGGCGTGGAGGATGCGCAGGGCATGGTTGCGTCCGAGCCCCGGCGGCACCACCGCTTCGACCCGGTCGGAAACGGCGACGAGGGCGAGGCGGTCGCGGTTGTGGACGGCGGCAAAGGCGAGGAGGGCGGCGGCGCGCAGCTGCAGTCCGCGCAGAGGCGGGGTGCAGGAGGGGGAGATGTCGGCGACCAGGGTCAGGGTGCGGCTGCGCTCTTCCTGGTAGAGGCGCAGATGCGGGGTGCCGGTGCGGGCGGTGACGTTCCAGTCGATGAGACGGACTTCGTCGCCGGGGAGATAGGGGCGGATGCCGGCGAACTCCATGCCGCGGCCGCGCAGGCGGGTGCGCACCTCGCCGGCCAACGCTCCGGCCAGCTCGCGCCGTGACACCACCTCGAGGCGGCGCAACAGGGTGCGGGTCGCCTCGGGGAGGGTGCTTTCCGAATTGTCAGGGGCGGGGGACGGCCGCCAGAATGCGCGCAACAAGGTCATCGGCGGTGATTCCCCGGGCATCGGCTTCGTAGGAGAGGAGGAGGCGGTGGCGCAGGACCAGCGGGGCGATGCTGACGACGTCGTCGGGGACGACGTAGGGGCGCCGGCGCAGAAAGGCGTGGGCGCGGGCGGCGCGGGCAAGGAAGATGCTGCCGCGGGGGGAGACGCCGTGACTGATCAGGGGGGCAATCTCCTTGAGGCCGAAGCGCTCCGGCTCGCGGCTGGCGGCGACCAGATCGAGGAGATAGTTGCGCACCTTGGGATCGAGGTAGAGGGTGCGCACCGCCGCCGTCGCCGCCGCCAGTTCGGTCGGAGAGACGACGGCGTTCAGGGTCGGCTCGACCCCGCCGCTGATCTGGTCGACGATCTGTTCTTCTTCGGCCCGGCTCGGGTAGCCGACGATGGCCTTGAGCATGAAGCGATCGACCTGGGCCTCGGGGAGGGGGTAGGTCCCTTCGTGTTCGAGGGGGTTCTGGGTGGCGAGGACGAGGAACGGCTCGGGGAGGGGGTAGCTCTCCTCGCCGAGGGTGACCTGGCCCTCCTCCATCGCTTCGAGCAGGGCCGACTGCACCTTGGCCGGGGCGCGATTGATCTCGTCGGCGAGGACGATATGGGCGAAGACCGGCCCCTTGCGCACCAGGAACTCCCCCTTGGCCGGGTGGAAGATCGGTGTGCCGACGAGGTCGGCCGGGAGGAGGTCGGGGGTGAACTGGATACGGCGGAAGGAGAGGTCGAGGGCGCGGGCGAGGGCGTTGACACTGCGGGTCTTGGCCAGCCCCGGCACCCCTTCGATGAGGACATGGCCGTGGCAGAGCAGGCCGATGAGGAGGGCCTCGATCAGCTCCTGCTGGCCGACCACCGCCTTGCCGATTTCGGCCAGCAACGGCTCGACAAAGGCACTCTTCTCGGCGATCTCGGCTTCGAGTTGGGCCAGGCTCGGTTGCGACACGCTTGCGCCTCCACACGGGATTGTTTCAGGACTTGACGAGTATAGGAGGGCGGCGGGGAATGTTCAAGCTGTTTGCGTGCGGGGGGCGTTACGGTGTCGGCACTCTTCGCTCTTCTCGTTACGTGCGTCCGAACCGTTTCCGCGCTGCCGCCATGGCCTTGGCCCGCTCGCTTTCCCGGTCGCGCGGTGGCGCTGAGGTGGTGAGCGAGCAAAGGAGGGTACGCGCGGCCTCGGCGACCTGCTCGACGGCCAGATCGAAGGTCGCCTGGTTGGTTTTTGATGGGTTGTTGAACCCGGTGAGCTTGCGGACGAACTGCAGCGCGGAGGCGCGGATCTCTTCGTCGGTGGCCGGGGGGTCGAAGTTGAAGAGGGTTTTGATGTTCCGGCACATGGTTCCTCCAGTTTAAAGGTGCGGGAGATCACCTGACGGATTTTTGCTCAGGTGCATCCATAGTCACCGTCGTCGGTCACGATAACGGCTCAATGCCCCGATAGTAATAAAGAGCGTGCCGATAATGCCGGCGATGACCATTGCTTCCCCAAGAGCATGATGCCAACTAGTCGGCGGAGGAGCAAGCGACAGCATGGCACCGCCGATCATCAGCGCCGCGGAAACAATCGCACCGGTGAGTCGTTCCAGATTGCGGCTGATGCGACTGCCCATGGCTTCAATGCCAGGTGATTGCAGCCGGCCCAGATTGCCATCGGCGATGCGACGCAGGACCCGGCGCGTGTCACCGGGGGCGTCACTGGCCAGCCGCTCCATGTCACGCGCAAATTTGCCGGTCTTTTCCTTGATCCGTTCGATCGAGAAGTGCTGTGCGGTCAGGCGTGAAATCTGGTCGCTAAACGACCCCATATAGTTATGATCCGGGTCGAGTTGGCGGATCATCGCTTCGAGGATGACGAATGCGCGCGTCAACAGAAAAAACTCGGGGGGGTTGTGGACCCCGTTTTGACTCCCGGCGCGCAGCAGAGAATCGAAGGCATCACCGATAGAAACATCCTTCATGTCGCTCCGGTGGATTTCATAGAGCACAGCCTTGATATCCACCAGCAGCGCCGCCTGGTTGACCTTTTCGCTCCCCGGCGCCATTTCGAGGTATGCCTCCTTGGCGGCGCGCCCATCGCCCTTGACGACCGCTTCGAGCAGTCGGGTCAGCGAATCGCGCATCTGCTCGTCGAGTTCGCCGGTCATTCCGAAATCGAGCAGGGAGAGCCGGCCATCGGGCAGAACATAGACATTGCCAGGATGCGGGTCGGCGTGAAACAGTCCCTCCTCGAAGATCGTTTGCAGCATGAGCCTGACCAGGGTGTTGATCAACTGCGGCATCGCTTCCGGGTGCAGTCTGGCGTAAAGATCCACCCGTTCACCGGCTGAAAACTCCATGGTCAGCACACTGCCGCTAGAATATTCAGCTATGACATTGGGAATCCAGAGATTGGGAACATCAACCAGGGCGGTGCGAAAGAGCACGATGGAGCGGGCTTCGTGAGTGAAATCGGTTTCCCGGTTCAGGCTATTGGCAAATTCATGGACCAAAACAGGCAGGTCGAGGGGAATCAGCCGTGGGAAGAGCCTTTCCCCGAGTGTCACCAGGTAGGTCATGGCCGCGATATCCGTGGCGATCATCGTTTCAAGGTCGGGTCGCTGAACTTTCACCGCTACATGGCGCCCATCCAGTAATGTGGCTTCATGAACCTGGGCAATGGTAGCGGAGCCCAGTGGCGTTTCGCTGAACGAAGCAAAGAGTTTCGTCAGCGGGGCACCCAGTTCGAGTTCGACCCTGGCGCGCACAGCGTCAATCCCTAATGCCGGCAACTGGTCTTGCAGCTGTTCCAACTCATCGATGTAGGCGTCCGGCAACAGGTCGCGCCGCATCGCCAGCACTTGGCCGAACTTGAGAAATGTCAGTCCCAGTTCCTCGAAGGTTCCTCTGACCTCGCTTGGCGACGGCCAATGACTCTTGCCTCGCAGTGCGCCAAGGAACTGGTGACGGACGAGCACGCGCAGGATTTGTATAAGACGCGGCGCTACTCGTAACAGGCTGCTTTTCTTCGGGTCAATAATTAAAGCCATCCGCAGCACTCCAACATGTCTTCAGTCCTTCCCTCTGATTTGTTCAACTTATCCGTGGCCGGTGGGGGCGCGGGGGCTGGAGGCTCTACAGCCCAGCCAGATAGCGGGCCGTATTGACGTTTCTGATCGTCATGTACCGATAGAGTTTGTGTCCGATGATTTTGTTCAATTGGCTTTTGTTGTAGTTTTCTCGTTTCACATGCCAGATCAGGGCTCCCGCGGTATATCTGACGTCGAGGAACTCTTTTCGCAGGGGCAGTTCGTCGACAATGTCGGCGGTGTCGATCTGGTCGAAGAGATAGGCGACATCGGTGCGCTGTGCCGTATCATTTGTCCAGTCGGCAGGGATTTGTGCTGCGATCCGGGCCAGTTCGTCGACGGTCTTGACCAGTACCGAAATTTTCGCGCCGGTCCGTTCCAGAAGGCCAGATTCGATTTCCGCCGCTAGTGTTTCTGCCGGTTTGTCCGATGCGAAAATCACATTACCTGAATTGATGTAGGTCGAGACGTTGCTGTAGCCTTGCGTTTCGCATAAGGCCCGCAAGCTTTTCATATCGATACGATTATTCTTCCCGACGTTGATTCCGCGGAGCAGCGCTACATATTTCATGGGCGTCCGAACCGTTTCCGCG
>MGTO01000130.1 GCA_001799485.1 Desulfuromonadales bacterium GWC2_61_20 | reverse complement strand
GTCGCGACCGGCATAGCGGAATTTTAGCTGACGGGTGAATCGTTCGCGGCCGAGAAGCGGCGGTGTCGTCATCTGCAATGCCAACTGGTTGTCTGCTCCCGGATAGTTTTCGCCATAGGTCATGATTTGACCAGGACTCCTGGGTTCGCGCAGATAGCTGAGATTGAAGTAACGGCTGCCGTTGAGGTTGAAATAGGGGACTTCATACACGACCGGCTGCGCTGGAGCGAGAAGGAAGATCTCGTTACCGTTAAAACCTACTTTGCAGAGATACCCGGACTTAATCAGCAGGAACCAGGTAAAGAGTTCGGCATCGTTGGAGGTGTTTTGCACCGCCCCGGCAAGATCGCGCAGCAGCAGGTAGTAAGCCCAATCGTTGAGGCGCAGTTGTTGGTGGATTTCGTCGAGGCGGTTCAGCAAGGGGGGGAAATCGGCGCTGCCGTAACTGGCCCAGACATGACTGATGGCTCTATTGGTTATGGGGAGATCGACGGATGACTGCAGTGCTGGGTCGAAGGGAATAGCGAGGGGGACGCCAAAGAAGTCGAATCTGGCAACAGGTCCACTAGCCGGAAGGGTCGGTGGTGCTGATTTTATCGGCTTGATTGGAGCCGGCGCGATAATGGGAGCGGCAGGCACCGGAGCTGATGTGGGAGCTGCTGTCGGTGTCGGTGTCGGTGTCGGTGTCGGTGTCGGTCGGACGACAACTTTTTTACCCTGAGGGGGGACGGCAAGGTCGCGGGGAGTCGTTGCTGCTTTGGGGATGACTTTGGGTTTGGGCTCAGGATCGGCAATCAGTGCCGCCAGTTCGGCAAAGGCACTCCATTGCTCCTGCAGGAACTCGGCAAAGGCGCGATCCCGCTCGTCGCGAAACTGACGAATTTCAGTATCTGTTTCTTCCTGAAAAGAGCTGAGTTCGCGCCGCATTTCGGATTTGAGAGACTGAAATTCGTCCTCGTCCGAAGAGTTAGTAGCCGCCTCGGCGAGGAGAGGAGTAGCGAAGTGCAGAGACCACAACATCAAGAGTGCAAATGAAACCGGTCGCAAACCATTCATGCGTGATCTCCGATCAAGATGGTTTCTAGAGGCTACTCGCCGAGGAGGATTTGGTTGGGATTGCCTGAAATCTGCGGGTTCTGGTCCCGTCCGTAAAGGCGTCTGGCGTTGTAGGTGACCTCTTCCTGCAGGTACTTTTTGAGTTCGCTGAGGCTTACCTTGCCGTCGCCATTACCGTAATCATTATCGTCGGCTTCGCCAGTGACACCCTTGAGGAAGTGGCTGGTGAAGAGTCCATGCTGTGTCTCCGTGTCCCAGGATGCGACTTCTGAGAGACCGGCCGCTGTCAGCACGGTGGCTTTGGGGTATTCCGTCTTGGTGTCGACCAGCTTCAGCGAGATAGACGATGCACTGCGTACGACGGAACCGCTGGAAGAAGACCCGGAAAAACACGCGTCGATGATAATGGTCGTTGATTTTGACGGAATCTTGGCCAGGTTGGCATAGAAGGTTTCGAGAGGGTATCCATTGAGTTCGACCTTCATCGGGTTTCCGTCAACCGGGAGGAGATATCCCTGACCATTGGAAAGGCTGGGCGCGCCATGACCGGAATAGAAAATAAAAATTTCCGATTGGTTGGGACGGATCCAGTCGTATAGTTTTCCCTTGGGATTATCCCGTGTGCCGAAGGTGCTGATGAGATCGGCCTGGGTCGCATCCTTGAGGTAAATGACATTCCCTTCGCGGAATCCGAGGGTTTTTGTGACATAGTCATACATCGCTTGGGCGTCGTTGAGGGCAAAATCAACGTCAGGGACATCGCGGTTATTGCTGGAATAATTACGATTGCCGATGATGACGGCGACTCCGTAGCGATTTTCTTTGTCAGCTTTTGGTAAATCAATGGAGCTGGCTGCCCCCGATGCGCTGCCCGCCATCTGAGTTCCCGTTGCCCCCGTCTTGCCAAAAAGTTTGGCCTGATATTTTGCCGCGTTACCGCGGAGGCCGCGATGGGGGTCTTCAGCGGCCATTTTGGCCAAAGCGGTGCTGAAATCAGAGCCTCTGTAACCAATTTTGATCAGCGCCACCATGGAATTCTTGCGGACATTGGCGTCCCGATCATTCATGCACTGCAGCAGGGAGGGAACGGCACCCTTGGCGGCCGGACCGATCTTTGCCAGTGACGCGGCTGCAAGTTTGCGCACACCGACATCTCGATCTTCAAGTGCCTTGATCAGGCCTGAAACGGATTTTGGAGAAGTCAGGTCCTGCTTGGTCGCGATACCATAGTTCTCAAACCAGGCCGACCTGGCTAGCGCCGGTTGCGGCAGAATTCCAGTCAGGGCAAGGCAGAAAGCTGCAAACAGCAATAAAAAACTGTGTTGTCGCGATCTGATGTGGGGTAAGGATAGATAGCGCATCAATTGTCTCCCGGTCGTGATGTCAGGCGGGCTTGCAGGTACGGACGGCATGTATTTCTGATTGACTTGTAAATTTGGGGAACTTGCAAGTGCAGAAAAAACAGATCGATTTTGTTTACACTCTTGCCATTATCACATAAAAGGAACGGTGCGTCTATTGCCAAAATGCATTTTTTGAGATGCATTTTCGTCCTTGTGGCCATCGGGGGACGGGGCATTGTTTGCGGTATAAACCCACTAGAGCAAAGCGGTTCCAGCCATTTTCACGATTACGTTCAAGCTTAATACTTTATACATGCTCCTCGCGAATTTGTGTTGACAGTACAGCGGTTCGTGCGATTAGATTGAAAACGTAGTGAACATAACCCAATCAATGTAAAAGGAGGACTTCGTAATGAAGAAGGTTTTAGTATTGCTGGCTGCCGGAGTTGTCGCTCTGAGTGGATGTGCGGCACAACTCTCCGAGGCGGACCGCGAACTGCTGAACAAAGCAGTTGAGTCGGGGCGCAACAGTTCTCAGTCACTTCAGGCGGCTGAAGCTGCCGCGACGCGAGCCGAGCAGGCGGCGTCGCGGGCCGAGCAAGCGGCAGCACAATCCGAGGCGGCTGCAAGGGCGGCAGATGCGGCGGCGAGCCAGGCGGCGAGCCAGGCGGGTCAGGCGGAGCAGAATGCTCTGAAAGCGGAAAAAGCTTTCGAGATGAAAATCAAGAAGTAATAAGGGAAGGCCCTGGCAACAGGGCCTTTTAGTTTGACGCTGGTTTGTTGGCAGGTCATTTGGCCAGTGCTGTTCTCGACCGGTAAAAGCCAATAACTCTGGGTATGCCCCGCGCTTCCTGGATGCTCAACTCGACTTCTCGCCAATCGACCTCACCTCGCCATTCAAGCCTTTCAATCTGGTGTAGCACCACTGCCAGCGGATCGATTTCCTGACCATACAAGCGCGGATGCACTTCGAGAAAAAGTGCGTCAAGTTTGATGCCGAGCTTGATCGACTGGTTGATGATCCGCACACGCGTGCCTATGGCGACTGCGGGAAAAAGTTTTTCCGCGTCGGCCGGATAAAGACGGATGCAGCCGTGGCTCGATAGCCGGCCGATACCAAAGGGTTCATTGGTGCCATGAATGCCTATTCCCCTGCCGGAAATGCCCAGCCAATAGCCACCTAGGGGGTTGTCCTTACCCGGCGGTACGACTGCCGGCAACTTGCGCTCCTTGCGGATGTCTGTCGGAACTTTCCACCAGGGGTTGACGATTTTGGTGCCGACTGTATAGACCCCCGTGGGGGTCGGGAACTGCTCGGAGCCAATCCCGGCAGGGAAGGATTGCAGTTGACATCCTTCTGTGTTGTCCGAAAGAAAATAGAGACGGTACTCGGGAAGATTGATAGTGATACCTGGCACGACTTCGTCGGGGACGATGGTAAAGTGGGGCAGCAGAACTTCGTCTCCGGGTTTTGGCAGCCATGGATCAATGGCAGGATTTGCCCGGCGCAAAGAATCGTAGCCGAGGACCGTTTCCGGCGCGAGCTCAACAAGGGTTTCCTTGCCGACAATCCGGTAGCTGCTGTTTTGTCCCGTTGTGCTCGGCGGCCACGGCTGGCTCTCCCGCGGGTCGGTCTCTGCATGGGTTACGGCACCGGGCGCGAGACACACGACAAGTGTCATGGCCGCCACCATCCGGAAGCCCACCGATGCAGTTTCCCGGGGAGACAGAGTGTGGCGACTCAAAGTCGGAAGTAATGTCTGGTGAAATGAAGTCCGCACGTGCATGGCTGCCTGGATTTTGTTCGGAATCGAAGATGTGTGCAGAATGAGCCATCTCTATAGCATTATAGGGATATTTTAACCAGTGAAGACTCGTCTCGACAGGAGGGGAAATATATCGCGCCATCTCCCCGAACTGCACATTTATGGGCCTAGGCCCAGACGCACTGGACAGTTTTTGCGCCGCAAAATCTTGACATTTTTTTGCTGGAGTGTTAATAACGCGGGCCTTGGAACCTAATCTTGAACTCATTAATGGAGAATACCATCATGGAAAAAACCTTTGCCATCATCAAGCCCGATGCTTTTGCCGCTGGTCTCGCCGGCAAGATTCTTGCCCGCATCTACGCCGAAGGCTTCAAAGTGGTCGGGATCAAAAAGCTTTACATGAGCAAGGTTGAGGCCGAGGGCTTCTACTACGTCCACAAGGAGCGCCCTTTTTTCGGCGAACTGACCGATTTCATGAGCAGTGGTCCTTGCATTGTCATGGTGCTGGAGGCCCGTGGGGCCATCAAGAAGTGGCGAGACCTCATGGGCGCCACGGATCCGGCCAAGGCGGAAGCAGGAACCATGCGCAAGGAGTTCGGCCGTTCAATCGGAGAGAACGCGACGCATGGTTCGGATGCTCATGAAACGGCCGCGTTCGAGATCCCCTATTTTTTTTCCGGGCTTGAACTGCTGTAAAATCAGCTTTTTTGCGCTTGTTTGCGAAAAACCCTTCGGGTAGAATCCGGGGGGTTTTTCACTTTTTGCGACCTTGTATGCGCCGGACAGTTGTCTGCTTCATACGAATCACTGCTGCGAACCTTGTGGGCCAAAAGCTGTTGACCAATTCCTGCCCCCCCCCCATTTCCCGGGTCGATCTGAAAGATTATTCTCCGGACGAACTCGTCGCTTTTCTCTCCGGCCTCGGCAAGGAGCGATTTCGCGCGGGGCAGTTGTTGCGCTGGATTTATGCCCGCGGAGTCACTAACTTTGCTGAGATGACCGACCTCTCTCGGGAATTGCGTGAAGATCTGGCAGCGCGAGCGTTCGTCTCCGACTGGTCGGCGGAAGTTGTTGAAACCAGCACCGATGGAACACGCAAATATCTTTTTCGCCTTGACGATGGTCAGACCGTCGAAACGGTGCGCATTCCCATGGAGGCGGGGCGCACTACTCTCTGTGTCTCAACCCAGGTCGGCTGTGCCATGGGCTGTGCCTTCTGTTTGACCGGCTCCTTCGGCCTGGTGCGTAACCTGAGACCGTCGGAGATCGTCAATCAGGTTTGTGCTGCACGCAAGGACGGACCGGTTCAGAATATTGTCATGATGGGGATGGGGGAGCCGCTGCATAATCTTGACAACGTGGTCAAGGCTCTGGAGATCCTTTACTCCACGGAAGGTTTTGACTTCGGCACACGCAAGATTACCCTTTCGACCTCCGGGCTTGTACCCGAGATGCTGGAGCTTGGCCGTCGTGTCAGAGTTAATCTCGCGGTTTCCCTCAATGCGACGACCGATGCCGTGCGGGATGAGTTGATGCCGATCAACCGGCGTTATCCGCTCAAGGAATTGATGGCTGCCTGCCGCGCCTATCCCTTGCCGCCGCGCGGTCGCATTACTTTCGAATATATCCTCATTCGCGGGGTTAATGATTCGCTGGAAGATGCAAAACGGCTGGTCAAACTGTTACACGGGATCAAGGCCAAGGTTAACCTCATCCCCTTCAACGAGCATGAAGGTTCGGTCTATCGGATTCCAGAGCGCTCGGCCATCGAAGCATTCCAGGTTTACCTGTTGAATCGTGATATTGTCGCGGTCCGCAGGTCGAGCAAGGGTCAGGATATTTCCGCAGCCTGTGGCCAGCTCAAAGGACGTCTGGAGCGTGAGCAGAAACTCCTGCCGGAGTTGTCGCCAACTCCGGCGAAGAGGTAGCGTTGGCACGAATTCTGTGTTTTTTATTGATTAATCCGCAGTCGGGTAACCATTATCAGGAGTATCTGGTTATCCACTCCGCTCCAGCTGTGACATATTCTGTCGCTGAGGCGGGTTAAGCTGGTCTCCATGCAAACAAGGAGGCCAGAGATGCAA
>MGTO01000129.1:308-12994 GCA_001799485.1 Desulfuromonadales bacterium GWC2_61_20 | reverse complement strand
TGCATCGCCAGATCAGCAGCGGCGACGGCATACTGGATGAAGAGGTCCATCTTCTTGACCTCTTTCTTGTCAATGAACTGCTCCGGGTCAAAATCCTTGACCTCACCAGCAATCTGGGTCGGCAATGCCGAGGCGTCAAAGCGGGTGATGCGATCGATGCCAGATTCCCCCTTGGTCAGGGCGCTCCAGTTCTTCTCGACACCGGTACCAAGGGCGGAGATTACGCCAACCCCCGTCACGACCACTCTTCGCATGATGTTCTCTTCCTTCCACAATGGGAAATCCGGAGCATTGCCCGGTTACGACAAAACCCCGCCGTCAGAATGGTTAACCCCCCTTTAGGAGGACATCTGGGGCGGGGACAGGTTCGATTCAGGTAAACCGGGGAGGAAGCCGGCGGCTTCCTCCCCCACCGTCAATCAGGTGTGCTCGGTGATGTAATCAACGGCATCCTGAACGTTCTGAATCTTTTCGGCATCTTCGTCGGAGATTTCGATATCGAACTCCTCCTCAAGCGCCATGACCAGTTCGACCGTATCAAGGGAGTCAGCACCAAGGTCTTCCATGAAGGATGCCTCGTTGGTAACCTGGTCCTCATCTACGCCAAGTTGCTCGGCCACAATCTGTTTTACTCTTTCTGCAATAGAAGCCATTTGCTTCACCTCCTTTTGGTGTTCGATCTGATCATGGATCAGACAGGGTTGACGAAGTAGTCTACATGTACATGCCACCGTTCACTGCCAGCACCTGCCCGGTGATATAACCCGATGCTTCGGATGCAAGGAAGATCACGGCATTGGCAATATCATCGGCGGTGCCAAAACGTTCCAGGGGAATCTGGGCGGCCATCTCCTGCTTGACTTTGTCCGGCAGGGCCTCGGTCATGTCGGAGACGATAAATCCGGGGGCGACGGCGTTGACGGTCACGTTGCGCTTGGCAAGTTCGCGGGCATTGGAGCGGGTCAGCCCCATCAACCCCGCCTTGCTGGCGCAGTAATTGGCCTGACCGGCATTGCCCATCTGGCCGACGACGGAGGCAATGTTGATAATGCGGCCATAGCGCTGTTTGGTCATGACCTTGGAAGCGGCACGGGAGCAGAGAAACGCTCCCTTGAGGTTGACGCTGAGGACCGCATCCCAATCTTCTTCCTTCATCCGCATGAGCAGGCCGTCGCGGGTGATGCCGGCATTGTTGACGAGAATGTCGACCCGGCCGAACGCTGCGATCCCTTGCTCCATCATCTTCTCGCTGTCGGCGGCGACCGTGACGTTTCCCTCGACGGCAATCCCCTCGGAGCCCAGTGCCTTGATTTCAGCCAGAAGCGCATCCATTCCGTTGAGCGAGATGTCGACGGCAACGATTTTCGCGCCGCTCTTGGCCAGGGCCAGAACGATACTCTTGCCGATCCCCCGGGAAGCCCCGGTCACTACTGCAACCTTGTTTTTCAGCATAAACCGATCGTCTCCTGAAAGGGTCGAAGCGTTGCGAAACATCTTAATAGCAGAAATTGCGGCAGACTGAAACCCTCGAAATGCATCTGCGCCAAATTATTTTACGAGGGCCCTCACTCCGGCGGTATCTTCGACATTAGCCGTCTCGGCGCCCTTGACAATTCGCTTGATCAGATTGGCCAGAACTTTCCCCGGACCGATCTCGACATAGCGGCTAACGCCGAGTTCGGCCATGCGTTGGACCGACTCCTCCCAACGCACCGGCGCGCTGACCTGGGTCACCAGCAACTCTCCGACTCGCGTCGCATCGCTGTTAGGTGCGGCCTCGACATTGGTCACCACCGGAACTCGCAGGGGGCTGACAGTAACACCATCAAGCACCTTCTGCAACCGGTCTCCGGCGGGAGTCATCAAGGCACAATGGAAGGGTGCGCTGACCGGGAGAAGGAGTCCGCGTTTCGCCCCTTTGGCCTTGGCCAGTTCGATGGCACGATCGACCGCGCCGGCATGTCCGGCAATGACGACCTGACCGGCACAATTGAAGTTGGCGGGAGAAACGATCTCGCCTTGGGCGGCCTGACGACAGACCTCGTCCAGGGCCTCCCCTTCCAGGCCCATGATCGCCGCCATGGCACCGGTGCCGACCGGCACTGCTTCCTGCATGAAGGCCCCGCGCTGGCGGACGATGCGCACCGCGTCGGCGAACGACAACGCCCCGGCGCAAACCAGAGCCGAATATTCACCCAGAGAGTGCCCGGCAGCACATCCGGGGCGCAGTCCGGCTTCGTGCTCCAGTGCCCGCAGGGCGGCAATACTGACCGTCAAAATAGCCGGCTGGGTATTGGTCGTCAGGCGTAGCGCTTCTTCCGGACCATTGAAACAGAGCGCGGCCAAATCAAAGCCGAGGGCGTCGTTCGCCTCGGCAAAAACCGCCTTGGCACTGGGAAAATTATCGGCCAGATCCTTCCCCATGCCGGGGAATTGCGAACCCTGCCCGGGAAAAACAAAAGCGTCCATACTCAAACAGCTCCTTGAAAAGCTCGATTACCAGCGCAACAGGGCCGCGCCCCAGGTGAAGCCACCGCCAAAAGCGTCAAGGACGACAACATCCCCGGCCTTGATACGGCCGGCGCGGTTGGCTTCGTCGAGGGCAATGGGAATGGATGCCCCGGAAGTGTTGCCAAAGCGATCGACATTGATGAGTACCTGCTCGTCATCCAGACCAATGCGTTTTGCCGTTGCCTCGAGAATGCGTCGATTCGCCTGATGGGGGATAAACAGGTTGATGTCGCGGGGGGTGAGGTTGTTGGCTTCGAGGGCTTCCAGCGCCACGTCCGATAACGAGCGAACCGCGACCTTGAAGACCTCGTTCCCCTGCATTTTCAGGAAGGGCATACGCTCATCAAGCCCCTTACTGGAGGCCGGATGACGCGAGCCGAAACCTTTTTGATAAAGCAGTTCCCAATAAGACCCGTCGGCATGGAGATGCGTAGAAATCACGCCATTCTCGCCGCTCTGGGCCTCAAGAACAACAGCACCGGCGCCATCGCCGAAGAGGATGCAGGAATTGCGATCCTCCCAATCGACGACGCGACTGAGGACCTCGGCCCCGATGACCAGGACTCTTTTGACGGAACCAGCTTCAATGAAACTGGTGGCGGTGGCAAGAGCATAGACAAAACCGCTGCAGGCGGCGGAGACATCAAAGGCAATGCCTCCCTTGATCCCGAGCTGCTGCTGCACCAGACAGGCCGTCGCCGGCCAGGGAAAATCCCCGGTGATGGTGCCGACAATAATCAGGTCGATGCTCTCGGGACCGATCCCCGCCATGGCCAACGCCTGACGGGCGGCCTTGGTCGCCAGATCAGAGGTAAACTCCCCATCGGCGGCGATACGGCGTTCGCGAATGCCGGTACGTGTGACAATCCACTCATCGTTGGTATCGAGAAACTTCTCGAGATCGAAGTTGGTCAATACCCTCTCGGGAATGTAGGAGCCGGTACCGATGATGCGCGCTCTGATCACGACCTGTCTCCAGTCTCGCCGGCACCCAGAACATCGCCCGATGCGCCAGCAGCGTTGACGGCAGCATTTCCCCCCGCGGCACAGAGTTGTGCCGCCATCTTGTCATTCACCCGCAGCGCGACAAATTCATGGGCCATGCGTACGGCGTTCATGATGGCCTTGGGGCTCGAACCACCATGGCAGATCATTCCGGTCCCCTCGATGCCAAGGAGGGGGGCGCCACCGTACTCGGCATAGTCGATACGCTTTTTGAAGGCCTGAAAGGCCGGTTTCGAGAGGAGATAACCGATCTTGGCAAAGAAGCGTGACTGAATCTCGCGCCGCAACATCTGCCCGATGCCGTCAGCCAGGCCTTCGGCAACCTTCAAGACGACATTGCCGACAAAACCGTCACAGATGACCACATCAACGGAACCGTTGAAGATGTCGCGGCCCTCGACATAACCGACATAATGAAACGGCGCATTCTTGAGGAGATGATGAACCTCGCGGGTCAGCTCATTCCCCTTGCTTTCCTCTTCACCATTGGACAACAAACCGACGCGCGGACGCGCCTTGTTCAAGACGTGACGCGCGTAAACATCGCCCATGTGGGCAAACTGGGTGAGGTGATGGGGCTTACAATCGACGTTGCCACCGACATCCAGCACCAGGGTCTGGTCTACAAGGTTGGGGAAGATGGTAGCGATGGCCGGGCGATCGATGCCGGCAATCCGCTTGAGGACGAACATCCCGGCCGCCATGGTCGCTCCGGAATTACCGGCGCTGACAACGGCATGGGCGTCGCCGCTCTTGACCAGGTTATAGGCAACCCGGATGGAAGAGTCTTTCTTTTTACGCACGGCATCGGAGGCCGAGTCGTGCATGCCAACGACTTCGCTGGCGTGGCAGACCGTGATGGGGAGACCCGCCGCGTCGTGCTGCTGCAGGAGATCCTGAAGCAGGGGGGCGTTGCCGACAAGGACAACGGGTATCTGCCAGCCCCGTGCTGCGGCAACAGCCCCTTCAACCTCGACTGCCGGGGCATGATCCCCCCCCATGGCATCGACAGCAACGATGATACGGTCGTTCAACGACAAAACCCTCTTATTCGTCCGCAGCGACGATTTCACGCCCTTTGTAGGTGCCACAGCTGGCACAGACACGATGCGGCTGCTTGGGTTGCTTGCACTGCGGGCAGAGGGAAGAGCCGGGAGCGGTCAGAGCGTCGTGGGCACGACGCGTGTCGCGCTTGGATTTGGAGGTTTTCTTCTTGGGTACAGCCATGGTGAATCTCCTTGATGTTTCGGTTCATGACCGAAGTAGTGCGTGCTGGATCCGATTGACGAAAGGCGATGGCAACTTACTTCTGCCGGTTGCTCCAATCCTTGAGAACTGAGAACTTCCCAGCGAAACCGTCCCCGGCACAGTTGCAGGTTGCCGTGTTGAGGTCAACCCCGCAACGGGGGCAAAGGCCGCGGCAGGTGTCTTCGCAGAGGGGCTGCAATGGCAAACCGAGGAGAACTTGCTCCTGAATCACCGCGTGCAGGTCCAGTTCATCCCCCGACAAAAGTTCCAGCCCGAGATCTTCCGCGTTCAACTCAAGTTCCTCGCCCGTCTCCGCATCGTCGATGGCAGGAAGATTCCTGGCATAGGTGAGGGTAAAGACAAGCTCTAGAACGTGGGGATACACCTTGAGACAACGACTGCAAACAAACCGCACCGAGGTCGAAACCGTTCCGTCCAGCTGAATCATCTCGCCGACGCGAATGGCCCGCAACTTCGTCGTTATCGGCTCCGGGAAAAAGACTTCGCCGCGCTGTTCAAGCACAGACAGCTCCGGAAATTCGGCCGCAGCCGCTGCATACTCCCGGTTCAGACCGGCTTCCTTGATGTCGTCCACACGAATCAGCATGCTATCCCCTGCCGTGCGAAAGCGGCTAGTATAGAGACTGGCAACACATTGTCAAGGGAAAAAGGGGGTGCCGCCAGCCCTGCGCCGAGGTTGTTTTCTTAGCTGATCCGCAGTGATTTTGCAAGGGGTAATTCCCCGGCAAAAAGACTATTGCTTGCAATTCCCCTGGCGATAGTCTAATAAATTCTCGCCCCCTAAACCCGCACACAAGGCCACCTATGACGAAAGACCACATTCTTGCGCGAATCGGCGAACTGCTCGACATCATGGATCAATTGCGGGGTCCCGGTGGTTGTCCCTGGGATGCGAAACAGACCCCGGAGACACTCAAACCCTACCTGATCGAAGAAACCTATGAGGTCCTAGAGGCGATCGACAACGGTGAACCGGCTGCCATCTGCGAAGAACTCGGCGATCTTTTCCTCCAGATCGTTTTCCATGCTGCTATTTTCAGCGAACGGGGGGCATTCAGCATGGGCGACGTTGCCCAAAGCATAACCGCAAAATTGCGCCGGCGCCACCCCCATGTCTTCGCTGCGGCTACCTGCGCCGACGAAGCCGAATTGCATCGTCAGTGGGAGCGGATCAAGCGCCTGGAAAAAGGCCCGACGGATGAGCGCTTCACCATTCTGTCCGGGATACCGGCGGCCCTCCCACCGGCGCAACGCGTCCTCAAGATCATCGACCGCAGCACCCGCGCGGGTCTGCAGTGGCCCGGAAGGAATGCATGCGCGCCGCGAGCCACGGATCAGCTTGACGCCGTGACCGAGGGCGACTTCCAGATGCGCTCCCCTGCCGACCGAGAAGAACTCTTCGGCGATCTGCTTTTAACCCTGCACCTTCTGGCGAAGCAACTCGAAGTGGATCCGGAGAGGGCCCTGCAACGAAGCCTCAACCTCCTGACCCAACGCCTCGCCAGCAGCGAAGCATGTGCCGTCCCAACCAAGGTCGAGACAGGCAGCCTCGCCCAAATCGACATGACAGAGGTACTCTGGCCGCATCTGCCGCCCCTCGATCCTCGCGAAAAACCCTGACCATTCAGCCCCTTCCCTTCTTGTCCACAACAGCCGTTGGCAAGCTGTTCAAAAACCTGTGGGCAACTCCCCGCGCCCCCACCCAAGTGCCGAGCCTGACCAGTTGCACAAAATATGTGCAGGTATAATACTCTTTAATTTCGGCAGGTTACCATATAGATTCGAGGCCGCCAGAAAATGCTGAAAAATGGCAAATGAACACATGAAAATTTTTTATGAACCGTTAGACATGTGAATAATGACCTTCTGAAAGAAGCGAAATCTCAAGAAAAAGAGGGGGCGGGATTGGGGCTGCCGGAAAAAGCTCTGGAGGAGTTGTCGGGGCGATTACTTCTCCGGGTAATGCAGTATGGCCGCAGCGGCAGCTCCGAGGTCGGCGCAGATTGCGAAGGGGGTCAGGTTCGTTTTCAGCGCCGTTTCGGCGCCATATCCGGTCAAGACAAGGACAGAGGTACATCCGGCCGCCTGTCCGGCTTCGATATCGGCTGCCTTATCGCCGATCATGAAGGATCGCGACAAATCGATACCGTACTCGCGAGCCGCCTGCAGCAACATCCCCGGGCGCCCCTTGCGGCAATCGCAGTCGACGCGGTAAGGAGCGACTCCTGCCAGCGGGTGATGCGGACAGTAGTAGAAGGCATCGATGGCGGTGGCGAATGGCGCCAGTTCGGACTGCATGTGGGCGTGCAACGCCTCGACCTCGGCGGGGCCGAAGTAGCCGCGAGCCACCCCGGACTGATTGGATACGACGATCACCAGAAATCCGGCATCCTTCAGCGCCCTGATCGCCTGCGGCGCGCCGGGAATAAACGTGAACTCTTCGGGGCGACAAAGGTAATCCTTCTCGACGTTGATGGTCCCATCGCGATCGAGAAAGACCGCCCGCCTGAGCCCTCCCGCTAGCGGTCGTCGGTCCGATTTAGCCAACATCATGGCCGGGCACCAAGACAAGCGCGCACGAAAATGGCGTTATTTGAAAAAATTATCGGCATGGCGCAGCTTCAATCGGCATTTTTCGTAAAAATGGCGCAAGGCGACGAGGGGAGCACCCTTGCGAATCTCGCGAATGGAGTAGATGCGCCCTTCTGCTCGCGACATCCCCGGTTGTCGATGCCTCGCTTCAATCTCCCGAGACAAGACGCTGAACATATTGTATTGCTCGAGAACGAGCTGGCGCGCCTGAAGAATGGCGGGTAGGCGTCTTTCATATTCGTTGTTGCGGATTGCCGCTTCGATGATTGCGGCCGAGGCCTCGACATCATGAATGGGGAGGGGGATGAAACTCTCCGCCGGGAAATAGTCGGCGGCGTTGGGGCAACCGCAGTAAAAGGGTAAAGCCGCACCCAGAAAGACATCCGCCAACTTTTCCGTCCAGTGATGTGCGCCGAAGAAATTCTCGACCACCAGATGATAACGATAGGGATCGAGGGCTTCCGCCTTGTCGGCAATTGGTCTGACCCCGAGCCCGAAGACCTCCAGAGCGGGAATGCGCTTTTTGATCTCCTGGGTAAAGTGATAGCGCTGGTGGTGCAAGGTATGGCGTTGCTGCTTATTCGAACAAACGGTGGAAAAGGTTCGCGACTTGTTCACGGGCGGGGATGCGCTCATCTCGTCGTAAGACAGCATGTGTTCTCGCCCCAAGCCATAATACCACTGCAAAGCCGGCTGGGAGAAGATCCTGTCCCGATGCGGCAATGCCCATGCGGCTTGACTGGTCAGGACGCAGCCGAACTGGGCGGTAAAATCGTTGCCGTAGGCCTTGATCGACGAAGGCTCCGTCGTTACCAGCAGCGTCTGCCGCGCCGGACAGGTCAATTCCTCAATGGCGTGACTGAACGGCAGGTCGTTGTAGATGACCAGCCAGTCATATTCCTGGCACTCCATGTCGAAAATGAAGCGACAATTGCCCCACTGCGGAATCCCGTGGGGAAACTGCCGCAACCACGGTTCCGTCCGGTAACTCCCGTAAAACTTGACGCGAATCGGCTGTGGCGACGCGCTTTGCCGATGGAGGGATGGATCATTCACGGGGATGGCCTCGTCGCTTGAAAATTGGCAGTGGCTAGCGGGCCAGCATCGCCTGGACCCGGGCAAAGACCAATTCCGGAGTCAGCTGGACCATGCAGCTATGGTGACTGCATTCTTTGCGGTAACAGTTGATGCAATCGAGGTCGGCCTGGATGGTCTCGACGTTGTCTCCGACCGGCTTGACCCGGCGGGGGTCGGTCGGACCACAGATCACCAGGAGTTTTCTGTCGGTACAGGAAGCCAGATGAGCTGTCCCCGTATCGTTGCCGACGAGGAATTTGGCCTGAGCGAAAACTTCAATCAGGTCGAGAAGCTCAGTCTCGCCACAAAGATTAACGACCTGCTCAGAATGCACAAATTCTTCGATCTGCCGACACTCCTCTTTTTCATCTTTGCCACCGACCAAAATAATCTGCCTGACCCCCGACGCCAGAACCAGCCGTGCCAGTTCGGCATAGCGTTCCGCCCCCCAGCGCTTGGTCTTGCTCGCCGCATGGCAGCCGGGTAAAAAAACCGCGAAATGGTCCGGCTGGGCGCCGTGTTTGGCCAACAGCTCTGCTCCCCGGCGGCGGTTGCGTGCGGGAACGTGCAGGCACGGCCGCGGGGTCAAGGTGGCAATGCCGCCGGCTTGCAGCGCCCGCTGGTTGACGGCAAAAGCCGAGAGGACTTCACCCTCCCCCAGCTGCGGAGCGATATTGTAGGGAAAACGGTGCTGAGTGCCGATGCGGAAGGGGATTCTCCGGCCGAAGAGGGTCAGTAGCGTCACCAGCAAGCGGGATCGGTCGTTGCCCTGCAAATCGACCAGCAAATCATAGCGACGGCGGTTAATGGTCCGCAGCCAGGTCCAGACACCGCGCCACCCCCCGTCCTTGCCGCGCAAGTCGATGGTGACAATGCGCGCGAAGCGGGGATCCTCGGCAAAGAAGAGCTTGTCCCAGGGCGGCAGGGTATTGAGATCGATCTCGGCGGCGGGAAAGGCCCGACGCAGATCTTCAAACATGGCGCTGGCGATGACGACGTCACCCATGGCGCTCCACTTGATGATAAGAATGCGCCGGATCGCCGGATCGGCCGGCAGGTTGTAATTGGTTTTTGCCATGTCCTTGCCCCGTTTACGGCAGCTACTTGTACTGTTCGAGAATCTTTTCGATCGTCCGGGTCGTTGACTTCCCTTCGACAAAGGGAATCAGTTCGACTCGCCCGCCCCAGCTTTCAACCAGCTCCTTGCCGACGACCGTGTCCGGAGTATAGTCCCCCCCCTTCACCAGAATCTGCGGACGCAGAGCGGCTATCAGTTCCAGGGGGGTATCTTCGTCGAAGACGACGACGTAATCGATGCAATCGAGAGCCGCCAGGACATGGCCGCGCTCCGCCTCGCCGATGAGGGGTCGTTTCTCCCCCTTGAGCCGGCGGATGGAGGCATCGGAATTGAGGCCGAGGACCAACAGATCCCCGAGGCGCCGGGCCTGCTGCAGATACTTGACATGGCCGACATGGAGGAGATCGAAACAGCCATTGGTAAAGACGATGCGGCGCCCGGCACGGCGTTCCTTCTCCAGGATAAGGGCGAGAGCCGCGCGGCTTTTGATCTTGAAATCGCTATCGGCGTGCTGGCGTCCGGCACTTTCGACCAGTTCATCGGCGGTGACCGTCGAAGTCCCGACCTTGCCGACGACGATCCCGGCGGCGACATTGGCGATACGGGCCGCCATCGCAAACTCCAGCCCCGCCGCCAGACCGATGCCGACCAGCGCCAGGACCGTATCGCCGGCCCCGGAAACGTCGAAGACCTCGCGCGCCTCGGTCGGCAGATGCACCGCGCGGCCCTCGTGATAAAAGAGACTCATCCCCTCTTCACTGCGGGTAATGAGAAGCGCCTGCAGATCGAGGCCAACGCACAACTTTTCTCCGGCCGCCGCGAGGGACGCCTCGTCACGGATGGCAATCCCGGAAGCGATCTGGGCTTCCTTGCGATTGGGGGTGAGGAGAGTGGCACCCCGATATTTGCCGTAATCGTCCCCCTTCGGATCGACGACGACAGCGACCCCCCGGGCTTTGGCGCCGCCGATAATGGCGGCAAGGACGGTCGGGGTCAATACCCCCTTGAGATAATCGGAGACGAGGATGACGTCGCAGCGCCCCATGGCCGCCTCGATGCGTTGCAGTAATTCAGCTTCGGCCGCCGGGCTGACGGCGTCGCGGCTTTCCCGATCGATGCGCAGCACCTGCTGATTACTGGCGATGACCCGGGTCTTGCGGCTGGTCACCCGCCCCGCTTGCAGAACTATACCGTCAACGCTGATCCCCTGCCGTTGCAGGGATGCGCGCAACAGCGCACCATCACTGTCGTCGCCGAGGACACTGGCGACCTCGACGCGGCACCCGAGGGTGACAAGATTGTTGATGACATTCCCCGCCCCTCCCAGACGCAGGTCGTCTTTCTGGACATCGACCACCTGCACCGGCGCTTCGGGGGAGATCCTCTCGGCCTTGCCGAAGAGGTATTCATCGAGCATGAGATCGCCGACGACCAGAGCGCGAATGCGGCCGCTGTCGGCCAGAACCCGTTCGAGAAGCTGGCGATCGATGGGGGTCAGCTGAGTCGTCGCCATCACCCCTCCCCTCCCCCCTCCGCCGCCAGACGGTCGAGGACGGCCAGGGCGAAAAGCGGGATGTTGATCTCATGGTGGCCGGTGATGGTGTAGCCGCGGCCGCGGCCGGAGGTCGGCCGCTTGACCACGTTCTGCAGCGGCCGGTAATGCTGGATCATATCGAAATTGGCGGTGGTGAAGTTGTCGACGTGATGGCCAAGATTCTGGGCGACGGAAAGGGCTTTGAGGAAGACCTCGGGGAGGAGGACCGCCGAGCCGACGTTGAGCCAGACGCCGCCATCACCCAGCTCCGCCACAATCGCCGCGAGGGTGCGGAAATCGCGAAAGCTCATCTCGCCGAGGACGGCGCCGTCGGCGCTCGGGTGCTGGTGGATGATGTCGGTGCCGACGGCGACATGAACGGTGACGGGAATCCCCCGGTCATGACAGGTCGCCAGCAGACTGTACTGGCGGTAGGGATGGGCCGCCTCGACCATGGCCCGGCCGATGGCGGCGCCATAGCCGAGACCGTCGGCAAGGCCGGACTTGAGGGCCCGGTTCATGCCGCCACCGGTCTCCTCGGCGAAACCGAAGTCGCCGGAATGAAGGACTGCGCCAACATCCTCGGAGGTCGCGCCGACCAGGGAAACCTCGAAATCATGGATGGCAGCGGAGCCGTTCATGGCCACGGCGGTGATGACCCCGGCTTCGATAAGGTTCTTCAGCACCGGCTGCAAACCGCACTTGATGACATGTCCCCCCATGGCCAACACCACCGGCTTCCCCATTCGGCGGGCGGCGACGACGGCGGCGACAACGTCATGCAGGCTCGCGGCCCCGAGCAGTTTCGGCAGGGCTGCCATGAACTCGGCCCCACTCATGCCGGGACGCAACTCGCCGGCAAAATGGTCGCGCACATTGACCTTGCTGTCGCGAGAATGGATGGAATAGGTCTTGATCCGGGAGAAATCGAGGGGGACAGGGGTCTTCATATCAATCCTGAGCTGCGGTCATGGCCCGCTCCACCAGTTCGCAGAGGAGGTGAATGATGGTGATGTGGGCTTCCTGGACGTGAGACGTCACGGCCGACGCCACAACGAGGGCAAGCTCGACTTCGCCGGCAATGCTGCCGCCATCGCGGCCGAGGAGTCCGACGGTGCGGCAGCCGAGGTCTTTGCCGGCACGCAGGGCGGCGAGGACGTTGGGTGAATTGCCGCTGGTAGAGAGACCGATGACGACATCGCCAGGGGCAGCCAACGCTTCGACCTGGCGGCTGAAGACCGCCTCGAAACCGTAATCGTTGCCGATGGCGGTGAGGGCCGAAGTGTCGGTGGTCAGGGCGATGGCCGGCAGGGCGCGGCGCTCGCGGCGAAAACGGCCGACCAGTTCGGCGGCAAAATGCTGGGCATCGGCGGCCGAGCCGCCGTTCCCCAAGAGGAGGATTTTATGCCCCAGGGCCAGTTGGGCGGTCAGCATCTCGGCGCAGGCGGCAATCTTCGGCGCCAGCTCGCCGGCAATTTGCGCCAGGACCTGCCGATGCTCGCGCAGGTAGGTCGAAATAGCTTGAGAGTCGTTGTCCTGCATCGTCACCTCGTAATCGACAGTACGTTCAACCGGCGCGGCAGCCCAGTCGTTGCAGTGCCTCGCCAAGCAGCTCGACAA
>MGTO01000129.1:0-288 GCA_001799485.1 Desulfuromonadales bacterium GWC2_61_20 | reverse complement strand
CGGATCCTCGACGAGTTCCTGGCCACGTTTTCCCCCCGGTGGAAGAGCCAGCATGAATACTTCACCATGCTTTCCCGCCACATAATCGCGCTGGCGGAGTCGGGGAACGTGATCATCGTCGAACTGGGGGGGCCGGTCATCAGCCGGCACATCGAGCATTCGTACCACTTCAGGGTCTACGGATCGGAAGAGTTCAAGAGCTCTACCCTGGCTGCCCGCCTGGGAATGCAACCGGAAGAGGCTGAAAAGCTGATGCACCGGCAGCAGAAACTACGCGATCATTTCACC